>JASHPQ010000307.1 GCA_030037995.1 Nitrososphaerales archaeon | reverse complement strand
GTGATTGTCAGCTGAACGTACGCGGACACCGGTTCGGTGAATGTAAACGCAACCTGATCTATCGAAAGTTCTTCTGAGCCTTTTACATTGAGAGTTGTAGAGCTGAAGCCTTGTTGCGCATAAACATAGATAATCCCGACGGCTCCCACGGCGATCATCATGAGGATAAGCGTCGAGATGATCTCACCGATGGCTTTTTTGCTTGGAGTGGCCGGAGAGTGAATCGTGTCAGGAAATCACCAGATGAGAATACACGCCATCGTAAGGCATAAACCAAACCTCTCGCTGATGAAGGTTAAAATGTCGTAGAATCCAGTATCAGAAACCAAGATACCACATTCGTAATCCCGACCGAAAATCATTCGTATAGAAAAATCCTGTTGTAGGACCGACAGAATCGGGGTCAGGCAAGCTCTTCAAGATTATGGAGCTGTCTTCGACACGGAGCTCAAATCTGTGAGAACTGATTTTTCCTTCTAATCTCTGATGGAATCAAACGTTCTGCCTAGGCGATCAACCTCTACCTGCATTATGGTCCACCCTGGTGCGCGCTGGGTAAATTGACTCCACTACGTACATCTGGTGACTAGGTTTACGGAAATGGGGCAGTACCGATTCTGGATGAGAGAGCTGAACTATGCTTCAGCTTAAGATTGAATGCTGTCCACCATCTAGGACGAAGACCAGGGAAGAATCTGGATGCCTTCGTGCGAAAAGGCGACCGAGTGGTACTTCCTGCTGTGGTCGCAGCCCCTCAGCTTCCGGACGAGGAAGCGCGTGCGCAGCTCCATCGAGTCCGTGACGTAGCTTTCGAGCTGGAAAATTCCGTCGGCTACAAACTCTTCGATGCCTATGCCCAGAATCTGGGTATCGTTCTGCATCCTGCTTATCGTCATCATTGTCGTGACTCCCTCGCGCTTGAGGGTCTTGTAGATCAGGTGCATGAGGAACCTGTAGTCGAACTTGTCCTTCGCGCCCGTAAGAAACGCGGTCAGCGAGTCAACGACCAGCCTCTTGCCCTGGATCTTGTCTAGGGCGCTAAGTAGAACCTCCATGTTGGAGCCCATGCCCTGTCCCTCGAGGATCTCAAGGTCCATTACCTTGATCTTCCCGTCCCGTTCGAGAGCTTCCAGATCCATCCCGAATCGCAGCATGTTTCGCTTCAGCGAAAGGGAATCTTCCTCGAAGCTCGCAAACACCGCCGGCTCTCCCAGCAGAGTCGCGCCGTTGTAAGCAAACTGGCAGGAAAAGGTGGTCTTTCCCGCACCAATGCCTCCCGACAGAAGAATAAAGTCGCCGCGATTGAGACCGCCCTGTATCAGCGGGTCGAGTCCCGGGATCGCCGTGGGCAATCTAGCGCCGGCGCTGGGTTTTAGGACGTTGGCAAAAGACGGGAATTGCTGCTGCTGTTGCTGCGGCTCTTTTTTGGTTTCCATGATCCCTTATCACCGATATATACAAAAGTGGAAAGTGGAGTACTGTGTAATTATCCCTGCTGTCATCTTTCCCAAAGCGCCAGTTTCCATTTCCAGATAATACGGCAAACTAATTTCTTAGAGCACTATGCCTTTTTCGCGATATATATCAAAAGCCTAGTCTGGATCTGAATTCGCAGTTCATTCCCGATTTATACATGCTCGTTGACCTAAAATACGTCTTTACTCCATTGTCTGATAGCGCCGGAGCTATATCCCGCAACACAGAGTACCTTCTGATAGAAACTATCAGGCAAGTTGGAGTTTCCAATTATTCTCTGATAGCGCGTCTAACCGGGCTCAGCGCCGAAACCGTACGGTACAAGGTGAACAAGCAGCTGAGCAAACTGGGGCTTGGCATCCTGGTGAATGTCGACTACGCCCAGCTGGGCTTCACGATGGGGATGCTGGTCGTGACGCCGGATCAAAACGCCGGGAAGACCTGGCTCGATCGCACGAGCTATCTGATTTTGATCAGCAAGGTCATGGGCCAGGAAAAGTACGTTTGCCTGTACGCCCTGCCAAATCGCTTCAAGAAAAAGTACATGGATTCCATCATCGAACTGCAAAAATCCGGATTGATCAACGAGTTCGAATTTCAGGAGATCTCCTGGATCAGGTATCCGCCGATGCGTTCGGAATTCTTCGATCTGGACTCGGGTCGGTGGAAGGTGGACTGGAAACGCGTGGACATGACCCAGTCCGAGATGGGGCCCACTTCGCACCTCATAAACAACGACGCAAAAGTGGATTACATTGACACAAAGATCCTGAGGTACATGCAGGAGGATCCGACGATCAGCCCTTCAAAAATTGCAAAGAACCTAGGAGCCAATGCTAGGACGATCCGGTACCACTATTCGGAGCACGTCCAGAAGGGCAAGCTGATTTTGGGCAACAACGTCCGCTGGATAAAGGGGCAGGTGCCTGGACGATCTCCGGAGGTCATGCAGCTGGGCGTAGTATTCAGGGGCCTCGAACCGGAGGAGCTGAACGTAGTGCGCAAACTGTGCAACAAGATCCCGTTCACGTTGCTAGAATCCGCCTTTGAAAACAGGGGCTACTTTGCTTTCATGGACGTCCCACTGGAGTACTTCCACGAGACCATATCGTACCTAGACAGGTACACGTCGACCCTGACCACGAAGAAAGAAATGATCATTCTCGATCCCACGAAAACCCAATTCCTTAACGTTCCCGACGAGCTCTACGATCGCGAGCGAGGCTGGAGACTCCTGCAGGTTCCGACCCCCACTGCTACTTTGGAAGCCCAAAGTAGCACGGCCGAGAACTGATTGGGGAAATTCGGGCTCATCGAAGAAAGTGCGACCGGAAAACATCTCACAAACAAATACTGCTAGTCCAATCTAGGCAGACACTACGTCGATTCCCCTAAGACCCTGAAAATCTCTGTCAAAGGTGGCAATGCGCGTCACACCACGTCTGTTCATGACGGCAATCGTCGTGGAATCCGTGAAGCTAAGTTCGCTAGCCTTTTGAGACGAAAAAATATTCCAGGCTTCCCGGAAGAGATCTAGATCTACCTCAAATATCTCTAAAGACGACATTAACTCGTTTCCATATTTTACAGCTATTTCCAGATCCTTGCTTCTGACAAAGATGCCAGTGACAGTCTCGTCAAACACGTAGTTGGTAAGAAACGGCCGTCCGAACTGTCCGGTCGCAATCCCGGTCATCAATGCTGAAGCTTTCTTATGGTTAATATCATTCCTAACTTTGAAGGCAATCAAGAAACTCGAGTCTATCATTATCAATTATATGTCTGACCCATAGAGTGTTTTGTCAATCTCTTCGCTCCATCTGACCTTACCCTTCCCAACCTGTACCGATTTGATGGTCAGAAGCCGTCTTGAATCTCGCTTTGTTTTCCCCAGTTCCTTTTCCTTTAACCAGATTCTCATTGCTTGAGAAAGTGCTTCCCCAGTTTTCAATCCCTCTTCGGTGATTTTGGCTCGGAATTCTCGCCAAGCTTCTTCATCCACATCTCTCACACTGAGAACCTGTTTCTTCATCATGTATGACATGTAATACATAATATTTAACGTTTGATTTCCTGTCGGGATCCATCGAAACTGCATAAATACCAAAACTCATATCGCTGGTAGGTCTTCGGCCCCCTGGAGTTGCTTTAGTAATTGCCCAGGGCCCCTCGGAGGCAACGCATGCGGGGG
>JASHPQ010000306.1 GCA_030037995.1 Nitrososphaerales archaeon | reverse complement strand
GCTTCCCGCCTTTTATCAGGACCAGTACGCAATGATAAAGGATCCTCTCAGCGACGTTGGACCTGAAAGAATTCGCCTAATGGACGCGGCGGGCATCGACATGCAGGTGCTCTCGCATGTGCAACCTGGAATTCAACTTCTCAAGGATCCCAAGCTGGCCATAGATGTGTGCAAGGAGGTGAACGATTGGCTGGGTGAGATCGTGAGAGCATACCCCACCCGTTTCGCTGGGTTTGCGATGCTGCCGACACAATCACCTGCAGATGCTGCAGATGAGCTCGAACGCACGGTGACCGACCTCAGCTTCAAAGGGGCGCTGATCAACGGACACACGAATGGTCGTTATCTGGATGACGAGTCTTTTTCGGTGTTTCTCGATCGCGCTGAGGCCTTGGACGTGCCGATATACATCCACCCAACAGACCCTCCTCAAATAATCACTGACACCTATTACGATAGTTACCATCGTTATGATGGTTATCCTGTTCCTTTGGTGACCGGCTGGGGGTGGCCCGTTGAGACCGGCACTCACTTGCTGAGGATGATGTGCGGAGGCGTCTTCGACCGCTACCCGAAGCTAAAGATCATCATCGGCCACATGGGGGAGCTGATTCCCTACTGTCTCACACGCGTCAACCTAGCATTGACCATGGGCAGTTGGATGGTCGCCGCGCAGGAAGCGAAGGCCAAGAAACCTGTGACACAGGCAGCTATGCAAAAGAATGTCCGTGATTGCATGCGGGAGAATGTCTTCGTCACCAGCAGCGGCGTTTTCGACCAGTCGGTCTTTGATTGCGCACTCTCAATGCTCGGAATCAATAATCTGATGTTCTCTGTCGATTATCCCATGCGAGATAATTTCGAGGCCATGGAATTTCTGAAGACTACCCACTTATCTCAAGGAGATAGGGAAAAGTTTTCGCATACGAACGCCGAAGGGCTTCTCAAGCTACCCTCGGGAACTGGTGCTCGAGTCAGGACTCGATCCTTCCATGCTTTTAGGGCGAAGAGCAAATCGAAAATCGGTCGGGCCCTGATATCCTTTCTGATAAGCTAATTGTGCTTTATTTTTGAATAGTTCACATTCATATCTGTTCCCAATACCCGAATCAATCGTGTGACTGACGAGGCCTCCGGAGTGGAATGAAGAGAAAAAAAGAAACGCATTTGAATTGATGACGAGGATCGTTAAAATCCTTGGCAGCAGCTAAAACCACGATACCCGGGAAGCTAAAGCGCGTTTCTGATCACTTCACCAAAAAATCGCTTAAGAGCACCACAGCGCTTCTAGGCTACCTCGCACTTGCTGATTTTATCAGTCACATGCCATTTGTGGACAATTATGGATATTTTCGGGACGAGCTCTACTATATAGTAAGCGGCACGCAGCATCTATCGCTGGGGTACGTGGATTTTCCGCCTTTCATAGCGTACGTCGCTGCCCTTCTAAATGTCCTTTCCAAAGATTCACTCGTTTCGATTCACGTAGTGCCAGCTTTGATGGAAGCATTGCTTGTGTTTGTGGCTGGGTTGATAGCCCGAGAGCTAGGGGGTGGGAGGAGAGCGCAGCTCCTGGCAGCAGTTTTTACTCTGGTTGCCCTCGCCTTCCTAGCGGACGGTTCGCTGTTTTCTCCCGACTCTTTTGATCAATTATGGTGGTCGTTGCTTGCCTATCTGATTATCCGATTAATCAAGCGTCGAGAACTGAAGCTGTGGATCGTTGCTGGGTTGGTCGCGGGAATTGGATTGCTTACTAAACTCACCATATTTTTCTTCGTTGGAGCTCTGCTAATTTCGTTTCTCGCAATTCCCTCTAGTAGAAAATACCTACGATCGAAGTGGATCGTCGTGGGTGGCCTGTTATCATTCGCCTTCGCTGTGCCCATGATCTACTGGAATTTGGCTAATGGTTGGCCTATGGTCCAATTTTACCAGGAATTCAGGGGAGACATTGGTGGAGGCGGACCCGTGAACTTTTTTGTGAGCCAGCTGGGAGAAATAAATTATCTCAACATCCCAATAGTCGTGATCGGACTCTACTTTTACCTCAGATCGAACGAAGGGAGCGAACTTCGAGCTCTTGGGCTATCCTATATCGTGCTTTACATTTTCATGACGGTGGTCGACCTGAAACCCTACTACCTCGCGCCCCTCTATCCGACACTCTTCGCCGGAGGCGCCCTCCTCATCGAGAAAAGTTCTCTCCAAAGGAAAGGGGCTTCCAGGTGGTTTGGTTCAAGACCATACATCGCCTGCCTGGTAATCGTTGCGATCTTGCTTGCGCCTGTCATAATGCCTATATTGCCTCCTCCGACGCTCATCAGTACATACGGGGCTTCTACCCTCGCATCGGCCAACGGCAGCGTTGCTAGTGGCGAAACGGGGCCGCTTCCTCAAAATCTGGGCGACAGACTGGGATGGACCGCCATGGTGTCGACCTTGGCTCAGGTGTATAACACTCTTCCAAGCAATGTGAGAAGCGAAGCTTGCATATTTACTTCCAATTATGGAGAGGCCAGCGCCGTAAACTTCCTCGGCAAAAGTCTGGGGCTACCAAAAGCGATTAGCGGTCACAACAGCTACTACATCTGGGGTCCAGATTCTTGCTCGGGTAAGGTGCTGATCACGGTAGGAATATCCCTTACATCGGCCCAGAGCGAGTACGCGAACGTAACTCTGCTGACCACCATCAAATGCCAGTACTGCATGGATCTTGAAAACAACGTACCAGTGTTGCTCTGTACGAATCCGAGATTTGCTTCAATTGCCTCAGTTTGGCCAAGGGTAAGGAGCTATGACTGATTATGACGCGTAGAGGATTGGTTTACTTCAGCCGCAGATTTTGAATCGATCTTATGAAGACTAGGCCGGACCCCTTTATTCTTAGGAAGTCACTCGAATCGAAGTTGGGTTACACCCATACCGCGTTCCACATCGCAGCTAGCTGCTTTTCGTTCCATCGGTCTACTCCGAGACTACGAGCTCCTTGCTTTTTGTCTTGCGAAAGCTCGAATATGTTTTAGAAACTTCATCAAAGATAGCTCGGGTAGATTTGACCGCCTCAGATACGGAAAACTCGGAGGAAGTGGAGTACCCATTTTCTCCTAATTTGGCAGACGTCTCAGATGACGACAGAACTTTTTGCAGTTTTCTAGACAAGTCTAGGTCATCGGACGATTCGAAGATATAACCATTTAGGGCGTTATGCACTAGCTCGGAAACTCCTGCTCCCGATGACACAATGCACGGTTTTTTGCGCAACCATCCTTCGACTGCAGTCAATTTGAACCCTTCAATATTGGACGAAGTCAATACGATTTCAGAAATTGAATAAAGAGCGTCGAGTTCCTCCTGAGTTACATGCCCTCCACGATCAGTTCTCTGACGAGATCCTCCAAGTGGATCCTCCAATGTGACCACTTGGGATGCCCCAATCCTCTTTCGAACTACCTGTAAAGCTTCCATTTCCTGTCAGTAATAGTTTCAAGCCTGGAAACAGCTTTCGAACTCGTGAGAAGGCTCTGACAGCAACATCCTGATTCTTTAGCGGATCCATTCTTGCAACGACAAGCAGCAAACGGTCTCGGTCACTCAAGACAAACTTTGACCTTATGGCTTCGATGGAATATTTAGAGGCCATCGGGGGATCGCGGGAGCAGAGGGCCCGATCAGGTTTCCCACATACAGTTGCTGAAAGTCGTGTATCCAAAAAAGATCTACATCATTGAACTTCTCCAGCATTATCTTAGAGCAGAGCCAGTTATAATTGACGTAGGCAGCGTACTCCTGAGGTATGAACTTTCGACTAGCTAATCCGTAAATCTCGTTCCATATTTCCTCTTTGAAATTGATGTATTGACCCAGCTGATCTTGCTCCATGGTGACATTGTTCGAGGTCGTACCGTCCAGCTCAAACGTCTCCCGGGGCCAGAGAGATCCAGGTTGGCTTCTCAATCACGTTCAATGACAGCAATCTCCCCACGATGGGTACACCATGGCAGTGACACCGCCTGGGCTGAAGTTATGGTCAACTCCTTCTTTTAGATCTGAGATGTTCACCCGGCCCGAAGGGGCTCCGCACTTCTCTATCAGATCGGAATAACCCAGCTTGAACCTCACCGGGGGAGTCTGCGTGTTTACGCAGATTCTAATTTGCCTCCTGATTGATCCATTCCCTTCGATGCGGATTTGTTCCGGATTTGATTTCTGAGACCTGAAGTCGTGGTATCATCCTTTTAAGCCCACCATGCGGGTATGCTGTTTGAACAAAAATGTCCGCAACTTTGACTCCTGCTACTACCTCCTCGGGACGACAAGTCTTAATTCTCAAAGAAGGCTCTTCGCAAACAAAGGGCCGAGACGCCCAGAACAACAATATCTTTGCTGGCAAGCTAGTTGCCGAGGTAGTGAAAAGCAGCCTAGGGCCGAGGGGCATGGACAAGATGCTCGTGGACAGCATGGGCGACGTGACCATCACCAACGATGGTGCGACCATCCTCAAGGAAATTGACGTCCAGCATCCCGCCGCAAAAATGCTGGTCGAGATCTCAAAGACGACCGACAATGAGGTAGGCGACGGCACTACATCTGCGGTAGTACTCGCGGGTGCTTTGTTGGGAAATGCGGAAGAACTGATTGAGAAAGACGTCCACCCGACGATCATCGTCGACGGATACCTAAAGGCGGAAGAAAAGGCACTTGAAATTTTGAAGGAGATCGCGATAAAAGTGAAGCCGGATGATAGGAAGACCCTTGAAAGAATCGCCGACACCAGCATGCAAACAAAACTCGTGTCTGACATCGGCAAAGAGCTCGCTTCGATCGTGGTCAATGGAGTGCTGCAGGTCGCTGACAAGAAGGAGGATGGCACTTACAAGGTAGACATTGACAACCTCAAAGTCGAAAAGAAAGCCGGCGGGTCGTCAAGCGACACCAGCCTCATTCGTGGCATAATTCTCGACAAGGAGATCGTCCATCCGGGCATGCCCAGAAGGGTCGAGAATGCGAAGATTGCTCTGATTTTGTCTCCACTGGAAATCGAGAAAACAGAATTCTCAGCGGAAATCAGGATCAATACTCCTTCACAGATGCAGGCTTTTCTTGACGAAGAGAATTCGATGCTGCAATCGATGGTTGACAAGATCGACGCCTCGGGCGCGAACGTGCTCATATGTCAGAAGGGCATCGATGACATCGCGCAAAGTTTGCTCGCAAAGAAGGGGATACTGGCGGTCAGAAGGGCTAAGGAAAGCGACATGACTCGCCTTTCGAAAGCTACCGGCGCG
>JASHPQ010000305.1 GCA_030037995.1 Nitrososphaerales archaeon | reverse complement strand
TTAGGGAATTGAGATCCGCGCCCGAAGCAATCATAACGACCCTCAACGCCGAAGTGATCGGAGACTCTGCCCTCCTGCCAAACATATTTTGAAAGTTTTTAGCCCGAGATCCTCTAGTCCAAGATCAGATCGCAGCCGCGAAAATGAGATAGGAATATGTTGCTCCCTCCGATTCAGGAAATCAAAAAACGTAGAGTAGCCCTAGGTGTCAGCCAGAAGAAACTGGCCATGAGCATAGGCGCGAGTCAATCGTTGATTGCCAAAATCGAGAGCAACCGAGTAAATCCCTCGTATGATGTGGTGAAAAAGATCTTCGAATATCTGGACAGAATAGAACAGCCGAAGATCGGCCTGGCGAAAGATGTCGAGAAAAAGGACCTGGTCTGGGTCAAGAAGGGAGAGCGGGTCATAGACGCGGCAGAGAAGATGCGGCTGCACGGCTTCTCCCAATTGCCAGTGCGGGACGATAGGGAGGAGATCTGCGTCGGCAGCATCTCGGAGAGACAGATTATGCAGGGCATTTTGAGGGAGCCCAATCCCAAATCCTTCTACGAAAAGCCTGTCTCGGAGGTGATGCAGGAGCAATTTCCGGTGGTAGACGAAAGGCTACCAGTGACCGCGGTCGCGCTACTGCTGCAACATTCCCAAGCAGTGCTGACAGCACGCAGGGGAAAAATTGTGGGGATTATTACGCCCAGCGACCTGCTTTCCATGAGCTCCGGTCGCCCTCCTGCAAAAAGGGAATTGCAGGCCTCTGAAAAAATCGAGGCCTGAGCTCTGGATGGTTCCTAAAAGGGAGATATTGACGATCTACTGGTTTAGAAATCGCCTAAATCGCAGGCGATTTTTAATCCTCCATGCCCCCGCCCATTCCACCCATGCCTCCCCCGCCGGCGCCACCGGGCGGCATCGGTGGGGCTTTCATCTTGCTCGAGGCGATGACATCGTCAATTCGCAGAATCATGCTTGCGGCTTCGGTGGCGGATTTGATGATCTGCTGCTTTACCGCTTCCGGCTCGAAAACTTCTTCGGCCTCCATATCACCTACTTTTCCAGCCAGAACGTTGGCACCATACCACTTCTTGCCCTGACCATGCTTTGATCTCAGTTCCACCTGCGTGTCTATGGGATCCATGCCAGCATTTTCCGCCAAAGTCAGCGGGATCGACTCCATGGCATCCGCATATTTTTGGACGGCCAGCTGCTCGCGACCGGAGAGGGAATTCGCCCAATCTCTCAACTGGTACGAGAGTTCGGCTTCTGGAGCGCCTCCACCGACGACCACGAAAGGATGCTCAATCACATCCTTTACAACCATCAGCGCGTCGTGCATGCTCCTTTCTGCCTCATCAGTAACTCGCTGAGTTGCTCCCCTAACCAAGATGGTGGTTGACTTTGGGTTCTTCGCCCCTTCTATGAAGACCCATTTGTCCTCCTCTACCTTTCTTTCCTCGACCAGCTGCGCCTTGCCAAGATCCTTCTCGGTGAGATCCTCTAGGTTGGTGACTACTCGCCCACCTGTTGCCTTTGCAAGCTTCGTCATGTCCGACTCCTTCACCCTCCTGACCGCCAAGACGTTGGCCTTCGCCAAATAGTGCTGAGCAATGTCATCAATACCCTTCTGGCAGATCACAACGTTGGCCCCGGTGTCTGTGATCTTGTCTACCATCGTTTTCAGCATAGAATTTTCTTCGTCCAAGAACTGCTTGATCTGGGAGGGATCGTTGATGTTGATTTTCGCATCGAACTCTGTCTTTTCGATCTCCAGCGGGGAGTTGATGAGCGCGATTTTCGCAGCCTCCACTCTCTTTGGCATGCCAGCATGCACGACTTCTTTGTCAAGAATGATTCCTTTGACAAGCTCCGTCTGCCTCAAGCCGCTGCCCGGTTTTTTCTCTACCTTCACGTCGTCAATGTCCACACGATAGTCGTCTCCCACCTTTTCGGCAACTGCGAGCAACGCATCAGTGCAAAGCGCCGCTAAATAGTCAGACTCTTTGCTGATCAGCTTGGAAGCCATCGAGGTCTTTGCGACTTTGATCAACCATTTCCTGTCCGTGGGAGGAACCGGGATCGCAATCTTATCCAATATCTGAAGCGCCTTGGCTGCAGCTTTCCGGTAGCCATCTACGACTATGGTGGGATGAACGTTCTCTCTGATCAGGTCCTCCGCGTTATCTAGCAGAGACCCTGCGAGGACCACTGCGGATGTGGTACCATCTCCAACTTCGTTGTCAGTGGTCTTCGAAATCTCCACGACCATTTTCGCAGCCGGATGCTGCACATCAATCTCCTTAAGGATGGTTGCGCCGTCATTGGTAATCGTTACGTCGCCTAGTGTATCCACCAACATCTTATCCATGCCTCGCGGCCCCAGACTCGTTTTCACGATTTCTGCGATCAGCTTTGCCGCGAAAATATTATTCCTCTGCGCGTCACGTCCCTTGCTCTCCGAGCTCCCTTCCTTTAAGATCAAAACGGGTGTTCCTGATTGTCCTTGACTCATTCACAAATTACCTCTTGGGTTACTAACCTATTGTCACTAACACAATGCGAAAGAGATTTAAGATTATCGTGAAGTAACAACTGCTGGATGGAGACCGAAAAGGGGCGACTTCCGCAGCTTTGATGACAAACCCTGACGACATAGACGTCCTGCTGGACGTTTTAGGAAACGACACCCGAAGAAGGATTCTTCAACTTTTGGCCGACGAGCCACGATACTTCATCCAGCTGTCCAAGGATCTCGGGGTATCGCAGCAAGCTGTTCTAAAGCACCTCGAAATCTTGGAGCGGTACGGGTTTGTCATGTCTTTTGAAGGTGAAAGCGACTTTGCCGCGCCCAAGAGGAAGTACTTTCAGCTTAACAGATCCTGCATGCTAGCCATTGGCATAACCAATGATGCAGTGCAATTCGTCTTTCACGACATACCACAGGATGCTGGCAGGGACACCCTGAAGCAGGGAGATCTGAAATCCGTGCAGAAAGCAGTCGCAGAGCTGGAACGGGAGAAGGATCACTCGAAAATCGTCTCCATGAGCGACGGCTTGCTTCGGGAAATAAATCAGAAATTAAAGGACTTGGCGAACACCCAGATTGCCTTGCTTCGCCTGAAACAGAAAATCACCCGAACGGCGCACCAAGCGATACGTGAATCAATAGAGGAGGAGCTCCAGCGACAGATACTGTACTCCACGATCGGCGAAGAGAATAGGCCCGATGTCAATCAACTGTCAGAGATGCTGGATGCCAGAGAGCGAGAAATTAACGATGCGATAAAGTCGCTGAAGCGGCGTCTCCAAAACGACACGATTTTTAGCGCCGTGGAATGAGGCCAAGTTTTTAAGGCAAGCACCCCAGTACTGGTTTTGGTACATTTTAGAATAATGCCGCTTGTCAGCTCGGGGGATTGGGAGTGTCCGAAATGTCACAGCAAGAATGTTGGACTCGCCAAGGCAACCAAGAAATCGGCCAAAATGATGTGCAACGACTGCGGATTCAAGGGCTCACCTATGAATTTCTGATCTTTTATTTTTCGATCAGTTTTTTTGTTGGCGTCGAGTTGCTCTGCCAACATTCATTCGAACGGTGTTTTCATAACTCGCAATGATTTCTGTCGGACAGTTCGTGTTTTTACCCAAACGCTGATAAGCAATCTTGCCGTCGTTATCTTAAGGCCAGGAGCGATTAGTGCATTTTGAGTGATCGACGGCGAAGCCAGCGTGGCAGCTTTTACGGGGATAAGCGACCTTCCGGGTACGAACCTAGAAGAAATAGGAGAGACGAGGAGTCAGCTAGGCGTGCGGAGTCTGGCGGAAAGCCGGTCGAGGCAGGGAAAGAGTACAAAGTTAGAGTGATCGATCGTTCCGAACGGGGGGAAGGGGTCGCCCGAATCGAAGGGTTTATCGTTTTCATTAGAGGAGCAAAGCCCGGCGAAGAAGTGAAAATCAAAATAACGAACGTCGGTGCGAGAGCTGCCACGGGGGAGATTGTTCCAGAGTCCGCGCCGGTATCTCCAGGCCCTTCCTAAATCCAGCAACGAACAAATCGGACGACTGATGCTGGGAGATCGCTGCTTTCTCTTAGATGTAATCTTCCAACGTCTCGGTTTTCTTCGAGGTGGAGGTGGCGACGAGATCTGATACCTTGATCCCGACCCTTCGGACCGAAATTGGGCCTTGGGGCGACTTGCTTTGCTCCTCGAAGAATGAATAAAATAGTTCACTGGCTACCTTTAGAATTTGATCTCCAGATTGTGTGGTCGGGCTAAACGATTTTGACCTCGTCTTGATTTTGAGTTCGCTCGTAATCAGTATGATTCCCACGGTCTTGCACATCATTTTCGAAGAGAATAGCTTCTTCGAAAGATACTCTGACATTGGCGTCAAAACATCGTGGAAGTCAAACGAATTCGCATCGCTCTTCAGCGTAATTATTCTGCTCAATTGCTCGATGGGTTTTTCAACCACGGGGCTTTCGTCCACGCCGTTGGCAATATCGCGCAGGGTTGGACCCAGTTTTTTGCCGAAGTGATCCGAGAGGGTTTCTCTATCCGCTGAAGCGAGATCCCGGGCGGTTACGATTCCCATCGCCTTCAATTTCTCTTCTGTCTTCGGGCCGATCCCGAATAATTTTCCCACGGGCAACCGGTTCAGGAAGGATCGCTCTAACCCCGGAAGGATAATCGTGAACCCATCCGGTTTTTTCGAGTCAACCGCCATTTTTGCCATCAGCTTGTTTTGCCCTACACCGACCGTGCAGGTCATTTTCTCCTCGGAAAGGATCTCCGCCTTGATCGCTTTTCCTATCTCCTCTGCAATCCGAAAGTTTGCGTCCTGCTTTGTGGTCACATCCAGATAGGCCTCGTCTATACTAGCCTGCTCGAACTTTTCTCCCTTCGAACTGATCAGCCCCATTATTCTTTCGGAAACGGTCTGGTAGTACTCCATGTCCATCGGAAGGAATACAGCGGTCAGATTATCTCGAAGGATTCTTTTCGCGAGCGCAATGGGCATTCCCGATCTAACTCCTAGGTCTCTTGCGATGTAGTTACAGGTGCTCACTGCGCCGCTTTCCTGCGTGCGCCCCGAGTAGACGCAAACGACGACCGGCTTGCTTTTGATCGACGGATTGCGCACCTCTTCACATTGTGCGTAAAAGTAGTCTAAATCTACGGCAATTATGGCTCGAGGCCTTTCTGAAGCGATCAAATAACCACTCCTTGCATTCCACCTTTTTGCCTTCTTGTTATCTTTCTAAACCCCAAAATTAGTTCTCAAATAATCTCATGATTCTCAATAATGTCTACTGAACTGCGTACGTCCCCGATCCGTCTATGGAGGCATTCGGAAGAGAATCTCTGCATCGCAAGAATCAGGAAGATACGGGAGAGGTCCTTTTTTTCTTCCCTTCCAATTCTCTCAGCTTCGAGTCTAAAATCGTCCGCAAATGTCCAGAGTCTGAGTAATTGGAAACCGACAGCCTTTCAGAGGAAAAAACACCCTCAAGATACGACTTGAACTCGTCAGAGGCGTTCTGCGTAAATATCCAGATGTTTCCCTTGGATAACACCGAGTAACAAATCAGTGCCTCGAAGATCTGTCTATAGTCGATTTTTTTGGTGATCCCGTCGTCTGTGAGAACGAGACAAGCGGCGTCGCACTTACTGATGAGATCCAACGAAGTGGAGAGATCCTTGGTGCTGCTCACTTCTGCTGATTTGCCCAATACGGCCTGAAATCCGAATTTGCCTATGGTGTCCAGAAGGGCATATTTTTCTTCGTCCTTTATGGTATCGCCGAAGGAGACAAACATGTTTACCATTGGATGGCAGATGTCTGTATCGCAAGTCACCCGGAGGCAAACCGGACAGTGATCGTCGTACTTGGCGTACACGACTTCCGACAGATCCAATTTCAGCAGCTGAGAAAGTGTGAGAGTCCAGGCTAATATGGCCGCGAGCTTGGACGTAGTCTGATCCGACGGAGCCCTTTTACGGTTTAGCATCGCCAGATCTCCGACGTCCTTCATGAGTGCGACCAGTGCGTTCATCGGAGATAGCGTTGCATTTTCCTGTCTGTACAATTTGGAAACAAATGATTGCCACTCCTTCAAAGACTGAGGTTGAGAAAATTCGTTCAGAGCCAGCGAACCGTGAAAGCTTTCGAGCTTTGGGGGATTCTTGCCGTACTTCTGCCAGGTTAGGGCGGCCAGGTCCACGTTCAGTTTGTATGCAAGAGAACACGTCCAGGAAAAGACATCGGCAAGACCGGGCCCGAGATCCCCACGAGATTCCATGGGACTCACCAGCTCGGCGACTTCTTCCACGAGTCGCGAAATCATGTACTCGGTGGTGTGCTTGTCGTGTCTCTTACCGTAGATGCGGCCGAATTTTGTGAGCCATTCTTCGAGAGAGAGATCTGGAAAGTTGCGCTGTCCTCCCATCAATGACGACTCCTCCATGCTACTTGATTCCTTTCGGCTCATCAATGTGTCCTCAGACATCCAAAAAACTCAAAGAAACCCGGATTGATTATTCAGAGATCTCGACACCAGATTAATACTCTTCCAAAAAATATCAAGGGTTTTCCTTATCGAATTCTTCTTTCCCTTCTTTTTCCTCTTCGAGTACTTCTTCCGAATCCTTTTCCAAAGTTCTTGAACTTAGCCTTTTTACCTTCTTTGCAGTTCCAGACTTCTTAGATGCGGGCATGCGAGATCGATGCTCGAAAAAACTGCTTCTTGGGTCGTATAATGCCTTCGATAAAGGAGCATACTATTTGCACACATAACGAAGAGTGGCCTCGAATACAGAGATCTCAGACGCACTATGAGTAACGATTAGCAAAGCTCTATCTCCCCTTGATGCAAAAGAAGTCTCAGGCAACGAAAATACCTGAAAAGACCAAGGGATAGATGCTGAGACCTATATCCCGACCGTGCAATTTTAGGGACTATGAAAATAGAAGCAACTTTAGACAGAGACCCGTATTGTTCAGCACCTTCGGCTCTCTACCAGGGTGAGAGGAAAGTCGCAGTTTCCGAAGCGCCCCAGCCAATCAGTAGCTTACATGTTTCCAGTTCCTATCCTCTTAATTTTCTATACTTACGCACTGTACAGAATACAACATGGAGCTTAGTTTCACAATCACTAAATAGAGCAATTGCAATAATAGCAAAGGGTCTGGGATTTGGGAGCCATGTCCGAACAAGATACCGCTAAAAAAAGAGGCTTGGCCTCTGCTTCTTCGGAAACTAGAGAACGAGTCGCGAAGGCGGGAGGAGAAGCGCCTCATCAAAAACGTGGTTTACAGGCAGCTGATTCGGAGACTCGCAGGACGGTTGCTCGTAAGGGCGGTCTGGCAAGGGGCGAACAACGAAGAAAGGCAAAGCAAACTAGAGATTCCGCAGGCAGGCAAAGCCTTTCAGAAATCAGGCAGCAGTAAGGCGCCTATCTACTCGGGAATCCCTTTCTTGAAGGAATTTCCCGGAAAAGTCTTCCTCTGGTGGCCTTCCAATCCGATGCAAGCAGCGTGAACACTGATTTCTTTCTTCTCTCCATCAACCAGACGCTTTACGATGTCTGCCTTCTCGGACTCCCGGATGTCTTTGCCACATATGAAGCATCGAAATTTCGTCTTGTGTTGCTGTATAAGATCCAGATAAATGAGCGCGAAGAATGCAGGTATCGTAATTACATGGAGAACCGCGATCAGAATGATCTCAGAGTACAGGGCAGCTTCGATGGTGAGACCGATATCCAGAATGAACAGGAGAATTACCATCTTGCCAATCGAAAGTTCTTTGAGATACCAAAGCATCAGCAAGGGTATCGCGAAAAGCAGGCATGTGACCGCATACAAGGTGTACGCGTCGATCATCCGGGATTTACTCGCAGCCAAACGCATGACTGAAAGATAAGAGCTTTACTGCGGCAGCTTGTCTCGAAAGAGGGAAAATACCGGGGCGGTACTTACTTTTTGGAGGTCAACGGAGCTATGGTTATTTCCCTGGTCCGCAGCCAGGCTAGTCCCTTGACAAAAACCTCAATATTTTCGACATTCGTAAGTACCGGAATCCCGAGCTCGACTGCCTTCCTTCGGATCTTGTAATCGTCTTCCTGCATGTCAGCAAATTTTTCCAAGGCGAGACTGCTCGGGATGTTAATGATCAGGTCGATTTTTCTCTCCGCGAGGTAATCGCTTATGTTGGGCTTCCGCTCTCTTTCCATCATCTTGTAAAGAACGGTCACTTTTTCGAGTCCGTGTTTCGTTAGAAATTCAGCAGTGTGCTCGGTGGCGAAAATGGAGTACCCCATCTCAGCTAGTTTGCGAACGGCGTTGAGCGTTTTTCTCTTTAACTCGGTCCCTCCAACACTGATCAGGACGTTCCCGTCCATCGGAATTTTGTATCCTGAAGCGGCAAGCGCCTTGCAAAAAGCGTCGAAGAAGTTGTCTCCAAAGCACGCTACTTCGCCCGTCGATTGCATCTCTACGCCGAGGAGGGGATCCGCACCGTCGAGCTGCATGAAAGAGAACTGCGGCACCTTTACTCCCACCTTGAAAGCGGGAATCCTGCCGGCGTTTAGGTATGGACCAATGTCACTGCCAAGCACGGCTTCGGCCCCTACTTCGAGTAGATTCACTCCCATCATTTTTGAAACAAAAGGCATGGAGCGAGAAGCTCTCAGATTGCACTCGATCACGAGCACGTCGGCGCCCTTGACGATATACTGTACATTGAAAGGCCCCTTGATGCTCAACCCCCGAGCGATTCTCTTTGTGTAATCTAGGATCTTGCCTTGCGCCTCGCTAGTGAGGCCCTCCGCAGGAATCCGCATCGTTGCATCGCCAGAGTGCACGCCAGCTTTTTCGAGATGCTCGATGATCGCTCCTACAAGTACATTTTCCCCGTCACTTACCGCATCCACTTCGGCCTCCTTGGCGTTCTGAATGAACTTGCTGATTACTAGCGGATGATCGGGAGACACTTCCGCAGCTTCTCCGAGAAAGCTCTGCAGCTGATTTTCGCTCCAGATCACCCGCATCGCTGCTCCACTCAAAACGTAAGAGGGCCTGAGGATCACAGGAAAGTTTTCACGAGCGAACTCTGTAGCCCTTTCTTCGGACGTTACTTCGATCCAGCGCGGTTGGGAGATCTCAAACTTGTCAAGAAGGTCGGAGAACTTGGCTCTATCTTCCGCTCTGTCCAGGTTTTCACTCGACGTTCCTAGGATGCGGACACCTGCGCTGGCAAGCTTGGGGATCAGGTTGTTAGCGGTCTGTCCACCGACGCAGCAGACAACCCCGATCGGATTTTCAAGATTGTGAATATCCAAGACCCGCTCCAGAGTCAGCTCTTCGAAATACAACCGGTCGCTGGTATCGTAATCCGTCGACACGGTCTCCGGATTGCAGTTAATGACAACGACTTCGAACCCCTTTCTCTGGAGGGCCCAGACCATGTTGACGGTACACCAATCGAATTCGACCGAGCTACCGATCCGGTAGCAACCAGCGCCCAGGACAATGATTTTTGGAGTATCGGAACCAGAGAAAAATATCGGGTCGTCTTTCCGGCCGTCATAGCTAGTGTAAAGATAATTGGTCTTTGCGGGCCATTCCCCCGCGAGGCTGTCCACCTGTTTTACAAAGGGCCTGAGAGAGTAAGCCTCTCGCAATTCGCGCACCCTGGACTCCAAAAGGCTGAGTCGCTTCGCGATCCAGGAATCGGAGAAACCAAGTTTCTTTAATTCTCTAAGAAAGTCGAGGCTAGGTTCGATGCCGAGGATTGCTATTTCACTCAGTTCTGCATCGGCATCCACGATGTTCTTTATCTTTGATATGAACCACTTGTCGACCCATGTCAGTCGATTTATCTCCTCTACCGTAAACCCGTTCGAAAGAGCTTCCGCGATGCTGAAGAAGATCGAATCCGTGGGGTGCACCAACGCATTTTCTATGAGCTCTATTGAACCAAGCGGCTTGTAGTCCATCAAGCCATCCCTTCCAATATCCAACATCCTGATTGCTTTTTGGATCCCTTCCTCGAAAGATCTGGCAATCGCCATGACTTCTCCTACCGATTTCATTTGGCTGCCCAAATCGCGCCTGACACGTTCGAACTTGCGAAAGTCGAATCTGGGCATCTTCACTACTACGTAGTCGAGAGCTGGTTCAAAGCAAGCGGAAGTGATTCCAGTCACTTTGTTGGTGAGCTCTGAAAGAGAATATCCTAGAGCAATCTTCGCCGCAACGTAAGCGATTGGATATCCTGTAGCCTTGGAGGCGAGAGCCGAGGATCTGGATAGTCTTGCATTGATTTCTATTGCATAATACCGGTTCGAGTTCAAATCTAGCGCGAATTGAATGTTGCACTCTCCGACAATACCAACCGACCGTGCTGCTCTAATCGCAAGCTCTCTCAGTTCGTGGTACTCTTGGTTTGTGATCGTCTGCGACGGCGCCACGACGGTGTTGTCCCCGGTGTGGACCCTCATCGCCAGGACGTTTTCCATATTGCAAATAGTTATGCAGTTATCGGAGGAATCCCTCATAACCTCGTACTCGATTTGTTTCCAAGAACCTACGTACTCTTCGATCAAGATCTGATGTACGATGCTGTTAGCGAGGCCCTTCTCTGCGATTGAATCAAGCTCGTATTCGTTGAAAGCCACGCCGCCTCCCCTGCCGCCCAGGGTGAAGGCCACTCTGACGATTACCGGGTATCCTATACGGGTAGCCACCTGCCTAGCTTCTTCTACCGAATAGACCGCCTCGCTGACGGGGCAATCAATGCCATTTTCCGTCATCGTGATTTTGAACAGATCGCGATCCTCCGTGAGCTCGATTCCCCTAGTCGATGTTCCCAGCACGCGAAGATTGTACTTTGACAGAATGCCGCTCTTTTCCAGTCCAATCCCGCAGTTCAGCGCGGTCTGCCCGCCGAAGCTCAAAAGAATAGAATCCGGGCGTTCTTGACGGATGACCTGTTCTACATATTCTGGGGTGACGGGGAGAAAGTAGACCTTGTCCGCCATTCGAGTGTCTGTCTGAATCGTAGCCACGTTAGGATTTACAAGAACGGATTGTATGCCTTCCTCGGAAATTGCCTTTAGAGCTTGCGACCCTGAATAATCAAACTCGCCCGCCTCCCCGATCTTTATCGACCCACTCCCAAGAATCAGGATCTTCTTTATGGATTTGTCAAGCGGCATCGGAAGGTCAACTCCGTTTCAAAACGAGATCTTTGAAGATATCGAATACATATGCTGCATCCACGGGTCCGGGGGAAGCTTCGGGATGAAACTGCACGGAAATGCAAGGTTTGTCTACGTGTGTTAGGCCCTCGATGGTCTTGTCATCGGCATTCACAAACCAGGGCTCCAAGCCGGTTCCCTTCAATGATTTTTCATCCACGGTGTAGCCGTGGTTTTGGCTCGTAACGAGGGAGTGGCCAGTTTTCAAATCGATGCAAGGCTTGTTTTGACCTCGGTGGCCGTACTTCAGTTTGAATGTGTCCGCCCCTAGGGACAGGGCAATAATCTGGGTGCCTAGGCAAATCCCGAGTGTCGGAAGATCCTTCTCGATCGCCGCTCGTGCCAGATTGATTGCCGGCGCGCAATTTTTGGGGTCCCCTGGACCGTTGCTAATTACGACGCCATCGAAAGCAGAACCCAATTCTTCGAATTTTGTTTCGTACGGGAGAACTGTGACCTCAAATCCTCTTCGGACTAGACACCTGACGATATTCATTTTCAGTCCGCAGTCTAGCACAGTTATCCGGCCGCACACGTTCTTTCCAAACGTGGCGAGCGATCTGGTCGACACCAGCCTGCAAAAGTCGACCTCGGAGTACTCGCTAGCCGCTTGCATGGCGGAGATCCCTTCCTCAACCGTGCGCGAGATGGCCCCCATCATGACGCCTTTCTCTCTAAGATGCAGCGTCAGTTCGCGAGTATCGACTCCTTCAATGCCAGAGATTCTCTCCGACTGCATCCAATCATTCAGTGTGCGTTTCGTCCCGTAGTGTGAAGGATTTTCAGAAGCTTGGCTGACTATGATCCCCTTGGTCTTGATACCGGTCGATTCAAAGCCCTGACAGATTCCGTTTTGGTCAAAGGAATAGTCACGCACTCCATAATTTCCTATCAGAGGGTAAGTAAA
Organism: Nitrososphaerales archaeon; assembly: GCA_030037995.1. Taxonomy (GTDB): domain Archaea; phylum Thermoproteota; class Nitrososphaeria; order Nitrososphaerales; family CADDZS01; genus DATLTL01. The sequence continues at coordinate 6,098 of JASHPQ010000305.1, read as the reverse complement.
ACAGAGAAGCTGGCCCGCGTAGGAAGGATCTGTCATCGCCTCAGGATAACCAACCATCCCGGTGTTAAACACGACTTCTCCGACGACAGGAGAGCTAAACTCAGAACCTAAAGAAAAGCCGTCAAAAGATTCGCCGTCGTCAAGAACGAGTTTAGCCCGAGAGGAGCTTAGATTCGAGACGAAACCCTCGTCATTATGGCAAAAAATCCTATTTAACAATATTGCGTGTAATTGAAAAATTCGGTGAGCTAAATCGTGTTCGATTTTTTATTTGTCAGTACTTGGCTCAGATTTCTTGCCAGTTGAAAGGTCTCTGTCGAATTTTGCTTTCGTCACCGGAACCAGATGAGGCTGCTCCTATGAAAGATCTTCTAAGACTCGAAGGATCATACTTTCCTCTTTTGGCAGATTGAATTTCAGCCAGTGCTTCCCGTCTTCATCTATGACCAGAGAATCGTGCAAGCTCATATCCATAGCGTCGTTGTCTTCTTTTAGCTTCTCAGGATCAGGAACAAGGATCGTAGCGCTGAGCTCCCACTTGTACCTTAGAAATAAGACGTTCTTTTCAGATTTGGAGTAGATCAGAACCGGTTCGACATTTATGGCGTCGTACTCTGCATCTTCAAGGTAACCATGATCCAGTAGGATCTTCCTTAACGAATATATTGCCTTTTTCTTGGGCTCTGGAAGGGTGTTGATCATGTCTTCCACGTTTCGATTGCCTACTGAGCCGGTTCTCATTTGGAAAGTCCCTCAATGGCAAGTCAACCTCTGACACTATAATTTGTATCGGAAGGAGGCACTGACTTCCAGAGGAAACTCCTCTTTGCAAATATTCGTTTCTAATCAAAGTCATCGGGAACTCGATATATCCAGGGAATTGATTATGCGCGTATTTTCTTCGACTTGGGGGCACCATTGCAGAATTGATAAAAGAAGAACAAAACAGAATTTTGGATTAATCGCCCTCCTAGACCTCTGGCAAAGTACGTGTTTTGAAAAAAGCGCAAGGCAAAAGGAATTACTTGACAGAAATTCATCTATTCGACATCTACAGAAGCGCGAACATCGGAATCTTCCTCAGGGCCAGCGAAAAGTTCTGTCTTGTCCCGTACGGATTGCCCAAGACGAAAAATGACAAGATCATTGAGATGCTTAAGGTGAAGACGATTCCAGCCTCCATTGCGGGCTCTAGGCTTTTGGGACCGCTTTCCGTAGCTAACAGCACCGGGATAATTGTGTCGAGACTCTCCGACGATGAAGAGATCAAGAACCTAGGTCAGGTCACCGGGCAAAATGTCCTGAAGCTCGAATCCAGGTTCACGTCCGTGGGAAATCTCATTTCCGCAAACGATCACGGAGCTGTCATTTCGGACGTCTTCAGCGAGGAATCGGCAAAAGAAGTGGAACGAGCATTGGAGGTGCCGGTGAGAAGGATGAGGATCGGTTCTTTCATCCAAGTGGGCGCCATGATCTCGGCGACGAATTCAGGAGCTTTGGTTCATCCGATTGCTTCTGAATTAGAGATTAATGCGATCAGCAAAATTCTGGGACTCGAGCCGGAACCTGCGACGATCAACGGGGGAGTCCCGTTTGTCAGTTCGGGCGTTGTTGGAAACTCACTGGGTGTGCTGGTCGGAACCCTTACGCGCGGATCGGAGCTGGTAATTCTAAGCCGAGCTTTCGGCTAAGAAAGCATAAATGAGAAGGGAGAACAACGAGCAGTTTGTCTCGTTCAAGGATCTGATTTTTGAAATGAGTAGCAGATCAAACCTTCCAATTTACAATTCTTCCCCAAATCAGCTGACGGAAGAACAAGCGGAGCGACAATTAAACCAACTAGTTTCCGAAATACAGACACTCGAAGCCTATTACAACAACATCGTCGAGAGGATCCAGGCTGCTTCAGCCGGACTGTCGGACTTTAGGTCAGCAATACAAGCGGTGGATGTTCTCATGCAGTCTCAGAAAAGTGACCTATTGCTACCCGTCGGTGGCGGCTTGCTCCTACCCGTTTCGGACGTCGAGGGAAAACGGCTGATCTTGAGCGTCGGAGCCGGAGTCGCCGTCGAAAAGGATCTCGATTCGTCCAAAGCGTTCCTGCAGGCAAGAGAGAAGGAGCTGGATCGCGCCGCATCTGCCCTGGAGCAGCAGCGCAGAGAGATCGGATCCAGACTTGAGTCCAGCAGGGCTGTGTTGCAAAGATTGACTGGTCAGACCTGACGTCTCCCCGAAGGATCTCGGAGGCAAATTTCGCCCAATGTTTGACAAGCTGAAGTCTGCACTCGGATCTCTTACCAAAATCGCAACACACACCACGCTTTCTAAAGAGGACATCGATTCTTTTCTTTGGGACTTCGAAGTGGCGCTAATTGAAAGCGACGTAGCCTCAGCTGTCATTGAGAGCCTTAATTCCAACCTGAGGAAGAAACTCGTCGGGATGAAAATACCGAGATCTGAAGATCGCGAAAGGTTCGTACTTAACGAGCTGAAAGCCGCGGTTCGCGATACCTTCGCAAATACGAGGCATTTGGACATAATTGAACTTGCAAAAAAGAAAGCTGCACAAAACAGGAAGGATCACTTGGGGCCCTTCGTCGTTCTTTTTCTGGGCATTAACGGGGTAGGAAAGACCACCACGGTTGCGAAATTTGCGCACCTACTTCAAAAAAATGGACTGACCGCCGTTGTGGCGGCCGCGGATACTCATCGCGCTGGAGCTATTGAACAAATCACTGAACATGCCAATCGTCTGAAGATAAAGCCGATCGCCCAGTCCTACGGTTCCGATCCCGCAGCCGTTGCAAAGGACGCCCAGCTCTATGCGTCCGCCCATGGCGTTGACGTCGTGATAATCGACACCGCGGGCAGAATCCAGACAAGCAAGAATTTGATGGAGGAGATGTCAAAAATCGTAAGAGTGGTAAAGCCCGACTTGAAAATATTCGTTGGCGATTCTCTTGCGGGCAACGACGTCTTATCGCAGGCTAAAGAGTTTCTTAGTTATACGGATTTTGACGCGGCAATCCTCACGAAAGCCGATGCGGACGTAAAGGGGGGTGCGGCGCTTTCGGTAGCGTTTATCACCCAACGGCCGATCCTGTACCTCGGAGTCGGCCAGGAGTACGACGATCTCGTCCCGTTCGATCTGGACAAATTCGTAGAGTCGCTCTTCGAGAAAACCTAGGCGTATTCCCTTTCCAGCTGAAAGTCATCCAAAATCCGCAAAACAACATCCTTGAACTTTCCCAGACCTTTTCGATCAACAAGAGCATTTTTAATCGGCTGATCGCTCTTCTCGAGGATCTGTTTCAAAATCTCCGGAGTGAAATACTCCAGAGCGTATTTTGGAACGATGGGTCCCAGAGCGTACTCCGAATTGAAGAGATACTCGTTGAACTTTTCCGGATAGTGTGTGCCGCCCACGCATACCGCGCATTTGTTGAAGCTTTTCGGGGAGCACAGGGCCATCATCAACGCTTCGGAGATTTTTTGCGCAGCCCGTACGTCTCGCCACTGGGTGTCCGTTGACCCCAACTCGACAAAAAGTATGGACGAGTTCAGTGACGTAGGCCCGTGATGCGTTGCCTCGAGCGTGATGTTATACGTCGACGTTATGTCTTGAGCTATGGATCTCAGGTCTTGCATGTAGGTTTTGAGAAGAGATGGAGAGAATTTCGAAATCTCGCCGGGATTGCCCCCAAAGTCGGCCTTCCCAAAATTTCCGGTAAAGTGAGCCGTTAAACTGGGGATTCCGCTTTCCGCGTAATGGCGCGATATGAAGACGGATCTGTCCGCACGGAATTCTTCGTCTAAGTTACCGTTAACGAAGACGATTCCCTGTCTAGAGCTTACGAGTGAAATCTCGGGTTCAATAACGTACACCGGATTCCCATCAAAAGCTTTACCAGAATCTTCGAAGGGAAAAGCTTCAAGCAGTCGCTCCCTGATGTTTGTGCCTGCGGGATCATTTAGGGAGTCTACGATCAATGTTTTCAATTTCGGTTGCCTCATCTTCAGTTTCCCCATCGAGTGTCATTAAATGAAACGACACCTTGCAGAATTCTCTAATCATGGTCTAGATCAGATCGTCTCGGCGAACCTGACTCTCCCCAAATTTCCTGCGATCTAAGATCTCTGCCAGCCGGGAATTTAGAGCGGTCGCAGGCAATCGTAATTCCTTCTATTCGGTGTCCGATCGCTTTTCTCCGTACGCTCGTTTTCAGAGACCACGCCGTTTCACGAGCAAGTAGACTTTTCTGCGACCCCTGCCAAAAGATTTCAAAGATAAAGCACCCTTCTAAAACAGAAATTTTTTGACCCTTTGTCCATATGATAGAAAACAATAAGATTAGTCGAACGAGGAAGTGTTCCTTGATAGACGAATTCACGGGGATTTGGATGGCAGCAGCTAGTACCGAGATTCCCGGGAATCCTGGCGAAAAAGGTCTTCTGGAGCCCGGGATTCACGCCGCCTACTTTTTCGACTCACACTCGGAAAAACAGCTAAAGCTATTCTCTCTTTGTCGGGAAGCCGTTGACGAGAAAAACGCTTACCTGATTTACGTCGCAGGAAAGCAAGGCGTTAAGGGAATCCGGTTGTCTCTCAAAGACACCGGCTTCGACGTCGCGGCTTATGAAAAGAAGCAACAGATGAGGATCATCGACTCTGAAGAGTTTTTCTTGACCACGGGTCGCCAGCAGCAGTTTCGACCAGTGCAGGAATTGATCGAGAAGATCAAGGAGTTCGAAAAGGAGACGTCGAAGCTCGGGTTCTCGCCACTCGTGATTTTATTTGAGACCGACATGATAGTGAGAAAAGGGTACCTCGGCAATTACAAAGAGTTCGACGAATCGGTGAGCAGAGTCCTGCCGCAATCTATGATAACCTTGATCTGTGCTTTTGACAGGAGAGAGCTCTTGGCCAGAGGGGTCACGAACCCCGAATCTGAAATTGGCCCGCTTCACACGGTAATCGTTTAGCAGACTTCTAATTTCGGAATCCGGCCATCGTCACTGGAAGTCCGGAGGCAACATTCCGTTTGCCCTGAGCCACTCCACCTGAGAAACCGTGTAGCGCCAAATAATGTCACACCTGTCGGCCGCCTTAAAGTCCCATGGTACCAGAAGTACGATGTCCCCCAGACGAATCCATACCCTGCGCCTTATCTTTCCTCGGATCCTTCCGAGTCTCGTCTTGCCGTCCGCACATTTAACCATTAGATGGTCGCTGCCCACGAGCTTTACCACTTGTCCGTACATCTCCCCTTCCTGGGCTAGCACCATTTCCTTGAGCTGCGCTTCGTTCAGAACCTTTCTTTTACCCAAATTCTAATTCACACTCTAAACTCCAATCAACGCATTCGAAAGAAACGAATACCCGCTTTTCGTTCGAACACTGTTGTAGTACTGGGTTTCCTTCCTTAAAACCTTGCTTCATAACCGCGGAATTAGATGTAATCCAGCAAGTTCGGCCGCGTCGGCGGCCGTTTATACTCCACATAGACGATTTCTTCTTCCCAGTCGGCTCCCAGCCAATTCTTGTACAGACTTTTTTCTTCCTCGCTAGCCTTTTCCCTCTTCGAGATGCGGTACTCGAGCGTCGGCTTTGTTGTTAGGCGGGCCTCGAGCTGCATGAGGGATCCCTGCCTTGCACCCGTGACCGTGACGAGCTCTCCCGGTCTGCGGTTCGACAGATAGAACGCCAGAAGAGATCTATCCATTCTAATACCATTCACAGCCAGGATCTCGTCGTTGGCAGAGAGGCCGGCGGCTTCCGCTGGGGATGATAGCAATACGGTACTGACAATACCCTTGCCGGGCTCCTCCCTCAACCGCACGCCTAGAAACCCCACGTCCTTTTCGAGCTTTTTCGGTACTAGCTTAAGCCCCGCGTACCCCAGATACTTGTCATAGTCCACGTCCATCCTCCCGACGACACGCTGCTCAAAGATCTCCCTTACGGACCTGGAGCCGGAAACCTCTGAGCAGATCTTTTCAAACTCTTGATCCGTGAAGCCTCTTCCCTCGGCAAGGAAGGTGTCACGGTAGGTCCTCCTCATAGCGTCGTCCAAATTCTTGGAAAGTCCAGTGCTTTT
>JASHPQ010000304.1 GCA_030037995.1 Nitrososphaerales archaeon | reverse complement strand
AAGATGTAATTTTGCGAGAATTTCGGCCGGATCGACGTCCGGAAAGGACTTTCGCAGGTCTGAGAACGTAAAGTCCAGCTCCCCCCTCGAGGACCTCTCTTTTGTAAAGGCGATCAACCTTTCGTAGGTTTCGTCCGACAACAACATGCCACCCACCGCTAGAATTTGCCTAGATATTAAGACACTCGGTGTCCGACTCCATATACATTTTTTGCGGAACTTTCTCAATTCTCTCATTAGAAAATGCCTCAGAAGAAATCGGCCGCACCTAACAGGATCATGTTAGTTGGGGAACCGTTTATCTCTGGAAAGCGATCATAAATTTCCTCCCAACAATGAAATTATTCATACAATAAATTGGAGAGCTGTACCCCAGCTCCATTTCTTGGCTCACGGATACAAGTTCATAACCATTAATTTGTCGGTGAGCAAAAACTGCTCGAAGATGTTCCTACTTAGGATAATTTGTCCTCCTCGAAATTTTGTTCCCTCAATACAAAGTGGTATAGATAAGATTTGAAATTGAACTTGCCTTTTCTCGGCGGATCTTCAAAGCAGAGTCCAAGCGACAAACTGAACCAGGCGGCAAAGAAAAATCAGAAAAAGAAACAGCCCTCGACCGAGACGGTCATCGTTGAGGGCCCGATGGTCGGCAAGATCATGCCCAAGAACTTTGAAGTTCTGGAACGGTACGCTCTCACACCGCCTTTCGCTTACGCCGTTATTGCCGAAGATACTTCGCTCAAGCTGCCGTATTACTTCATTGACGAGCTGGAGCTCACTCAAAATGAAAAGGTCCTTTACAACAACATCATCTCGGTCCTCCAGACAGAGCTAAAGGCGCCCCGCGACGACGTAGATCCGAAAAAGTACTTCGCGGAGCAGGCAAGAGTCATCGCGGACCGCTACAAGCTGACTCAGCAAAAGAGCGTCCAAGTGTCCTGGGCGAAGATCCTCTATTACGCAGAGAGGGACCTCGTGGGCTTCGGAGGAATCGATGCCTTGATGAGGGATCCAAACATCGAAGACGTTTCCGTAGATGGCGCGGGCAAGGGCGTATTCGTCTATCACAGGAGGTACGAAAGCATCGAGACCAATCTCACGTTTTCCAACGAGCAAAGGCTGGACGACATGATCGTGCGACTCGTTCACATGTCCGGAAAGCATGTTTCTACGGCATTCCCGATCGTCGATGCGACGCTGCCAGGAGGGCACAGGCTCGCCGCAACTTTCAGGCGAGAAGTTTCTCCCCAGGGTTCAACGATGACGATCAGAAAATTCAGGAAAGACCCGATCACCATCATCGACCTGATTAACTTTGGAGTCCTCGACTATACGATAGCCGCTTACGCGTGGCTTCTCATCGAGAACCGGTTCACGGCAGTCGTCGTTGGAGCCACCGCATCCGGCAAGACCACTTTTCTTAATGCGCTCCTTTCCATGATCAACCCGAACTCGAAGATAGTCACCATCGAGGAAGTTCAGGAAGTAAACATCCACCACGTAAACTGGGCTCCTTTGATCTCTAGGCTGAGCTATGGATTGTCGGAGAACAACGTGGGAGAAGTTACGCTGTTCAATCTGGTAAAAGCTGCCATGAGGATGCGTCCAGACATCATGGTTGTGGGAGAGGTCAGGGGTGAAGAAGCGTACGCCCTGTTTCAAGCAATATCAACCGGTCACGGTGGTCTCGCGACCCTTCACGCAGAAGACGCGGGATCAGCCATACAGAGGCTTACCTCCAAACCGATGGACGTAGCTCCTTCTTACTTGAGTTTCCTGGATCTTACATTTTCTGTGAGGAGGGTCGCGATCCCCGATCCGACGAACCCTGGCAATCCCAGGATCGTGAGAAGAGTGATTTCGGTGGACGAAATCATCGACGCCACAAAGTGGGTCCAGTCGTTTGTCTGGGATCCGAGCAAGGACAAGTTCTATCAGTACCTGGACAAGAGCGTCAAGCTGAGAAAGCTCGCGAAGGATTACGGCAAGTCCATGAGCGACATCATGAAAGAAATCGCGAACCGGATCCAGGTCCTTCAGTGGCTCCGCTCGCGCAACATCAGGAACTACATCGAGATCAGCACTGTTTTCTCCCAGTACCACGCCGACCCGCAAGGCGTCCTCTCCAAGATAAGGGTCGAGGCCATGAGCAAGTCAGTCTTTGAAAAATCTGAAGGCGAAGGCGGGGGCGAGGGCGAAGAGCAGGAAGAAGATATCGTGGTAGAGCAGGACTCTGGAGAATGAAAAGATACCTTTAGGGCTCCATTGATCAAATTTGTCAGAACCCGAAGCGCCCGAAACACCCGTTCCAGATGAAAAAGAGCAGGACCCCCGGTCAGCTCAGATCCTGGTCCCAGATGAAAAGGAGCAAGGTCTACGGCCGGCTCAGACCCTAGTCGAGCCCGAAGTTAAACAGAAATCGAAAAAACTAAAACTACCCAAGCGGCCGAGATCCGAGAAAAAACAGTCCAAGAAGGGACAAGAGAAAAGTTCCTTCAGCGAAAAGTTCACCCGTTTTTCATTGCGACTGATGCACAAGCCAACCCAGATGATTTCTCCTCGTTTTCCAAAACTGCGAGACCAGATTCTGAGATCGAGCATGTACACTTCCGCGGACATCCTGATCTCCATGGGTCTTTTCTTTTCCCTCCTTTGCGTTCCCGTCGCGATCGCGGGCGCGCTCATTCTGATCGACGCGCACCTCGGGATATTCGCGCTCTCTATGATCGCCGTTCCCCCAATTCCTTTTATCCTCGTCATCTCACTCCCAAAGATCAGCGCCGGCAGCAGAGGTCAGGCTCTCGATAACGAGCTGCCGTATCTCATTGGATACATCACGGTTCTCGCGGGTGGAGGTATCTCTCCGTTCGTCACCTTGAAGCGTGTCTCCAAGGCGGACAACCTCTTTCCCGCCGCGGCGAAGGAAGCAAGGAGAATCCTCATGGATATCGAGATCTTCGGGCTGGACGCGCTTTCGGCCCTAGAGAGGGCTTCTAGGAACACTCCCAACAAGACCTGGTCTGATTTTATCGGCGGCTATGTTGCAGTTTTGAAAACTGGTGGTGACGCAATCAGCTATCTCGAGGCCAAGCTGAAAGAAGTCTTTGCCCAAAGCGAATCCAAAGTCCGCAGCGGGTCGGAGTTCATCGGCACCATGGCAGAGGCGTACATCATCACTACCGTCGTCATGGGAATTTCGCTAGTTATCCTATGGGCTACCCAAAACCTCCTTGGCGGAGTCACGACTGGGGGTGTTGGTGGTCTTGGAGGAGGATCAGCCTCGAGTATCAACCCAAGCCTCATCGTAATGTTCTCTGGGTTGTTTGTGCCGGTCATCTCTGTGATCTTTATAGTCGTTATCGGCAGCGCCCAGATAAGGGAGCCGTTCAGCTACGACAAGCCGTTCTATGTCTGGCTGGCATGTCTCCCATTCATTGTCATCGCCTATGCCGTCCCGTTTGGTGGACTGCCTCAATACACGCGACTGGGTATCGGTCTAATCGCCTCCACTGCGCCAGCCTCGATCGTTCAGATGAGATATGTTAAGGCAAAACAGTCAGTCGAATCCAAACTGGCGAACTTTTTGAGAGATATCTCTGAAATCAGAAAGACCGGTCTTGCTCCCGAAAAGACCATCGAACAGCTCGCCGGGAGAAACTACGCTGGCCTCACTCCTTACGTTCAACAGATTTCAACTCAGCTGAGCTGGGGAACTCCGATCAGAACCGTGCTGGAGAACTTTTCCGCATCGGTCAAAAGCTGGGTCACTAGGGCAATGGCCTTCCTGCTTTTGGAAGTAGTCGATGTGGGGGGAGGCTCACCGAGAATGTTCACAAATCTCGCTGACTTTACCGAGAAGAACGCCCAGCTCGATAAGGAACGCAAATCAATGATCAAGCCGTATCTCATGATTCCGTATATAGGCGCGATAATGGTCGTTGCGACCACTTCGATGATGCTTTATTTCATCAACCCACCGGGATTCGCGCAAGCAGGTATTCCGCAGCTAGCTTCTCCAACGGTGGTAGCGGCCGCGACAAATATTCTGCTGCTCTGCTCCTTCTTCCAAGCGTGGGTGATGGGATTCGTCGCCGGCAAGATGGGAGAGGGAAGTGCTGCGGACGGCTTCAAACATGCAACGCTGCTCGTCATTATCAGCATCATAACCATCTACGTTGCGTCCGCCTTCATCTCCAAAGTCTAGTAGCAGATTTCGAAAAGGAATTGCCAGTACTCAAGATTTCGAGGATGCATCTTGGGCTAATCCTGGTCTTCGTGTGCATTGTTTTGTCGGCTGGAAGCAGCCTCCATCTACTTGCATCGGCTAGCTCCTCCTCAGCAGCAACGATTTCTGTGGGAGACGGTCCCAGTGGGATCGCGTATGATCCCACTAACGGAAATCTGTACGTCGCAAATTTCGAATCGGGTACTATCTCCGTGATCAACGGGACTACGAACCTAGTTTCGACGACTATCAACCTGGGTATAACAAAGTCGCCGCTGGAAGTAGCGTACGATCCGTTCAACGCCTACATCTACGTCACCGAGACTTACAACGGCACTGTCGACATTATTGATGGAACTAACAACTCCTTAATTGCAACAGTGGTAGTGGGAGCTCTGGAGGATCACCCCAATGGAATCACTTTCAATTCGTTCAACAGCGAGATGTATGTCGTGGAATCCGTACCTGATTCCGTTTTCGCGATCGGCAACGACTCTAATTCAATTACAGGGGTGGCCAATCTGGGCTCAACTCTGCTCCCGTGGGGAATCACATACGATCACGCAAACTGTGGATTGTACGTGGCAAATATCGAATCTAATTCGGTTTCACTTTTGAACGGCACTACGAATGGACTCGTGACAACTATCCCCGTCGGAGAGAGCCCCAACTACCTAGCGGTCGATAACGCATCTGGTCCGAATTATGGAAATGTCTTCGTTACGAACTATGCAGGCGACACGGTCTCTGTGATCGACTGGAGGACAAACAATGTCATCAGCAATATCAGTGTAGCTGGAAATCCAAAATCCATTGTCTTTGATCAAGAAAATGGAAACTTTTACACGACGGAGTATGGTTCGGGAGCCATTTCAGAAATAAGTGGAAGCAATGACACTCTGCTGGGGTACGTGCAGGCTGGCACAGATCCCAATGTCATGGCCTTCGATCCGCAAAATCAGGATCTGTACGTGACTAATTTCGGTGAGGCCACGGTAACGGTTATCTCGACCGAAAATATGATCCTCATGCCACCCTCAGCATTTTCCACATCATTGACATCGAATACATCTGAGACAACACTTTCGACTGTGAGTACTTCAGTAAACTTCACGAGTCTCTCCATGAGTGCTTCTTCTACAACAACGACCACGAGCTCTCTTGAGGAAAGCAGTTCTGTGATAGCGAATTACAGCTCTTCGTCCATATCTTCTTCCAGCAACGCTTCTTCATCACCTTCCTTAACTCCTAGCGAAAGTTCGATTCTAGTGCCGGTAGCCATTGCTGCATCGTCAGTTCTGATCATAAGCACAATCTTCCTGATCTTCAGAAAACACTCGCCGGGCTAGGGCCACCCGATCAAGGCAATTCCGACTAGAATGTAAATGGACCAAGGGAGTACTCGCAGTCTATACCTGGATCATTGAGCATCCTTCTTCGATCTAATTCTTAGAACCAAAACGGAAGCTGTTGCAGCCACCGCGATCAGCGGCACTGCGACAAAATATGGAAAGGAGGAGTTAGTGATGCCCCGAGTCGAGCCGGCACTTTGCGTGCTGTTCGCTGTCGTTTGAGTTGTTGATGAAGCTGATGTCGTACTGTTTGATATTGACTGCGTTCCGACCTGAGTCATCGAAGCGCTAGAGGAGCTGCTCGAACTTGCAAGAGTGGTTGTTGTTGAAAGTTGCGAACTGCTTGAAATGG
>JASHPQ010000030.1 GCA_030037995.1 Nitrososphaerales archaeon | reverse complement strand
GAAACAAACTGGGTGAGGTCCAGGATTTTTGCACCCTTCAGCGGGTGAGTCGTCAATTGCCACACTTCCAGCTTAAAGAAGCCCGAACCAATCCTGTCTACAACACGAGGCCAGGGTCCTTGTACGTTCCAAAGACCTCCTTCATCGCCGAGGTGATCTCTCCAACTGTAGCATAGCTTTTGACCGCCTCGATGAGTACAGGAATCATGTTGGCCTCCGAGTTGTTAGCTGCGACCCTGACATTTTCAATAGCTCTGGCTACTGCCCCAGAATCTCTCTTCTTTTTCAGCATCCTAACCCTGTTCTTCTGAACGCGAGCGGATTTCTCATCTGGTCGTTCGATCTTGATCTTATCCTGCATCGAATTTGAATTGAATTTGTTCAGTCCGACCACGACCCTCTCTCCGGACTCTATGTCAAGCTCCTGCCTATAGGCGCGTTCAATTACCTCGCGCTGTGGAAATCCTTTGACGACGGCGTTTGACATCCCGTCCCAAACCAAATCTACCTGTTTCATCTTCGCCAAGATCTGCCTTTCTAGTTCGTCAGTAAGCCATTCAATATAGAATGAGCCGCCGAGAGGATCAACCGTCTTTGTCACGCCGCTTTCATAAGCAATTATCTGCTGCGTTCTGAGACAAATTCGTGCAGACTCCTCGGTCGGTATCGACAAAGCTTCGTCGAATGCCATTACGTGAATCGATTGTGCACCTCCGAGGACCGCCGCAAGACACTGCAAAGAACTCCGCACGATGTTGTTGATCGGTTCCTGCGAAGTCAAGACCGCGCCAGAACCGCCGGAGAAAAACCGAAGACGAGCTGATTCTTCCTTCCTGCATCCAAACCTTTCTCTAGCAACTTGCGCCCAGATTTTCCTCGCCGCGCGAAACTTGGCTATCTCTTCGAAGAAGTCTCTTCCACAAGCAAAGTGGAAACTGAAATTTGGCGCAAAGGAATCAAATTCCAGTCCTCGTTTAACGAGCTCGTCGGAATAGGAAATTGCATCGGATAAACAAAATGCAACTTCCTGGACTGAGCTCGCCCCCATTTCTTTTACATGAAATCCGGTGACGGAGATCGGATTGAATTCAGGAACATGCTTGATCGAGTATTCGATGATGTCGCACACTAGGCGCACGGAAGCTTCCGGCGGAAAAATGAAAGCTTTTCTGGCTAGAAACTCCTTCAGGATGTCATTTTGCAAAGTCCCACGGAGCTTCGCTACATCAATCCCCCTCTTTTCCGCCATCGCGAGGTACATCGCGAAAATTATAGGTGCGGTAGCGTTAATGTTGAGATGCGTACTCACCTGATCAATGGGAATCCCTTCAAACAGCCTTTCCATGTCTTTCAGGCTCGAAATAGCAACGCCGACGACACCGACATCGTCTTCCGCAATCTCGTCATCGGAGTCAAAGCCGAGCTGCGTTGGAAGGTCGAAAGCGACGCTCAGTCCGGTCTGGCCTTGGGACAGGAGATATTTGTAGCGTTTATTCGATTGCGACGCATCTCCCATCCCGGAGTATTGCCTCATTGTCCAGAGTTTTCCTCTATACATCGAGTCGTAGGGACCGCGCGTGAATGGAGGCTTCCCCGGAAGCCCCAGATCTCTCGCCTCATCCCAATCGCTAAGATCCTTTATCGAGTAAAATGCGGCAACTGGAATTCCAGAGTCTGTAGTGAAACGAGACTCGGAGGATTCCGTTTTACTGCCTAGCGAAGCTGATTTCTCATCAGAAACTTTCGATTGCATGATTGACCCTCACTTCTTCCTCTGCAAGGTCGATTTCAATAGCACCCCAATTTTTGAAATCGGCGTTCCAGTGGGTACGACAATGTCGATACCGATCCGTCGAAGTTTTGGAACGTCTTCCTCGGGAATGATCCCTCCTATGGCAGTCATTACATCCCAACTGGGCCTCTTTCTGATTTCGGCCACAAGTCGCTTCGCGACCTTGAGGTGGGTGCCAGAGAGGATACTGATGCCGATGATGTCCACATCTTCCTGAATTGCGGTCTCGATTATTTGATCAATCCTCCCATATAGACCCAGATAAATAACTTCGAAACCGGCGTCGCGAAGAGCTCTGCTCACCACCAACGCGCCCCTGTCATGACCGTCAAGGCCCGGTTTCGCCATTAGTATTCTGGGAGGCCTTCGCCTAGCAACTGAAGATAACGAGGAATTCGTCGCTCGCTTGTTAGAAATCTTTTCTGACATCATCGTAGCTTTTTCCGCGATACGAGGGACAGACAACTAATCTTCTACCCTAGGTATAACTTTTCCCGTGTTTCTGGCAATTTTGAAATCACAACGAACCCAGAAATGAATATCTTCTATTTGCCGTAGTAGATGATGCGAAGGAAAACGATGGCTGACTGGGCTCAGGAACAAAGAGAACATTCAAAGCTTTACCAACTTGTCGACCGCCGACTAGAATCGCTCGAGCAGGAGTGTTACGATCTTTTGTCGCGCCTCGTAAGCTTCAATACCGCAGATCCTCCTGCTGGCAATTGCGTGGAGGCTCAAGAATGGTTGCGAAAATACTTGGCGAATAAACTGGGCGCCACTTCGACAGAGAGTTTTGAGGATTTTCCCGGAGATCCACATGTCGTCAGCTCGTTCAAGTCCACAACTAATAACGGCAGATCGATCGTTCTGAATGGCCATATTGATGTGGCCGAAGTACGACCGGATGAAAAGTGGCGCTTCGGTGCGTTCAAACCAGCTTTGGAGGGAGACTTGTTTTATGGAAGAGGCTCCTGCGACATGAAAGGAGGAATCGCTGCAATGCTAATGGCTATTAGGGCAGTAAGCATGAGCGAAATCAGACTGGGAGGTGAGGTCATTTTCCAGTCCGTCGCGGGCGAGGAAGCGGGAGAGGCGGGGACGAAGACCTGCATAGAAAGAGGATATCGGGGAGATTTCGCGGTAGTAGCAGAGCCGACCAACCTTCGAATTCAGGGACAGGGAGGTGTTATCACTTGCTGGCTTACGATAAAGAGCAAAACGACATTCCACGACGGGAACAGGAGAAAGATGATACACGCTGGGGGAGGATT
>JASHPQ010000303.1 GCA_030037995.1 Nitrososphaerales archaeon | reverse complement strand
AACGTGGAGATTCACAACGCCCATGGCAGCATTGTATCTGCGCCAAAGTTAGGCAGGTACATAAAGGAAATTGCAAAAATAAGAATGGAACTCTCTGATTTTCTCTGGAATGGTCAGTTTAGAGACACCTTGGGAGCGAGCCTGACCGGTGAGACGAAGGATGTTCTTTTTGGAGTCCACATCGACAGGAAATCCTCGAAGAGAGCGGTCGTTCTGATGAATACTGCTGAACGAGAAAGATCGGTCAAGGTCGTTTTGGAAGGGAGGAAAGAATCCAGAAACTTCAGGATCTTCAAGCCATTTGAAAAGGCAACAAGCCAGCCTTCGTCGAAAAGAATTACGATTAGAGCTAGCGGAGTCGCTGTTGCAGTGGAATGTTGAGGAGCCAATTTTGCGAGATAAGATGCAAGTTATAGTCGTACTCCCCAAATTCCGACTTTACAGTAGACCTACTTCGGATGATAATCTAAGACAAGCTTGGTTTCATCTACACAAATTCTTATTAGTGATAACTTGTCCCAGCGACTATGAATGGGATCCTTTCATTTACGTTCATATTTTTGTTTTCAATGTTAGTGCTATTGACAACGCCCGGTTCTACCACTTCTGAGAAAGTCCTCGTAATTAATCAAGAACAACCGATGGAGTTGGAATGTAGGCTCATTTGATTTCCGGGGAATAATCGAATTTTTGTGAGTAGTTTTCAGGAATTCACTTTTTAAGAAAGCTACGTCAATGGATCGCTTCGAGAGCAAGATCGTGTATGACTTTGACGGAAGAGGACAAGCATTGGATTTTAGAGATGCTGAAAGGAGTTCAGCAGTCAAATAATCAAGGAGGTGCCAGGCCGCCGCCGACGGCGTCCATAGCCGTGGGGAATCTACCGAATACTGCAATGTCGGGGATTGAGCGCGTGACTAAAACTAGTGAGCAATTAATGGTAGGTGGAGTGAGACTAGCGGGTTTAGGATTGTCCGCGATTGCGAGAATCTCTCAGGTGACTTCCCGGGCGGTGGATGCAGGCATTGATACATACGTTGACGAACTTTCTAATGCTATGAGGAGGAAGCATGAACGTAGTTTTCCTCTGTCTTGAAAGCCACGTGAAGTTCCAGAAATAATCTCGAATAACTGACCCTCTCGGTCTTAAAAAATGAGAAGTAGGTCTGCTCGCGCGCACCACTGCTTCCTCTTCGGTGTCTGATCAAGGCTCTTCAACGATAACGAGAAGTTCCAATGCAGCAACAACAACGCCACTATCGACGACTTTCATCTCTGTTACTTCATTCAAGACCAGTTCGTCTTTTACAAGTGTGCAATCATCCATCGGTTCCGCAATTTCGCCCGCGAAATATTATCCTGAGAAGCTCCTTGTGATCATTTCTTCTGCGGCCAATTTTCGGGTTTGTTATCCTGTCAACGTTCCAGAGCCAACCCGTGCGTGTTTTTTGCTCGTAACCACTTTTTTGTGGAACACGCTTAAGAAGACAAAACTTACTGGAACAAATGAGCTCCCGTAAGGAATATTGCACGCAATAAAAATCAAATGTGACCTGTGAGCGCACCCGAGATGAGCGTTTACGTGACTAACAAATCTTCTTGCCAAGAAACGGAGGCTACGCAGGCTACCGCGGAGATAATCGTGGTCGGGAATGAGCTCTTGAATGGCACAACTCTAGATACGAACTCTCACTGGATGTCGCAGGAACTCACGGCACTTGGGGTCAAGGTTACTCGAAAAACGACAATCAGGGATGAGCTCTCCGTGATCTCGGCCACTTTCCGGGAGTGCCTTGCTAGAGAACCAAGGTGGCTTTTCTCCATCGGGGGGCTGGGGCCTACTTATGACGACATGACAATTGAGGGCCTTGCGAAGTCCCTGAAAAAAGAGCTCTATCAGGATCCAGTCGCAGTGCAGATGCTCAGAGCGAGCTACGAACGGCGCCGGAAGTTGTTCAATAGACCGATCCGGCGTATGCCAAAGTCGAGCCTCAAGATGGCCATGATCCCAAGAGGATCCACACCCCTGGGCAACTCTGTGGGAAGCGCGGCGGGAGTGCTGGTAAAAGCCCGCAGCACCACCATAGCTTCCTTTCCTGGCGTGCCAAGCGAAATGAAGGCCATTTTCACTGAACAGGTGGTTCCTTTGATCAAGAAAGAATCGTCCCAATTTGTAAACGCGGAAGAGTGGCTGGAGCTCCTTGGGACCTCCGAGTCTCGGCTGGCGCCGATGGTCTTGAAGATATCGAGGAAATATTCGCCACTGCTCTACATCAAGTCCCATCCCATGGGATTTGAGAAAGGAAAATCCCTCATACACGTGCAGATCATATTAACTACAAAAAAGGAGAATGAAAAAAGTTCTTTGAAGGTTCTGGAGCGAGCGGCTCAGGAAATGGCCACGGCCGCAAAAAGGTTAGGCGCTTCCATCAAGAAACAGAGATCAATAAGATGATTCCGCGCTTGGACGCAACAGCCGCATCCTCCTTTCCCTCCCGCACTTGGCGCACCTAAAGGTGGCGTACCCGCGCGGATTCCTGATATCTTCATAGTTAACGATAAAGTTCTTGGTTCTCGTCATGCACCGATCGCAAAACCTGAGTTCATATTGTTCTTCAGACATTGGCAAGATGCCCCCGGAAAGCTCTCAATCCCAATACTTTTTGGTCTCGATAAATTTGAGCTTTGCCTCGAGAAGATCATTGTAGAAGTCTTGCTCGGATTCGTGCATCCGGCTCAGCACTCGCGAAGCCATCTGGGGGCCGATGCCGTAGACGCTCTGTGCTATGATCGCCTTCTTTCCGTACGCAAGGACCAGATCTGCGGACCTCCTTGTCTTTGACAGCATGTCGTATTCATCTTTTGTCAGGCGCTGACTCTTGGACTTTTTCTTGAGCAGGGCGCTGGTGGCAAACCTCGCGCCGTACCATAAAACGGCGAGGAGACCTGAGCCGCACTTTTCGCATACGGGAGTTTCTTCGAGGTCGCCAACTCTGACAAACTCCTTCAGGGTGCCGCAGTCAAAGCAGAGCAAGCTTGCGACTTCTTTCTCGACGTGGGACTTCATGGATTCAACCGAATTTGCCGCAGGTTCCGCGTAGTCCTCATCCTCGGCGTAGCGCGATAAAATGTACATCGCGAGGGGGCTGGGTTTTTCAGAGATAGACGTCACAAGCTTGATTGTGCCCTCCTCGCATTCTTTCAAGATCTCGACAGATCTGCGAATATCTACTTTCGACTCAAAGGCCTCCCTCATAGTCTCCTCGTAAATGGGAGTGAAACGAAACTTTACACCCAGCTCCTTCATTTCGTCGCCGGACATCATCCGGCCCCTCTTCAGTGCGCCAAACCGTTCGGCGATGAACTTCATTTCGTAGCCAAACGGGAAATGCTTTCGCAAAATCCCTTCGATAAAACCCGGAAGAGTTGGATCGTAGTGAAAAAGCTTCTCCGCAAGTTTCTCGGTGTCGTACTCGTCGCTGGTCAGTTCGATCAAAATCCTGTAACCGTCCGTCCACCAGTGCCGCGCGAGACCCCCCATCCTAACCAGGATCTCTTCGAAAAGCTCGCCCAATGTCGAGTTCACTCTATCACCCGCTGAAGTGTGAATTATGAGAAAATTCTTGAATCGCTCGACAACGATTCTTTTCTCCGTGGGCACTCTGCTCCCTTCGCGCTGCGCTCTAATTTCTTCGACGACTTCCTCCCTGGCGGATTTTTCCGCATTCCAGTTCAACAAGCGGATAAGATTGGAATCTTCGATCGGCTTTTCGATCATGGATTCGATCCGCCCGCGCTCTACCGCAACGCTTCTCGCGACTGATTCTGGTATCGGGATCATCTCGCCATCCCACCCGGGGATTGCGGCGCTCGGATCTACTACGGGCGTCACATAGACCAGGTCTTCTTGCATTGATTCGATCTGCCAGACCCTCCCCTTGATTATGAAATGGATCCCAACCTTCGCGTGCAGCATCATAAACTCCTCTCCAAGGATCCCGATCTTTTTCTGGCTAGTCATGTCCACCACCGAATATCTCCGTTCATCCCGTATCATTGAAAGATTCTGAAGATAGTACTCTCGACACTTTCTGCGCCTTGTGATGATTGCTCCGTCCAAAGTCAGATAGCCGAGCCTCTCCATGAAGGTCAGTACCGACAATAGGGAGTTCTTTGACAACGATTTGAACGAGAAAGATTTTTGCGAAATCTCTAGCGCCTCATCTACAGAGATCATCCCATATTCCATCAGGAGTCCGGCAACCTGGTGAGCTAGGACATCGAGCGGCGACTGCTGGATGATCGTCGGCTCGAGTCTTCTAGACCGAGCTTCGTTGGAGATCGATATTGACTCGAGGCAATCCTCGGGGCTGACCACTAGTATGATCCCCTCTGATTTTCTGTAGAGGGTGTGGCCCGATCGCCCTACTCTCTGGATGAGCGAATTTACCTGCCTCGGCGACATGTACTGTATCACGAGATCCACGGAGCCGATGTCGATTCCGAGTTCCAGAGTCGTAGTTGAAACCATCGCTCTGATTATTCCGTCCTTGAACTCTTGCTCGACCCTCTCCCGTTCTTCTCGGGGGAGGGAGCCGTGGTGCACTCCGACCTTCGCCCCCAGCATAGTGAGTCTCGATCCCAGTTCCTCGGCGATCGTTCTGCTATTTACGAAGATCAACGTCCGATCGTGAGCTTCGATGAGATCCGTTATCCGCTGGATTCTGGCAACGGTCTGCGGACTGACAAACAACTCCCTGGATTGGAGCTCGTCTTCCTTCGTGGGGCTGGGCATTTCGACAGCATACTCCGCCTCTTTTCTCGTATTACTGGCGTCGATTAGCCTAAACTGCCTGTTCTGGCCGCAAAGGAATTTTCCGATCTCTTCCGGATTCCCCACGGTAGCGGAAAGCCCAATTCTTTGGAAATTCGCCCCCACCACTCGCTCCAGACGTTCCAGACCGAATGACAGCTGCGACCCACGGCGATCGTTGGCAAGCTGATGGATCTCGTCAACTACCACGTATTTGAGTGACTTTAGATTCACGCGGAGTCTGGAACCAACCAGAAGCACTTGAAGGGTCTCAGGAGTCGTGATCAGAATGTCCGGGGGATTCAATGCTTGCCGCCTCCTGTCCGACTGGCTAGTGTCGCCGTGTCGCACCTCGACCGAAAGATCTAGCTGTCTTGCCCAAACTTGGAGGCGCTTCAGCATGTCACGATTCAGGGCCCTGAGCGGCGTTACGTACAGCGCCTTGATGCCAAAGGCACCCTTTTCCGACTTGAGCTTATGAAAGACTGGAAGCAGCGCCGCTTCGGTCTTTCCTGAACCCGTGGGAGAGATTATCAGGACGTTTTCGCCTGCCAAGATTGCCGGAATTGCATCCGTCTGGACAGGAGTCTCCTTATCGAAACCAAGATCCGAGAGGACTCTTCTAATGTCCTGCGAGAGGAAGTCGAAGGAAGCTCTCTCCAACTTAATTCCAGCTCATTTTTTCGAGGTTAAGGGCTTGCGGTGTCTTTGCTTATAAGAGGACTCGTGCGCCGGGGCGTACACAGGAAACAAGTTAAGCTTAAGCCTGAGTTGGCCTGATATCTGTACCATGGCAGAGTCAGCTTCAGCGGGAACGGTTTCAGGGGTGCTAAGGACGGTTCCGAACGAGAATGCGTTTTATTTCTACCGCGGCGAAGGGTCCCCTTCGGGGCAAAAGGCAAGCAGTCTTCAAGAATTCCTCTCCAGTATAGAGGCCGCGGATAAGAACTCCCTCTACTTCCACTCACAGCGCCACGACTTTGAGAATTGGGTCCGAATGCTGGGAGATCCCACTCTTGCAAAGCAAATGCAGACACTGGCGTCTCAGAAACTCACTCCGGACGAGCTGAAGTCCAAACTCGTTAGAATTGTGCGAATGCGCGTCGGGAAGCTGAAGAAGCTCGCGCATGAAGCCTGATCGTGTGTGAAGGGCTGCGAACAAGCAAAAAGAAGCGTCGCGATTATCAATCCCTTCAGAAATATCATGAATCTTGATCCAACGGGAAACGAGTACTTTAGAGTGAGCAAATCTGCAGTAATTTTGCAGTAATTAATCATTTATGGATATTCATTTTCCAAGCGTAGCGTTGCCAGACTTTCTCGAAGTGCCTGATGAATGCAGGCACCATGTCTGGTTTGGTGAGAGCTGAACGTCCTATGCCAGTCCTGGGGAAAGCAGCTCATCCCTCTATAAAGAAAAAGTACTTTCGGATTCCATACTACTATAGGGGGAAGAGAGACGATCCACCATTTTGGGCCTCTTTTCACCCTAGGAGAACGGCGTCTCAATAAAACCAGATAAAAAATCCGGCGCGGTCAGCAGCAAGAGACCGGCCTAAAGCACATATGCAGGAAATCTCGCAGAAGGGACTCACTGGAGTTCTGTAAATATTGCCGGATCACCTCTTCGCGACCAAAGTCGTAGAATTCGAAAAGATGCAATTCAATAACCCTGTAATCTTTGGGGGATTCGTTGGGCCTGGACTCGTGGGACTCGTCACGACCGGATACATGATAGAAAAATTAAGCCTCCACGAAATCGCCCATATAAGATCGCAGCACATTCCTCCGGTAGTAGTGTTTGTCGGGGCTAAGCTCAGGCATCCGTTCCGGATGTACTCCGACAACGCAGGCAAAATCCTCGCGATGATTTGCGAAATGCCTATCGATATGGAGGGCCTCTATGAGATTTCTTCCGTGCTTTTGGACTGGGCAGAACAGGTTAGGGCGAGGGAAATTGTGATCCTGGATGGGGTACCGGTTTCTGGAATTCCCGAAAACAGGACGGCCTTCAGCGTCGCTGACGAAGCGAGGATAAAGGATCTTGAACAGAAAGGAGTGGGTGCCATCCAATCTGCGATGATCACTGGCATAGGCGGCAGTATCCTGAATCAGTGTTTGACTAGAAGGGTGAGCGGCGTCTCCCTGCTTACTCCAGTCTCGATCGATATTCCCGATCCCGGTGCTCCTCTGGTGCTGATCAAGGCGATCAATCAGATCTACGGTCTGGACATCGGAACCGCTGAGCTGGAGGAAAATGTCGAGCGGCTCAACGCTCGCTTGAACGAGCTTGCTCAGCAGTATAGCAAGCTAAGCGATCAGTCCGCAGACAAGGACAAGCAACTCTACGGCTAGAAGGCCCCGGTTTCTTCTTTTCCGGAATCCAATAGCTTTCGAGTCAGGATGTACGAGTCCCCTTGAGTTACCGTTCCACCGTCATGGTGAAGAAGGGAATAGTCTCCTCTTCGCACGAACTCGCCTCGTTTTGGGGCGCCAAATGCCTTCACGACGGTGGAAATGTCGTAGATGCCGCCATTGCGACCAGCGCTGTGCTGTCAGTTGTCCAGAACAACATGTGCGGCCTCGGAGGGGACATGTTTGCACTGGTGAAATTCGATGGAAGAGTCGTCGAGCTGAATTCCAGCGGCCGAGCTGCCGGTCTCGCTTCGATCGAATTCTACGAGAAAAGAGGTTTTTCCCAGATTCCTCCCAGGGGACCCTTGGGGGCAGTCACGGTTCCGGGGATGGTCAGGGGCTGGGGGGAATTGAGTAACCGGTTTGGAACTAAAGAATTGAAGGAACTCCTTCAGCCAGCTACGGGCTATGCGGAAGGGGGTTTTCCCATCACCGAAAAGTACGCCGAATCGATCAGAGAATCAGTCCCGCTCCTCGGCCAATTTGAAGGTTGGCGAGAGATCTTTCTGCCCCAAGGGCAAGTGCCGCACCCTGGTTTCAATCTGAAGCAAAGAGATCTCGCCAAATCGCTTCGGGCAATCGCGCTCTCTGGGGTCGACGAATTCTACGAAGGGGAGCTCTCGCGGCTGATAGCAGACGAGATAACAAAACAGGGAGGGTTGATAACGCAGGAGGATCTGCGAAAGCACGAATCTAACTGGAACGAAAGGCCACTGTCGACAGATTACAGAGGAGTGAGGATCTACGAAACTTCTCCGAACAGTCAGGCCGCTACCGTTCTTCTTTGGCTTAACATGCTAGAGAGATCTCAAATTTCGGAGATGGGATTGGAGTCTGATGAATTCATGAACCTTATGTTCGACACTTGCATTAGAGCGTACAAGGAACGGGCCAAGTCAATTGCTGATCCAGCAGCGTTTCCGTTACCTTCGGATTTCACATCAAAGAAGTTTGCAGAGGAAATATTGTCAAGGAAAGTTCCGACTCCGAGTACGAGAGTCGTAAAACCGGCGAGAATTGATGGTGATACAACCTATTTCGCCATAGCCGACTCCGAAGGGAACTGCGTTTCGGTAATCCAGAGCAATTACATGGGTTTCGGTTCCGGAGTAGTTCCAGCGGGAACCGGGGTCGTTGTGCACAATAGAGGCTGCTACTTTACGCTGGACCCCTCTCACCATAATTCTTTAGCTCCCAATAAGAGGACGTTTCATACTCTCTGCGCTTCCCTTGGTGAGAAGGACGGTGAGACTCTTTTCGCCATTGGATCGATGGGCGGAGATGTGCAGCCCCAGATACACGTGCAGCTGATGACACAGGTGCTGGACTTCCACGTGGATCTCCAGCAGGCAATTGACAGGCCCCGGTGGATAATCCCGATGACGATCTACGAGTCACCGTCAAAACTTTGCACAGAGTTTGATCCCTCTTTGGCAGAAAGGCCGGCGTCTTCAAATGAGCTGGGAATTGTCTCTTTGAACGGGCGATCCCCGGAGTGCGGCCACGCGCAGGCAATTTACCGAACTGCTGAAGGTCTTTTCGGGGCGGCCGACCCGCGAGGGGATGGTGCAAGCGTAGGTTTTTGATATTTTTGCGATGAATTAGTACTTCAGAAAGGGCTCTGTAGACGAGCGATCTGGGATGAAATCCGGTTCACGTACTCCTCAAGCCGTCGCAGAATGGTTTTCGAAGTAATGACTCCAAGTATTCTGTCCTTATCCATTACGATTACGCGGCGGACGCCTCTATCGGCCATGAGTTTGGAAACTGAATCTATTCCCTCGCCTGCCTGAACCATCACAAGATTTTCTGTCATAATTTCTCGGAGCAAAACACTGGCTGGACTTCTATCCTGGGCAACTACCTTGGAGAGGTAATCCCACTCTGTTACAATTCCCACAGGTTTTCCGTTGATAAATATGAGCGCAAAGCCGTGTTTTTTCTCTACCATTAGCTTCGCCGCGTCCAGTGCGGTGGTTTCCCCCGGGAGCGTGATAAAATCGGGTTCGACAATGTCTTTCGCGTAAAGTACCAATGTAGCTGTTAACACACTGCCCGGAAATTTGCAGAAGTGAGGCACCACTTGCATAAAAATGCATTTGTGATTTGTGTCATCTCGACGAGCGAACTTGTCACTCCCTCTAAGTTTTTATTCAAAGTAATAGGCGATTACCTTTGCTTTCGTTATGAGCGCTACTAAAAAGAGAAAGAAATCCAGAGCTTCAGGGGTGTCGGCTCTATACCCGCAATTGGCCAAGAAAGTGGTTACGGAGTCCCTGTATCTCAGACCGGGGGATTCGGTTACAGTTGAGACCTGGAACAATGGCCTCGAGTTCGCAAAAGAAATTGTAAAGGAGGCTAGGAAAGTCGGGGCATTGCCGCTGTTGATCCTGGAAGACGACGGCGCCTATCTCTGGGGGCTACAAAACACTCCGAAGGAGTTTCTGGGGAAAATGGGAAAACACGAGTATGGATTGCTCTCCTCGACGGACGCTTACGTTTTCGTCCCTGGTCCTCTGATAGGCACGTACACACCCTCGGTTCCAAGGGAGGAAGGCTCAATGGCCTCATCGTACAATAGTTCCTGGTACGAGGCCGCGGAGAAAGCCAGAGTCCGCGGAGTGCGATTGACCTTCGGGTACGTGGGAGAAGATTTGGCAAAACTACTGGGCAAGAAACGAGAGGATATTGTTCTTCGTCAGTTGAAAGCTTCGCTCGTAAGCTCGGACTCCATCAAGCAAGTGGGCAAGCCGATCTTGGAGCGTCTTACCGACGGTACACAGGCCGAGCTGCGGACAGGAAACGCATCTCTCTCGTTCAATTTGAGAGGAGATCTGGGGATAGAGGACGGCGTTACCGACGAGGCAGACATCACCGCCAAAAATGGCATTTCGTATATCGTTCCGGGCCTGATCTGGAAAGAGGTGGATCCGGAAAGCACCACCGGAAAGGTGGTTTTCTCTTCCTCTGTGACTCGTCTGGGACTGATAAATGGAGGGACTCTCGAATTCGAAAAAGGACGGCTTACGGGGTGGGAGGGTAAGGACAAGCAGGGCCAGCAGAAGCTGGACAAGATCCTGGGCGAAATGACCGAAGAAAAGAGGAAGCTGTCAATGATCACAATCGGTTTGAACCCCGTTCTGACTTACGGGTATGGTCAGGACAGATTTGTCGCAGGCGCGATCGGGCTCGGTGGATTTGGCATTACAGGCGTAGTAGATCGGGGCACTCTAAATCTAGGAATGCAACCCGTTATTGAAAAGGGAAAGCTTGTCACCGCGAAAGCTAGCATTGGCTGATCAGCATTAGTTTAGCAGTTTACGGAGAATCGAAGAATGTCTGACCTAGGTGAGGTCCTCCCTACAGAATCAGCGATAAATCCGAACATCGAAAAACTTCGGACGATCCACGAAAAGAGCATAGCCGACCCAGAAGGATATTGGCGAGAGGTGGCGGAGAATCTTTTCTGGAGTGAAAAAACCGGCCCGGTCTTTCAGAAGACCGAGATCCCGCCCTACGGGAGCTGGTTCGCGAAATGGAAGACCAACATCTGTTACAACGCTCTGGATAGGCACGCAAACTCCCCGCGAAAGAACAAGGTGGCGTACTACTGGGAGGGGGAGGACGGATCAAATAGGGCGATCTCCTATGCGCAGCTGCTGAGCGAGGTCCGGAAGCTCAGCCGGGCTCTGAAAGAGTTTGGCGTGGAGAAAGGAGATCGAGTGACCATTTACCTTCCGATGATTCCCGAGTTGCCTATCGCAATGCTGGCAACGCTTCGATTGGGCGCCATTCATTCGGTGATCTTTGCAGGATTCACTGCACAAGCGGTAGCCGATAGGATTGCAGACTCGCGAAGCAAGATCGTGATAACAGCCGACGGAGCCTTTCGCAGGGGGAAAGTAATCAATCTGAAGAGCGTAATTGACGAAGCTCTGTCGCACGCTTCATCCGTGGAGAAAGTCATCGTGGTGAAA
>JASHPQ010000302.1 GCA_030037995.1 Nitrososphaerales archaeon | reverse complement strand
GAGATCCGTATCTTGGGATTTCTGGGACTAGATTGGAATTGAGATAATTCACTAGTTGTTCGACCACTTTCTTTCTGACTCCGGAATAGCCCCTAAGGAGCGTGTTCAACCTCACAACCATAATTGCCCTAACTTCTTCGGCGGAAAGCGGATCTCCGACACCCGCAGCGTGACTTCTGATCAGATTAAGCTGCAGCGCCTCCAGGTCCTTCAAGTCGATTTTCTTCTCTGAAAGCTTGCCAAATCCAGTGTTGACGCCGTACGCGGTCTTTCCTGATTTTATTATGCGCTCTACAACTTTCCTCCCGTTTTCAACGCTGTCCAACGCCTCTTTTGAGAGCGAAACTCGCGCTAAATTCCGGGATATCTCCAGAATCTGATCGATGGTAAGCGAAAGACCGTTGAGGACTATTTTTTGTTGCTTTGATCGATTCTTCAAGTCCACGGAGCTCCCTTGATTTCGAAAGACAAAGTGGCGTTCAAAGTAGGATTGGTTCGAGCTCTTGCAGCGAGCTGATTGCATAGTCGGGGGAAAATTTTCTCAATGCATCCACATGATATAATCCGGTCGCGACTGAAGCGCATTTCATCTTCGCCAACTTCGCTGCCTCAATGTCGATAGTGGAATCTCCAACGTAGAGCGACTCTTCGGGACTAGCCCGCAGTACCTTCATCGCATAGACGAGCCCATGCGGATGGGGTTTGAGTTTCTCCATGTCATTTCTAGTTACCAAGATAGACAGATACGGCTCAAAACCGAACTCCTTTACGACGGATTCCACCGGTGCCCTCCCGCTGTTTGTGACAATACCCGTCAAAATCTCTGCGTGCTTTAACTTGCGGAGGATATGGACGGAATCAGCATATGGGTGCGTCTGCGAGAGGGCTTCAAACTCAAATGTGTCCAGCAGATGGAAGATTGCCGATCGAACATCCTCGAAGTGATGTTCGCTTTGGAGTTCTTTAGAATTCTTCCATTGTTGTTCCGCCTGGTCTATAATCTCCTGAGTCCTCATGGTGTCGGTCCAAGAACTCGAAACGTAATTTTTCTCCTTCAACAAATCGATCATCGCAACCCTGGACTCCTTTACCCTGAACTTGAATTCAACAAGGGTGCCGTCCAAGTCGAACAGCACCAATTTGAAGGGCAGGGACCTCACGGATACTAACTACCGAGTTGCTGGAACCATTTTAAGGACGTATAATAAACTCATTTCTGCGAAAAGGGACTTGACTCTGAAACCTGTGTCTGATTCTTCTGAGGAGGCCAATTCTCCCGAGCAGCAAATAATTGGAAGGGGAACTTGGCTCGATCGTGTCGCAAAAGAAATCTTGGAACGCGAAAGAATTCTCGGGCGATCGACAGAGAGCATCAGGGTCGAGTCGGGTCTGGGCGCTTCCGGATTCCCTCACATCGGCAGCCTCGGCGACGCTGCCCGGGCCTACGGCGTCAAACTCGCTTTGGAGGAAGCCGGCTATTATTCAGAACTGATAGCTTATTCGGATGACATGGACGCCCTACGCAAGGTGCCTGCAGGTCTGCCAGACTGGCTGCAGGAGGAGATCGGTAAGCCCGTTTCCGAAATCAGAGATCCTTTCGGGTGTCATGAGTCCTACGGGGAACACATGAGCTCGCTCCTCATGGAAGGGTTGGACGAGCTGGGAATGAAGTATAATTTTCAGAGGGGCTACAAGGCCTACAAGTCCGGTCTCCTGATTAACCAGATCAAGCTGATCTTGGAGAACTCCGAGCGGATCGGAAAGAAAATAGAAGAGCTTACGGGTCAGACCAAGTACCTCGAATCGCTACCGTACTTTCCCCAATGTGAAAACTGCGGAAGACTCAATGTCGCAAGGCCCTACAAGTTCGACCCCGGCGAAATGAGGGTCTACTATAGATGCACCGGAGACGAGATCGGCAAAAAGTGGGTGGAGGGTTGCGGGCATGAAGGGTCGGCCGACGTCACCAAGGGCGAGGGGAAGCTATCTTGGAAGGTGGAGTTCGCCGCTAGGTGGTCCGCTTTTGACATTCGGTTTGAGGCTCACGGAAAGGAGCTCACCGACTCCGTTCGGATTAACGATTGGATCGCGGACAACGTGCTATCCTTTCCTCACCCTTATCACGTAGTGTACGAGCTCTTCCAGGACAAGTCCGGAAAGAAGATTTCAAAGTCGGTCGGGAATCTCGTAACGCCCCAGAAGTGGTTCACGCTCGCAACTCCCCAGTCCCTGCTGCTTCTATATTACAAGAGGATTGTAGGAGCCAGAAATATCTCGGAGGAAGACGTACCGCAGTACATGGACGAGTTCGACCAGCTCGAAGATCTATACTTTGGAAAGTTGCAGGAAGACAACCAACTGAAGGAAGCTCGTCAAAAAGGCCTCTACTTTTATTCCAATCTTTCAAGACCCCCGGCAAACTCGCCGCAACACGTCTCTTACAGGCTGCTCGTCGAACTAGCGAAGGTGGCCCCTCCAGATAATCCAGTGGAGTACATGGAAAAGAAGTTGCAGGCCTACCAGACGATTCGGGAGGTAGATGAGGATATTAGGAAAAAGATAGGTTATGCTCTAAACTGGGCTAGGGAGTTTTCCCTAGACGAAACCAAAATCGAGCTCGCTCCCAACGAGAAGAAAGCGGTACTGACGCTCAGCTCCGGACTGGACTCACTAACCGATCCGAAAGCCATTCAGACTCGGATATTCGAAACTGCCAAGTCCACGGGCCTCGAACCTGCAGCTTTCTTCAGGATCCTTTACCTGTCTTTGCTAGGCGTGGAGAAGGGGCCCAGATTGGGACCATACATCGTTGATGCTGGACCGCAGAAAATCGCTGATAAGCTCAGGAAGGCCGCGGAAGACTAGTCCGATTTTAGTACAATTAGTATTTGGTCCTTCTCTTTCTGCGATGGGCTATGGAAGGCACAGAACGAAGAGCCTCGGAATCGATCCGAAAGCTGTCTTCGCTAAATCCCGCCGGAGTAAAAGAATCCGCAAACCCTTATTATTTTCAGATCGCAAAGTCGGGCTCGTGGGCCCGTAGCCTAGCATGGATTAGGGCGTTGAACAGCTGCGCAAGCCTCCGAAGCCGAAGGTCGTGGGTTCAAATCCCACCGGGCCCGCGTCTCTATCCCTTATTTGAGCCTCGTCGATTATCCGCGGTGTTCGAATTAAATTCATGTGCATACTTGTCGTGGCATGTGGTCTAAACAAGGCCTCCATAAAGAATGACAGTATCCTTGATGTCCTTGCCTAAAAAATCTGAAAACATGGATCCACAAATATAGTACGCACATCAACAGCTTGGCGACAGCTTCTCTTGAAGCAAATTGAACAGGCGCCCAAAATCATTCCACTTTGGCATTTTGAACCGAACGGGAAGACCTTCGAGATCCTTGCGAGAATAAAGAACGATCCTGGGTCCCTGGCCGCCCTGCTGGGCGCTCTGGCGAGAGAGGGGATCGACATTATTGAATCGCTGTCATACTCGAAAGAGAGTATCGGCGTGTGGATCGGGTTCGTGAGGCACAAGAAAATCCCCTTAACAAGCCAAGGCCTCCACAACCTAGTGATGTCTTCTCCGAGCACCATCTCCTGTGAAATCGGGGAAAACGTCAACGGAATGCTGATTGAGAATCTTGCCTTTCCAATTACCGCGGCAAACGGGGATCGGGAAATCATCATCGGAGCCGAGTTCATGAAGGCCATGATGCGCAAGCTCAGAGAGGAATTTCAGAGCGCATCGGACGTGTTATTATACCGGGAGGGAGTCGCATTCGGGGAGATCGCTGAGAAGAGATACGTAGATCTGCTCGGCAGGGAGAGGCTGTTGAAATCCTTGAATTACGTTTACCCTGGATTGTATTCCGCTTTCGGATGGGCCAGGGTGGAACTGGTCAGCGTGAATATTCAAGAGCGTCAGGCGATTGTTCGGCTTTACGATAATTTCGAATGTCCCATAGGCCACGGAGGAAAGGCAAGCAGCCATTTTGTCAGAGGTTTTCTGAACGGGACTTTTTCCGTGCTGATGGAAGCAAAAACTTCGACTCTCGAGGTGAAGTGCGTCA
>JASHPQ010000301.1 GCA_030037995.1 Nitrososphaerales archaeon | reverse complement strand
GATATCATAGATGATAACGGGGATATGTTTTGCTCGAATTATCCAAAAAAACGTTCTATCCACTATTTCGATAGTATTATTCTAAAACACACTAATCAACAAAAAGTACGTACAAAGGCAGCATTTGCAGCTCTAAATAACGTAGTTCAATTGAGGGCACTGTCAATGGCGGGATAGGGATGGGCCAGGCCGGATTTGAACCGACGACCCACACCGCTTCCTCCAGCGCCGGAGTCTCCTTCGCCGCGTAAGGGTATGACAGCTTTTTCCTCCAAGAGAGAAAACCAGCTGTTGTCCTAACCAGGTTGTCCGAATGAGAGCGAATTTACTCGGGTATCCCCTAGACGACTGGCCCTTAAATCACTTTGAATCTTCTGACCTCTTTAAGAGTTTGATCTCATCCTCCACAAAGTTTAGGGCAAATCAAGAGGATTGGATGTAGCTTCTCGCCCTCGCGATCGTGGCTCTGATCATCGGAATATTGTTCGTCTTCACCGCAACAGTGAGTCCGTTGATGCATGTTTGAAGTATCTTCATCTCGCCGGAGTCGTCTTTGGAGGATCTCGCTATCTGTCCGATTCGCTGGTTCAGCCTGTTGATCTGCTGAAGGGCCAGGATGCGATTCTCCTCCTTCGAAAGGGAAGTGTCAGGTCGCCCTGCGACGATGGGGGAGAGGTACCTCTCCACCTGCGAAAAGATGTCTCTGATAGCCTGATCCAACGCCAGAAATCACCTGCAGGCGTCAGGTGACTTTCGCACCCGAATTGAGAGGCCTATCCAAAGTCACAGCCGATATCTCGGGGCCCTCCGCCGCGGCAAGGAGCATCACCTCGGAGACCAACCCCATCAGGCTTCTCGGCTTCATATTCATCACTACCACGATCAGCTTATCCTTCAGTTGATCGGGGTCGTATTTTGCGCCGATGCCCGCAATGCACTGTTTTTCCGTTCCCCCAATATCTAGCCTCAACTTCAATAGTCGCGCCGAGTTGGGAACTCTGGAAACATCCAGAACCTTGGCCACCCTCAGATCGATACGATGGAACTCGTCGAAGCTCACTTCGGGAACCATTTCCTTCCCACTGGTCGAAGGAGCCTGCTGTTGATCCTTGTCCAATCTGATCTGACTCTCCACTGGCTATCTGATAAGTTCTACTTCATTTGCCGGCACGGATGGCCTCCAGTCTCTGCCTCAGTTCCTCGGGCTTTACCTTTGAGAAGATGGGCTGCACGTCCTTTGCGATGATCGGCAGATCCACATCCAACGATGCATCCGACCACCTCGGCTCCCCGGCAGACTTCTTGAAAACACCGGCTTGGCTGGTTATTTTCAGCGAGGTCTCCGGGATAATCGGGTACAGTTCTGAGGCAAGCAGTTTCAAACTGGAAAGGGCGACATAGAGGATCTGAAGGGCCTTCTGCCGGTCCTCCTTCACGACCTTCCAGGGTTCGGTAGAGCTGAGAAACTTGTTTGCCTCGTACCCCTGCGCCACGATTGCGCGACATGCCGACTGGAGTTCAACTTTCTCAAAGAGGTTCTTGATGTCAATGTGTCTGTTTTGGGCCTCGGTCACCAATTCGGAAAAATCCTCCGGGAGATCGCCCAGCGCCAACTCAAAACGGTTCCCTGCAAATCTCGAAACGCCGACCAGCGTGCGATTCACAAAATTACCAATCGTGTCGTTCAAATCATTATTTACTTTCTCGGAGAACGACTCCCATCCGAAGTTAACGTCTCCGGCTTCGGGACGCAGAGAGATCAGCGCAAATCGCCAGTAGTCCGCGGGCAAGAGCTCAAGCGCCTCATCGGTCCAGATCCCCACTCGGCGACTTTTGGAGAATTTTTGGCCCTCAAAATTCAAAAATTCCGTGGAGCTGATCAGATTTGGTTCGTTGTACCTTTGTCCTGACGCACGTAGTAGGGACGGCAGGATAATCGCGTGAAACGGTATGTTATCCTTGCCAATGAAAAATGAGGTCTTCGCCTCAGGATCCAGCCAGTACTCTCTCCACTTATCGGGAGTGCCTCTCTTCTCGAAATACTCTATGACGGCGGATACGTAACCGAGCACCGCGTCCATCCAGACGTAGATCGTTTTGTCCTCCGCACCGGGAAAAGGAGCCTTTATCCCCCACTTGGAATCGCGGGTGATCGACCTGGGCCTCAAGCCGTCTTTGATCCACCCTCGACAGAACCGGATCACGTTGGTCGAAAGTTCAGCTCGGGACAGGAAGTCAGAAATATAGTCTGACATTTTCGGAAGATCGAAAAACCACTGCTTTGTCTCGCGGAGCACCGTGCGATTCTTGCAGATTATGCAGTATGCGTTGATCAGACGCTCGGCATCCAGGGGGCGGCCGCAATTGTCACATTGATCTCCCCGGGCTCTTTCGTAACCACAATAGGGACAAGTACCCTCCACAAACCTGTCCGGGAGGAATCGCTCATCGTACGTACAGTAGTGTATGCGCTCGATCTGAGTAAAGATGAATGCATCGTTCTCGTAGATCTGCGTGTAGAGTTCGCGAGTAAACTTCCAGTGGGCTTCCGAGTCCGTGCGCGTGTAATTGTCATAGGAAATATTCCACCTTCTGAACAGGTCAGAGATCCTTTCGTGGTTTTGATCTGCGAGCTCCCGAACCGGAATCCCACGCTTTAGCGCTTCTACTTCTAGAGGAGTACCGTGCTCATCAGACCCGGAGACGAAAACCACATCGTTTCCCACGAGTCGATTGAATCTGGCGAAGACATCAGCGGACAGCACCGATCCGATCATGTTACCCAAGTGGGGAATGTCGGACGAATATGGCCACGCGGACGTCACTACCCACTTTGTCATGATTTTGCCTCCGATCCCGCTCTCGTCCTCAGTCACTTGATGCTCGAAATTTTGCCGGATTTTAGCAATCTCAGCTTTTTACTTAATACTGTTTCTGCCCCTCCTGTGTCCTAAACCGAGTCGGGATCCGAAAATAATGATTGATACAAAAGAGCTCGAAATTTCTACGAAGGGGGAGAATGACATCCAGAACATTACGGATAAAGTCCAGAAGATAATCGATGTATCTGAAGTAAAAGCTGGATTCGTCCTTTTGTTTTTGATGTCGTCGACATCCAGTCTCGCGATAATGGAATGGGAGGAAGGACTCCTGATGGACCTGCCTGCCACCATGGAAAGGATCGCTCCCAAGGAAGCCGTATATGAACATGAGAAAGCGTGGCACGACGGAAATGGACACTCACACATGCGATCTTCGATACTCGGGGCCAGCCTCGCCATTCCGATTTCTGAGAAAAAGATACTTCTGGGAACGTGGCAGCAGATTATTCTTGTTGAATTTGATGTGAGACCGCGCAGGAGGAAGCTGGTCGTCCAGCTTCACGGAGAGTAGTACGAGCTGGCATAGTCCCTTTGTCTTTCTGTCAACTTGTCTATTTTGAGATGAAACCCCTCCATTGCAAACCCCGTCACGAGCGAGTCAATCTCTTCAGGAAACTGCAGGAGTTTTCGTTTCTCTTTCCGCAGCTCATTTTCGTGATCTATTAGATAGCACAGCGACAACAGCTGATTTGCAAAAGAGAGCTGCATAATCTCTGGCGGGTGGCCCTCGCCAGCGACGAGGTTCACGACCCTCCCTTGGCAGAGCACATAGAGCGATTTCCCACGTTCGAGTTCTATCCTCGTGATGTTCTTTCGGAC
Organism: Nitrososphaerales archaeon; assembly: GCA_030037995.1. GTDB lineage: Archaea > Thermoproteota > Nitrososphaeria > Nitrososphaerales > CADDZS01 > DATLTL01. Next base: position 3,901 of record JASHPQ010000301.1, on the reverse strand, counting down.
CTCCTCGGTATTCCTTCCCAGCCTGTAGAGAGCCGGGACGTCGATTTCCCTATCGAAGTGGCCTACGTTTCCGAGCATTGCTCCGTCCTTCATTTTCTGAAAGTGTTCCGCGCGTAGGATGTCAATCTGCCCCGTACAGGTCAGGAAAATGTCTCCCTGTTCCGCTGCTTCGATCATACGTAATACTTCAAAGCCATCCAAGTGAGCTTCGAGGGCCTTTAGGCCGTCCACTTCCGTCACTATGACACGGGCACCCATCCCTCTTGTACGCAAGGCGACTCCGCGGCCGACCCAACCGTAGCCTGCTACCACCACGGACTTTCCAGAAAGGAGAAGGCCGGTAGCACGGAGCAACCCGTCAATAGTACTTTGACCCGATCCGTACTTGTTATCGAAAAGGTGTTTGGTTTTCGCTTCGTTCACGGGGACCACTGGGTATCTCAGTTTTCCTTGATCTGCGAGGGCCTTTAGACGGACGGTACCGGAAGTGGTTTCATCGGTTCCTCCTTTGCAACCTGTAGAGTCAGTCGCAGAATATGCAACGTGAAGCTCTCCACCGTCATCCACGATCAAGTCGGGGCTGCATTTAGCTGCGGCTTCGATGGATGCTGTGTATTCTTCTGGGCTTTCCCCACTTCTGGCGAAGACCGATACCCCTCTACTCTTGAGAAAGGAAGCGATGTCGTCCTGGGAGGAAAGGGGATTCGCCGCCACGAGTTGAACCTCCGCTCCAAAGGAGTGTAGTGAGTCAATCAGGACTGCAGTTTCCTTGGAAACGTGCAGGCAGGCCGCCAGATGAATGCCTTGAAAGAGATTCCTACCCGTCTCTCTTTTTTTCAAGTATCTTTCAGCCAGCTCGAAGACGGGCATGTGAGCTTTCGCCCACTCGAAGGAGGCCCGTCCTAATTCTTCTCTTTCGGACAATTATGCAGAATACGAGCTCGCCTGAACCTATTAAGAATTCAACGCCGATTATCATGAAAAGATGTGTTCCCTACGTAAGGGAGAGCGGGCGGGGAACGATGCGAAAAATATAACGAATAGTATTTTCGGGCACAATGATTCGTAACAGATAAAAGAGGATCGACCTTTTCGTCTTTCTCAATGTCTGACGAACCCGAAGAGCAGCGAAATATGAAGAGAATGACGTGGCAGGCGGAGAACTGCCTTGCGTGTGTGTACTTTCATCCGAATGATGTACTCAACGCGGATCTTTTGGAAAGAGGGATGTGCACCCATCCAAAGATGACACCGTTTGAGCTGGTTGTTTCGGGTCGCGACTGGTGCAATCTCTACAAAGAAATGCCCCAAAAGACGATCGACGCTCTTCAGGAGCATGCTTCAAAAAGTTAGTAGCGCTCAGCCTACTTTGCGTAGTGCACCAGCGAAAACAGATCGTATTTTTCGAGCTTCTTTCTGCCCTTCAGAAAGTCAAGCTCCACCAGGAAAGCAAGTCCAGCTACTTTGCCCCCCAGCTTTTCCACCAGTCTGACCGTCGCTTCCGCCGTTCCTCCCGTCGCGAGGAGATCATCGATGATGGCCACTCGCTCTCCCCTTTGTATTCCGTCACGATGCATCTCGACGAACTCTGTGCCGTATTCAAGAGTGTATTCCACGGAGAATTTCTTGAAGGGCAACTTGCCTCTTTTCCTCGCCGGGACGAAGCCAACACCGAGCTTGTATGCAACCGGGGCGCCGAGCATGAAGCCCCTGGCCTCGATGCCCACCACGGAATCGATTTTCTTTCGGGCAAAATTGGCCGTCAGTGAGTCGACGGCTGCTCTGAATGCGCCGGCTTCCATCAGAAGCGTGGTAATGTCAATGAAGTTGACCCCCTTCTTCGGCCAGTTGGGAATTACCCGCAGCTTCGCTTTGAGGTCTGACTCCGTTAAAACTCTGCTCCTCTGCACGAGGGCATTCGCTTTTTCCTCCCGTATCTAAGAATTGAGGGAAAACTAGAGGACGGCCCCGGAGAGCGCCATGCCGCAATCGCAAGTTCTCTCTTCCGGAAGCTCTTCCACCGTGCTGAAGATCAGGCGCTTGGCACTGTCGACATTCTTTCGCATCGTTTCAGAGACCTCTGCTGCGGTAACCGGTTTTTCAGCCCACACGTCGTAATCCGTGATCATCGAGATCGAGGCATAGCAGATCTCTGCTTCTCTCGCTAGTATGCACTCCGGATACAGTGTCATTCCTATAATATCTCCCCCCCACTGTCGGAAGAGCTTTGATTCGGCACGGGTCGAAAACCGAGGCCCCTCAATGCAGACGTAAGTGACTTCTCCGTGCGCCCGGATCTGCAGTTTTCGAGCGCCCTCCATGAAGATTTTTCTGGTTTGGGGGCAGAAAGGATCCGCGGAAGAGACGTGCACGACCTCCCCTCCTTCAAAGAAGCTATCGGGCCGATTTTTCGTCCGATCGATGAACTGATGTGGAAACGCGAAATCCCCCGGCGGCAAATCCTCTCGCAGGCTCCCCACGGAAGAAATGCTGATGATCCTTTCCACGCCTAACTGTTTTAGGGCATAGATGTTAGCCCGGTAGTTTATCCTGTGCGGCGGAAGCGAGTGGTCTCGTCCGTGCCGCGGTAGGAACGCCACTTTCTTATCGCGGTGGTACCCCACAGACAGAAAGGGCGAAGTGGCACCGTAGGGAGTAAAAACGCGGATCTCTGTCGAGTCGCGAAAGAGCTTTGGATCATAGACTCCCGTCCCGCCGATGATCGCGATTTTAGCGGTTGCCTCTTTCGGCGGCTCTAACAGACCCATTGATAAAATTTCGGTTAATTCGCTCCCAGATCCACTTTTAGAATTACCGCTTTACTTATATCGGAAATGGGCGCGTACGAGAAATTAAATCAACTTTCCCGTTTCGAGGGAGCAAGTCGAGCAAAGATAGGGGAAAAAGAGGCCAAGCTTTGAACCATGCAAAGTGAAAAACAGTACATAGCGCGAACCATTCCGTATCAAAACACCGTGCTGCTGAACATCTGCGACGAGGAGCTTCTGGGCAAGATCGTGAAGGGGGGCAAGGTGGATATGGAGATTTCCAAGGAATATTTTGGTGGCCAAAAAGTGAGCGAGGACGAAGCGATCAGCCTAGTGAAGACGTCCAACATCGTGAACCTTGCAGGTTCTCGGATCGTGGAAAAGGTGCTCGACCGGAAGCTCGCATCCGAGAGGGCCGTGAAGAAGGTTGGACCTGTGGCCTTTCTTATGATCTACAAATTCTCAAACTGAGGATCTGCAACATTTCCACAGGCGTGGGATTTCAAAGAGTCTTCCACCAAATACGTGGCGGGGCACTCAAAATTAAATCAGCGCGCCGATGGTATCGGAGAAAGAAGGAAGAAGGCCCCCTGGCCTTTATCCTATTCGCGGGCATGCTTTAGTAATTGCCTAGGGCCCCCTCGGAGGCAACGCATGCGGGGGCGAGCCATAGTAATTTGATGGATTCATTGAATGACTAGGCGATTGTAAGTAGCGATTATTGATTCAAATAGCAAATCACCCCGCGATTAGGCAACCGTGCAATTTTTGGTACAGGAGAGCTCGTTTCAAGTTCTGTTAGAGCAGTAGAGCAATGCTATTGCTAGCGAGCACCCATTGCTCTAAATAGAAAAAGTACTTTCTTAGTTTGTGGCCTAATTCCTGAAAATTATTCGATTTGCGGTGATCTCGGACGAAATTCGTAGTGACATCGTAGAGATAGAATGCATTTTGCCCCGATATTCTAAGATTCCTTTCTTCTTTCGAAATTGTGCTACAATCTAGTACTTTCTGATTCCATACTACCTGTAGGTACGAGAGAGACGGACGGGAGTTTGGGCCTTTTTTTGTCCACTGAAGCTCACGAGCTCACGTCGCCGTGTAAAGACATAGATCTGCGAATCACCGGGCCG
>JASHPQ010000300.1 GCA_030037995.1 Nitrososphaerales archaeon | reverse complement strand
CTGGGTGGGGTGCGTCTGCTCCTTTGACCAAAGGGCTCAGAGCATCGCGAAGGCTCTTGCTAAGATCATGACCTCTGCTGGCGTGTCCTTTGTCATTCTGGGTATTGAAGAAGCCTGCAATGGGGATCCTGCGAGACGGCTCGGAGAAGAAGGCAGATTCCAGGAGCTCGCCCTCCAGAACATCGAGAAGTTGAATGGTTCCTCTTCAAGGAAAATCATCACAAGTTGTCCCCACTGCTTCAACACGCTCAAGAACGAGTATCCCACCTTCGGCGGAAGCTACAAGGTCGCGCACCACACACAGCTCATTTCGGAGCTTATCGACTCGGGCAAATTGAAAGTTTCTGATCAGAAGCTCAAGGAGATCTCGGTTACGCTTCACGACGCCTGCTACGCCGTCCGTTACAACAGCATTTTCGAGGAGCCTCGAAAGATCTTGGACGCAACGAATGCGACTCTAAAAGAGATGCACAGGTGCAAGGAGAAGACCTTCTGCTGCGGTGCCGGAGGTTCGAATTACTGGTACAAGATCCCGCAGCAGAAGACGATAACGAGCATCAGAACCGAGGAAGCGGCGGAGACCGGCGCAGAGACTCTTGCGACCGAGTGCCCCTTCTGCCTTTCGATGTTTGAAGATTCGATCAAGGTGACCGGCACCAAGATGGCGGTCAGGGACGTTGCGGAGCTGGTAGCTGACGAGCTTCCTTAGGACTTCCTGCAGCTTCTACTGGCCCAAAACTGCGTTCGAGATCACGATCTCCATAATTTCCGAGGTACCCTCCCCGATGGTCATGAGCTTCGCATCCCGCCAGTGCCGGTGGACATCGGCCTCGTCCGTGTATCCGTATCCGCCGTGGATCTGGATCGCTTCGTTGCAAACATCTAGAGCCATTTCGGTGGCGAAGAGCTTCGCCTCACACGCCTCGGTCGTATAATCTTCCTCGATACTTTTCCTGTAGCCTGCATAGTACGTGGCGAGCCTGGAGGCATCAATCTCCGTCTTCATGCGAGCGATCTTGCCCTGCGTGATTTCAAAGTCTGAAAGCGGATGGCCGAACGCCCTCCTCTCCTTCGAGTACGAGACAGATTTTTCGAGCGCCGTCTGGGCGATGCCGACACTCAGTGCGGCGATTGTGATCCGGCCGGCCGCAAGCATTTTTTTGGCGTACTCAAACCCTTCCCCGTCCTTTCCGACGAGGTTGGCTTCCGGTACCACCACGTCGTCGAAGTTCAAACCCATGAGTGACGACCCGCGGAGCCCCATCTTTGGAATGTTCGCGCCGTGCGAAAATCCCTTGGCTTCTTTCGGCACCACTATCGAGGCGTGGCCTTTGGCAGTTTTTGCGAAAACAAAGTAATAATCCGCTTTGCCGGAATTTGTGATGTACATCTTCGAGCCGTTGATGTGCCACTCCCCCTTTTCGAGTTGGGCGCGGGTCTGCATCGCCTTTGCATCGCTCCCGGACCCGGATTCTGTAAGGGCAAACGCCCCCAGCTTTTCTCCGGTAATCAGAGGTTGGAGGTATTTCTCGTGCTGGTCCTCATTCCCAAATCGGAACAGGCCGTCGCAGACAGTACCGTGGATTGCGAGCGAGATCGCCGTGCTCGCACAGGCCTTCGATACGAGCTCCATGCAGGCGACATACAACGGGTACGGAAGTCCCAGTCCCCCGAGATTTTCGGGATAGGGAATGTTTGTGAATCCCTGTTTGAAGATTCTGTCCATGTTCTCTTTAGGAAAAGTGCCGTTCTTGTCTATGCTTTCGGCGGTCGGAAGGATCTCCTTTTGGACGAAATCCCCAAAGGACTCCAAGATGAGGGAGTACTCCTCGTATTTTGCCGGATATAGCATTCGGATAACATTCCGTTGCTCTGCAGAAAAGTAGGTCATTTGTCTTGGGAAAAGAGAACCGGATTGAAATTACTTCTGCCGTGCTTGTTTGTAGAAAAATCAAACTTCGATCCATGAAATCCGTCCAGATAAGCGTCAATAGGTCTGGCGATCTCAACCAGTCAACAGCGCAATTGTCAAATTACTATTGCTCGCCCCCGCATGTAAGCTAGCCTAGGGGCCCTGTGGCCCCCGGAGGCAATCCCTGCGCATGCATGCCTAGTAATTGATCTGAGGATGAAGCAGCCGCCAGACTCGCTCTCCGAATTCCAGCAACTCATTGTCATCGAAAGCTCGACCTGAAATTTCCATGCCGGTCGGGAGCTCTGAGGAATCCAGTCTGTTCGAAGGGATTGTCAGCGAAGGAAATCCGCACATGTTGAACGGCTCGGTATTTCTCACTAGCTGACGGCGGATGCTTCCGGCCTCCCGCCCAAGAATGTCTTCAAGCTTCGGTGCAGTAGTAAGACAGGTGGGCATCGCGATGAAATCCACTTTCTGCAGGACACTCGAGATGCTGGAGTTCAGGCGCAGTCTTTCCTGAGAAGAGACCAGCAGCTCCATCATTCCAACCTTGGATCCCGAATCGAAGAAGCTCATGACATCTTTACCTACAAGTTTTCTCTTTTTCGGATCCTCCACAAGATCTTGATAAAACCAATATGCTTCTGCCACTTGGATCGTCCTCCTAGTCCTGGCCATTTTCTCGATCCCAGGTATCTCCAGATCTTCCACCACTTGAAACCCCACCTCGCGAATCGCTTCAATCGAACGCCAAAATGCCTTTTCTACTTCCGGAACGCAATCTTCGAAAAAGTAACTCTCGGGTACACCTATCTTCGTCCTGCTTACCGGCGAACTCTTTGGGCTGGTCTTTTTTGCAACCATAGTGTTTTCATGAGCTAAGGCGTCGAATGCGACACGCATGTCAGACATATTCTTAGTCAGAATCCCGATGTGATCGAGGGTCGCGCTCAACGGGAATATTCCGGCAGTGCTGATCGTGCCAAATGTGGGCTTGAACCCGCACACTCCGCAGAGCGCGGCCGGAATCCGCACGGAGCCCCCGGTATCCGTCCCGAGGCTGACGATAGGGAGCTTCGACATTGCCACCGAGACAGCCGAGCCTCCACTCGAGCCACCGGAAATCCTCGTGGGATCTACAGGGTTTCTCACGGGTCCGAAAAAAGAACTGGACGAAGTGGCGCCCATGGCAAGCTCGTGCAGATTCGTCTTGCCCAGCGGTACGCAGCCTGATGAAAGGGCCGAGTCCACCACATCTGCGTTAACCACCGGTACAAATCTCTGAAAGGCGCCCGATGCGGCCGTGGTCTTCACCCCAGCGAGGAAGATGTTATCCTTCACAGTTAGGGGAATTCCGAACATCGGAAAATCCCGCAGCGGTTGTTGTCTTTTCGATCCGGGTATGACCTTCGAGAGCTCAAAAGCAGTCCTCTCCTCGAAGATGGTGATGAACACGTTCAGCCGCTTGTTGTAATCTCCAGCGTTTTTGATTTCGCAACAGATCTCTTCCGCGACATCAATTTGTTCTGATTTTATTCCCTTAAGATAATCCGAGATCGTTCTAGTTTCGTAGTTCAACAGTGTGCTTTGCTTGTTGTTTCAAATTTAATTTGCAGCGCTTTAAGCAATCTCATCTAGGGTCGGAGAATTATTCGTTTTCGATCCGCGAATTTTTCATGAAAAAATCAAGCATAATCTTAAATGAACCGTGCCAAGGCTTTTTCGCGGATGCCCGGGAAGCAAGTTGCCATCATTGGCGTTGGCGCTTCAAAGTTTGACTCCACCACGATTGGCCAGTCGTACAAGGAACTGACTTTTGAGGCGGCGAAAAAGGCTTACGCGGATGCGGGGGTTAATGTTCGTGAGGATGTGGGCTCCTTTGTTTGCTGTGCGGAGGATTTTTGGGAGGGAAATAGCATCAGCGACGAATATGCCCCGGACCAGCTTGGGGCCAAGCTCCGGCCGCTGTTTACGGTCTCGGGAGACGGCTTACTTGGGCTCGCTCACGCTTTCATGCACATCATGGCGGGAGTCTCCGACATTGTGGCAGTAGAGTCCCACAGCAAACTGTCTGATGTTGAAACAAAAAATCTGGTGGAAGATTTAGGCTTCGATCCGACCTTTGGTAGAATGCAAGGAATCGATCCGAAATACCTCGCCGGACTGGAAATGAGGAGATTTCTGGAGGAATCCGGCAATACAGTTGAAGATTGCGCTTCGGTTGTCGTGAAAAACTGCTCGAATGCGCTCGAAAATCCCCTCGCGACATACGGGAGCGAGCTGTCGAAAGAGGACGTTTTGCAAAGCGAGGAAATCTCCTCTCCTCTCAAGAAGCTCGACGTCAGTCAGCCCTCGGACGGCTCCGTCGTCATGGTGCTTGCCTCCGCTCAGAGGGCCTTGAAGCTTTCGGACAAGCCTATCTGGATCCCTGGAATATCTTGGTTTTCCGACACTCCCAACGTTGAGGAGATGGATCTGGGACAGGCTCAGTACGCGACGAATTCTTCGAAGAAGGCCTTCCAGATGGCAAGGATTGTAAAGCCCTCGGAGCAGCTCGACTTTGCTGAAGTCGATGACACTTATTCATACAAGGAATTAGAGCATATCGAGGCAATCGGGCTTGCAAAGAGAGGGGGAAAATTCGTGGGCGCGGGTAAAGCGGATCGGGATGGAACGTTGCCGGTCAATCCCTCCGGAGGGTCTCTAGGTATGGGGTATTTTGTGGAGGCGAGCGGCCTGGTTAGGGCGTACGAGTCGGTGCTGCAGCTCAGGGGGCAGGCGGGAAAGGCCCAGCTCCCTAGAGCTTCAAAGTGCGTCGTCCAGTCTTGGAGGGGCATTCCGACGCAGTCTGGAGTGACAGCCGTTTTTTCATCGAGATAGACAGGGGAGGAAATTGCAAAGGAGAAAGGTTTGCGTCATCGGGGCAGGACTGACTCTTTTCAGGAGGCGGCTGCTAGAGACCGGTAAAGAGCTTTCGTTTGAAGCTTCGAGGATGGCGCTGGATTCCGCCGGCATCTCCAGGAAGGAAGTGGACTCTGTCGTACTCGGTTCTGCTCCAGATGCTTTTGATGGGGTGCATATGAAGGGGGAATACCTATCGGACGGGGCGGGAGCTTACCGTCGGATGTACTCCCGGGTCTTTGTAGGTGGCGCTACGGGAGTGTTTACTCCGGTTTCCGCATGGTGGCATGTCGCTTCCGGTCTGAGCGAGGTGTGTCTCGCGGTTGCGGAAGAGAAAATGTCCTCCCTGCAGCCGCACCCGGCGTACGCCTTTTGGAGCATCTTCGACCACGACTATGAACGGCCCCTCGGGACTACGCTCCTTTGGATTTTCGCGCTGGAGATGCGACGCTACATGCATGCGTACGGGATAAAGGAGGAGGAGATCGCGCAGGTTGCGGTAAAAAACAAGAGAAACGCACTCGACCATCCGTGCGCACAGCTCGGGGCCAACATCACGGTGGATGACGTCATGAACTCGGAGCCGATGGTCTGGCCGGTAAAGAGGCTGGATGTCAGCCCTCCCAGCGACGGAGCCGCAGCTGTTGTACTCTGCTCTGAAAAGTTTGCGAAAAAGCTGACCAAGGATCCGGTGTACGTCGCGGGATGCGGATGGAACATCGACAGCATGTACTGGACGGATCGAGATCTCTACTTCCCGCAGTATCTTGAAAATGCCGGCAACATGGCGTACAAGATGGCCGGGATCAAAAATCCGAAGGCGGAGATCGACTTTGCCGAAGTCTATGATCCTTTCGACTACAAGGAGCTCCACCACATGGAAGGGCTACAACTCGCGAAGAAAGGGGAGGCGCCGAAGTTAACGACCGCCGGAATCACGCAACGGAACGGGGAGCTGCCGATAAATCCCTCTGGAGGGTTGCTGGGGGTGGGGAACCCGATCGCTGCAGCGGGGATGATGAAGGTCTGCGAGCTTTACTTCCAGCTTACAAACCAGGCGGGAAAACGCCAGGTGAAAAAGGAGGTGCACACGGCTCTTGCACAGGCCTGGGGCGATTTGATGCAGTATAGTTCGGTTTTCATTATGAGGAGGAGGTAGTCGGAAAGTTGAGCGAGAAGGTAAGATATTTTCCTGGAAAAGAGCTCGGCCCGAAGTCTCTGGAGGACGGCGAGGTCCTGATAACACACACCGTCGCAGATCTGAAATACTCCTGGGCGAGTGGCGAGGCGATAGGGAGGTTTCTCTCTGAGCTCCAAAATGGCCGGATCATAGCGCGAAAGTGCAAGAATTGTGAGCGGATTCTTGTACCGCCCAGGATGTTCTGCGAGGATTGCTTCAGGGACACGGATGAATGGGTGTATCTCAAGGACACCGGTTCGATCAACACTTACTCCATTGCCCATGTGGGGACAGACGCGCACAGACTCTCGGAACCGCTTTTTGTGGCCGTGATCAGCATTGACGGAGCCAGCGAGCTGATGGGCTTCCTCCACTTGTTAGGGGAGGTTGCCGAGAAGGAGATCAGGGTAGGCATGAAGGTGCAGGCGGTATGGAAGCCGGCTAGCGAGCGCGTCGGCTCTATCCTCGACATCAAGTACTTCAAACCGATCAAGTGATGAAAAGAGATGGATAAGATCTCTAACAACGCCGAATTAAGAACATGGCGGGACCACATACCCCTGGATTGGAAATACACGGCCGGCGTCGCAGGCGAGCGCTTCCTCCAGCTTTTGAAACAGGGGACTATACAGGCGAGCGTGTGCCGCTCCTGTGGGAAGACCTTTCTCCCCCCCAAAATATTCTGCAAAGATTGTTTCGATCAGCTGACGGAGTGGAGGGAGGTACAGGGCGACGCAGGTTTCATCTACTCATTCACCAAGGTGAGCCGAAAAGATGCGGATTCACCTTCACCTTCTCAAAACATCGTACTCGTAAAATTCGAAGGGATTGAAGGTGGCTTGCTCGGGAAATTCAAGCTAGGGCGTGAAGAACCCCGGATCGGGATGAAGGTAAAACCCGTCTTCAAAAAGAAGGATCAGAGGAAAGGCGAGCTTTCGGACATCGAGTACTTCGAGAGAGTGTAGGGCTAGGCCGTCAATATTTTCTCTATAGCCATTTCAGGTTAGCAAGCTTGAACCTCTCCCAGAAGGGAGAAAGCAAACTCCATTTTTTGTATGGAGTGGACTGTAGAAGTCGAGCCCATAATTGTTCTTCTGAAAAAACGTGACCCGCGGAAGAGATGCCTACCCGGGAATGGGATCAGCTTATCTAGGAAAGTGGGTTCTCTTCAGAATGCTTCAAAATTCTCTTTTCCTTAAGGAGTAATCAATTTACTTGAAACCAACGCCTGAGAACACCCCCGTCATAGTCAGCGCCGTCAGGACCCCGATCGGTAAGTTTGGCAGGACGCTGAAGGACTACTCGGCTCAACAGCTTGGAGGGATTGTCATTCGGGAAGCCCTAAACCGGGCACCCGGCGCCAAGCAGACGGAAGTAGAGGAAGTAATAATGGGGAATGTAGTGTCGGCCGGGCTCGGACAAAATCCGGCTAGGCAGGCCTCGATTTATGCTGGTCTTCCAGTGTCCGTCGGGGCCACGACCGAAAACAAGGTGTGCGGCTCCGGGCTGAAGGCGATAATGTTTGCCTCGCAGGCGATCAAAGCGGGAGACGCAAGCTGTCTGATGGCAGGTGGCATGGAAAGTATGAGCCAATCTCCCTACTTGCAGAAGAACCTGCGCTGGGGTCTAAAATTTGGAGATGCCAAGGTGCAGGACGCCATGCTGCTTGACGGGCTCTGGGACGTTTACAATGATTTTCACATGGGAATGACGGGAGAGATCATTGCCGGAAGGCACCATGTCTCGCGAGAGGAGGCCGACCGGTTTGCTCTCTCTTCCTACAGGAAGGCTGCAACGGCGACGGAGCAGGGGGCTTTCAAGGCTGAGATCGCTCCCATCGAGGTGAGGGGGGCTGACGGTCTAGTTGGCTTTTTTGAGAGTGATGAGTGCGTGAGACCGGATACCACAATTGAAGGGCTCAAGTCTCTAAAGCCGGTGTTCAAACCGAACGGCGTCCTGACGGCGGGGAATTCCTCGCAGCTCAGCGACGGGGCGGCTGCCGTCCTTGTAACTTCGGAAGCCAAGGCAAAATCCAGAGGTCTGGAAATTATTTCTAGGATAGTGGACTACGGGCAGGCCGCGGTGAAACCGGAACTGGTCATGGAGGCGCCGATCCCAGCCTGCAAGGCGCTTTTGAAAAAAAATGATCTGACGATTCGCGATATGGATCTGGTCGAGCACAACGAGGCGTACTCCACCGCGAGCATCGTCGTCTCGGAGGAGCTAGGGGTACCGGAGAACAAATTCAACGTCAACGGCGGGGCGGTTGCACTAGGGCATCCACTGGGCTGTTCGGGTGCACGACTGGCCGTTACAATGATCTACGCCCTAAAAGCAAGGAAACTGCACCGCGGGCTGGTCACTTTATGTCTGGGTGGCGGCGAAGCTGTAGCGATGATACTCGAAGTCTGAGAGGTGATCTGGCCTATGAATTTGACTCAGGAGCAGGAGCTCCTCCAGGGCACAGTCAGGGAATTCTCGCGGGACGAGATTGCAGCAGTTGCTTCCAAGATTGACTCCGATTCAAAGGTACCAGATGGACTTTTCCAAAAGCTACCGGAGCTCGGCCTTTACGGAATTATCATCCCCACAGAGTACGCCGGGGCAGGGGCAGATTATCTGAGCCTGCTGCTTGCCGTCGAAGAGCTCTCCAAGGTCTCCGGCTCGCTTGGGGCCAGGGTGTCATTCCACAGCGTCGTTTGCGATACCTTGAAAGCGTCCTCCAATGAGGTACTCAAAGCTTCCTTCCTGCCAAGACTTGCCGGTGGGACGCTAGCCGCTTTTTCCGTGGATCCAAAATCCAGCATTAGCTGGAGAAAAAACGGAGGTGGAGAGCTGATCCTCGAAGGGGTCTCCGAGTATGTGATGAATGCCGACGCCGCCGGGATTTTTCTTGTTCTTGCCAGGGCCAACGACGGGACCGGGATGCTGGTCTGTTTCGACAAGGAGGAGGCCGGAGATTCGATGGAAATCGGCGCGCCGAAGAAACTGATGGGTATGCGAGGGAGCGGCACGGGCGGGATTTCCCTTCGCGGGTTGAAGCTCCCAAATTCCTCCCTCGTTTGTGATCCGGCTGCCATTTCGAACGGCCTCGAGCGGCTATTGATCGCGGCGAGGCTGGGAGTCGCTGTGCAGGCGCTGGGAATCGCTCAAGCCTCCCTAGACGAGGAGGTCAGGTATGCCAACGAGAGGTCGCAATTTAACACAAAAATCGGCCGATTTTACGCCGTGCAGGATTTCATCGCCACCGATGAGATCAGCGTCGATACGGCGCGTTCGCTTACGTACAACGTGGCTTCGCAGCCGCTTTCAGAGGAGTCTGCGAAAAGGAGGAGTTGCGTCGCAAAGATCTCTGCCTCTAACGCGGCAGTGCAAGCCGCAAGGCATTCCATCAGGGTTCACGGAGGGTACGGCTTCGTAAGGGACTATCCCGTGGAGAGATATCTACGGGACGCGAGGGCTACGCAGCTTTTCCTGGAGCCGAACGAGGCGCTCAAGGCAAAGATTGCTGGAGATTTACTTCAATAGAGAGTCCGGAGCGCTTTCTTCCCGAAGCTGTCTCCTCAAAACTTTTCCCACTAGGGTCTTCGGCAGTTCGTCGCGGAAGTCTATGATCTTCGGTACCTTGTACGGGGCGAGCTGCGTCTTGCAGTACTCCCGAATGGTCTCCACCCCCGGGTTGCTGGATTTGTCCTTCAAGACGATGAATGCCTTTACAGTCTCTCCGCGATATTCGTCTCTGACGCCTACCACGGCAGCCTCTTTGATAGACGGGTGAGCGTAGAGGACCTCCTCGACTTCTCTGGGCCACACCTTGAAGCCGGAGGCGTCGATCATGTCCTTCTTTCGGTCGACGATGTAAAAGTACCCATCTTCGTCCATCTTCGCAATGTCGCCGGTGAGTAGCCAGCCGTCTCGCATCACCTTCGTCGTTTCATCCGACCGTTTCCAATATCCCTTCATTACTTGGGGGCCCTTGACTGCGAGCTCCCCGGTCTCCCCAGGCGCCATGTCTCTGGTTCCGGTTTCGAGATCTACAATTTTTGCATCTGTTCCCGGAATGGGTATCCCAATCGAGCCGGACTTTACCACGGTACCGGGTCCCAGCGGATTGCAGTGGGTGACGGGACTCGCCTCGGTCAGCCCGTAGCCCTCCACCAGATTGCCGCCCGTAATCTCGTCGAACTTTTTCTGGACCTCCAGCGGGAGGGGAGCCGCACCGGAGACGCACCTCCGAATGGAGCCGATGGAATACCTGGACAGCTCCGGGTAGTTTACCAAGGCGATGTACATCGTGGCAACGCCTGGAAACATGGTGATCTTTTGCTTGGAGATCGTTTCAAGCACTTCCTTCACGTGAAACGAGGGAAGGAGGACAATTTCTGTACCAGAGAGCGTCGGGGAAATCATGCAAACGGTCAATCCGTAGATGTGAAAAAACGGCGTGACTCCCAGCAATCGATCAGTGTTTGTTCCATGCTCCCAGTTCGTCAAAGCGACGGCGTTTGAAACAAGATTGGAATGCGTCAGCATTGCCCCCTTGGAGATTCCGGTGGTTCCTCCCGTGTACTGGATCACCGCCACATCTTCTTCAGTAGTAATCGGTAGCAGCGGAGGTTCACTCTTTGGCTTACCGGAAAGAAAGGAAGCCAGATTTATAGCGTCTGGTTTGGTTACCGTTTGAATTTTCTTCACTGGACCTGCTAGCTGTTTTTTGATCGGAGGCAAGTAATCCGTGAGCGAGGTCACGAAAACGAACCGGATGTTGGGAAGCCGAGCTCTAGCCTTCTCAAAGCTGGAGTAAAAGTCATTTTTATTGTAGATGTTGTTCAAGAGAACGACCGCCTCGGCCTCCGAATCCTTCAGCTGGAATTCGATCTCCCTTTCTCGGTACAACGGGTTACACGGAACGATTGTCAGCCCCGCTTTTAGGGCTCCCCAGAAGCAGAAGACGAACTGGGGAATGTTCGGAAGAATTAAAGCGATTTTCGAGCCTTCTTTCAGTCCCAAAGATGTCAGTCCATTGGCGAACTGATTGGAGAGCTCGTTCAATTGGCCGTAAGAGATCTTGTTCCCTTGATACTCCAGTGCAGTCGAACTCGGGTACTTTCCTGCTGCCTCGATGAGTAGCGATTGAACCGATTTCTTTGGGAGGTCGAGGTCGTGGGAAACTCCTTCTGGGTAGAATTTCAGCCAGCGCTTTGGCAAGGTCGTACTCTGCATTTAGTCTGAAGTATAGAAGGGGCCCCGCCTTTATTTTAACGTTCACGATTAAAAGTAGTTGTGGAAGAAATTCGATACAGCTCCTTTTCCTTTGTAATCGGAGTGTTATCTTTTTCAATTCACACATTTTTAGGCGCTCGCAGGCACAACGGAAACGGAAATAGCCTCCAAATCACTCTCAATTCTTATTAGTTTGAAACGGCCCTTATTCTGTGGTTTGTTATGCGAAATGTCTACGTGCTTAGTGCCGACATGACCAAATTTGGAAAGTCGCCGCTTTCGGCAAGGGAGCTAGCCCTGGAAGCTTCAAAGAAAGCGATTTTGGAGGCGGGAATTTCGCCGTCAGACATCCAGGCTGCTTTTGTTGCAAACGCTTTCTCGATCGCGGAAAAGCAGGGCCACCTTGGCCCCATACTCATGTCCGGTTTAGGCGTCCCTGATGTTCCCGCATCAACGATCGAGTCTGCCTGCGCCAGCGGTGCCTCCGCGATCCGGGAGGCCTGGATTAACATCGGTGCAGGCATTTATGACTGCATGCTGGTCGTGGGAGTCGAAAAAGTGAGCCAGTTGGATACGATCACTGCCACGACTTATTTTTCGTTTGGTTCGGATTTTGTGTTCGAGGGGGCGTGTGGTGCTTCCTTTCCGGGGCTGTACGGAGCCATTGCCCGATCCCACATGACGAAGTACGGCACGACCGAGGAACAGCTCGCCAACGTCGCGGTGAAAAACCACGAAAACGCTCTCTCCAATCCGAATGCGCATCTTCACAAGAAAATCACCGTGGACGACGTGATGAAATCCCCGGTGGTCGCCAGCCCTCTGAAGCTTTTTGACGCGTGTCCCTTCTCCGACGGGGCGGCTGCGGCGGTTTTGTGCAGCGAGGATTTTCTGAGGACCAAGGGTCGGAAGTTTTCAGAACAGGTAATGATCAAGGGGTCCGGGCGAGCCGGGGGAACTGGCGCATTGTTTCAAAGGGAGGACCTTACTTCGCTCAACGCCGCAGTGCTTGCCGGCCGCGAAGCTTTCAAGATGGCCGCCGTGTTGCAGAAAGACATTGATTTTGCCGAGGTTCATGACTGTTTTACGGTTGCTGAACTGATCGCCGAGGAGGATCTCGGATTTGCAGCGAGAGGAGAAGCAGCCAAACTTACGGAGGAAGGCCAAACAAGGATCGGGGGAGAATTGCCGATCAATCCCTCGGGAGGATTGAAAGCCAAGGGCCATCCTGTGGGAGCGACCGGGGTCGGGCAGGTCGTCGAAGTATACGAACAGCTTCACGGCAAGGCAGCGGGCCGTCAGGTGCGCGATGCAAGGATCGCGCTAACTCACAATGTGGGAGCGACCGGGGGAAGTTGCGGCGTCCATATATTCCAGCTTACGTAGAGGGAGTGTGCAATTTTCTTTCATGACCGAGACTACCCAAAAAGAACTTCTCTCTGAGCTCACGATCAAGGAATTCGAGGACTCCATCCACGAAGGAAAGATACGCGGGTATCAGTGCAGAAACTGTGGCCTGAAGAGAATCGACATCATGGAGTTCTGCCCGAACTGTCATCAGGCAGAGCTGGAGAAGGTGGAATTCTCAGACAAGGGCTCTGTACTGACGTACACCATCCAGTTCGTGGCCCCCGAGCAATACATGAACGAGGTTCCTTACGCGTGGGCGATCATCCAGCTCGATGACGGCCCCAAGGTCACGGGGTGGATCCCCTTCGTCTCAAAGCCCTCCGATCTTCCGATCGGGCAGCGCGTGGCTTTCAAAAAGTCGTACCTTCCGGGAATCGTATTCGAAAAAATTTAGCCGAGACTACTCTAGCCCTAGAAAACACCTTATTATTGCGGCAGCGTAGAGCCAGCTCGAAAGTCGCATGCTCTACGTGAGAAAAGTAGGCGTGGTAGGCGCTGGAGCCATGGGGAGCCAGATCGCCGAGATAATGGCCCTGAATGGCTACGACGTGTATTTGAAAGACGTTGCAATGGAATTCTTGGACAGAGGGATGGCAGGCGCCAAGAAGAATCTGGACGACTTGGTGTCATTTCACAGATCGAAGGCTGACAGAGAGCTCGACAGGATCCGGGAACAGGATGGGGTGGTTCTGACAGAGGAGCAGGCTTCACTAGTTAGGGCGAAATTGAAACCCACCTACGACGAGAAGCGGGTTTCGGAAGTACTTTCGCGAATACATCCTTCGGAAAGCTTCGAGCCCTTCAAAGACGTTGACATCGTGATCGAAGCGATAATAGAAGAGATCGAGGAAAAGAAAAAACTGTTCCGGGAGCTCGATCAAGTAGCAAGCAACGCGGTGCTTGCGACAAACACTTCGACGCTTTCCATCACGGAGATCGCTTCCGCGACGAGGAAAAGAAGAGACAAGACGATCGGTACGCACTTTTTCAATCCGCCGATCACGCTCCCGCTGATTGAAGTGATCCCGGGACTGGAGACGAGCGAGGAGACCATCTCGGATGTCTTCGACTTTCTCTCATCGTTGAGAAACTTTCGATATCCGATGCAGCCGGTCAGGGTGAAAGAGGTACCTGGGTTTCTCGTAAACAGGATTCTGGGAGCGATGTGGAACGAAGCCTTTGCGCTGTACGAGGAGGGGGTCGCGTCACTTCGGGACATTGATCAAGCCATGAAGACCGGGGCGGGGATGCCGATGGGCCCCTTCGAACTTGCGGATCTTGTTGGAATTGACGTCATGTATCACGTTGAAGAGTCGATAAAGCGCATGGAAGGAGGCTATCTTACGCCCAGACCAACTCAGATCATTAAGAAAATGTACTATTCTGGCAGGCTGGGCAGGAAGACCGGCAAGGGGTTTTACAACTACTAGCGGCGCGTTGAAAACTGACCCGTCGGAGTATCCGACTACGAATCTCAGATCTGGCCGCTCCATTCACGAAACGGTTTAAATTTGCGCAGGGCCTAATTTACAGTGTCGATGCACAGAAAAGTGATAATTATCGGCTCTGGCCCGGCAGGGTATACTGCCGCGATCTACACCGCCAGAGCCAATCTGAGTCCGTTGGTTTTGGGTGGAACTCAGTCAGGCGGGCAGCTCATGATTACTACTGATGTTGAAAATTATCCAGGATTTCCCGACGGGATCCAGGGCCCCGAGCTCATGGAAAAATTCCGCAAGCAGGCGGAAAGGTTCGGCGCTCACGTTATGGACATCGACGTGACCGCGGTGGATTTTACGGTAAGGCCTTTCGTGGTTCGGGCAGGCGAAAATATGTATTCCGCAGATTCCATAATCATCGCTACCGGAGCCAACGCCAAATGGATCGGTCTGGAGAGCGAGCTGAATCTGCGCGGGAGAGGAGTTTCGGCCTGCGCCACTTGCGACGCCTTTTTCTTCAAAGGGAAAAACGTGTACGTGGTAGGAGGCGGTGACACCGCGATGGAGGAGGCGATCTTTCTTTCAAAATTTGCAAAGAATGTTACTGTGGTCCACAGGAGAGATTCCCTGCGCGCCTCGAAGATCATGCAGAAAAAAGCAATGTCGAATCCCAAGATTTCCTTCCTGTGGAACTCTGAGATTACCAACGTGTTAGGAGAAGATCGCGTTACCGGGGTGGAAATTCGGAACGTGATTGATGGAAGCAAAAGAGTGGTCCCGGCGGACGGCCTGTTTGTTGCAATCGGACACGAGCCGAACACCATTCTCTTCCGGGGCCATCTTGAAACGGATGCTCGGGGTTACATAGTAGTTACCGATAGGACACGGACGAACATTGAAGGAGTGTTTGCCGCGGGAGACGTAAAAGACGCCAGATACCGCCAAGCGGTCACAGCTGCCGGGTCGGGGTGTGAAGCCGCGCTGGATCTGGAAAAGTATCTGGAAGAGCATCACCCCGAGCCGGTAGTCGAGAGCGAGATTCGGAATGCTGCTCCGGCTGCTCCTCACTGATATTTTCCGTTAATTTGTGCAAGAAATTCTTTATACGCGCGACTCCATTTGGAAAACTCTAAGGAAAAAATTCTGGCGTAGATCTATATCATGAGCGGCGATTCAAATTATCAGTTTCTGAAGACCAAAAAAGATGAGTCGGCTTTCATCATAACTATTGACAATCCGCCTGTCAACACATTGAATTTGAAGCTAGTAGAGGAGATTCCACTCGCGATCAAGGAGGGGAACGATGATCGTGATGTAAGGGGCATCGTGATCACCGGCGCCGGAACAAATGCCTTCTGCGCCGGTGCGGATCTTCGGATGATGCAGGGATTCAGTCCAGACGAGGCGGCTAAGATAGTCGAGACCGGTCACAGAGCCTTCTTCGCCGTGGAAGAGTCTCCCAAACCGGTAATAGCGGCGGTCAATGGACTGGCCTTGGGCGGAGGAAACGAGCTTGCCATGTCTTGCGACATGAGGTACGTGTCTGATCGGGCGAGGTTCGGGCAGCCGGAGGTGAAGCTTGGCTTGATACCGGCTTGGGGAGGAACCCAGCGAATGAGCAGATTGGTGGGAACGGGAAAGGCGAAAGAACTCATTTTCTCCGGGCAGATGATCAACGCGCAAGAGGCACTGCGAATAGGCCTCGTGAACAAGGTGGTCCCCGATGGTGAAGAACTCAGGGCTGCGACCGACTTCATACGAATGCTCGCAGCTAATGTTTCTCCGCTGGCTCTGGCGCAGGCAAAAATCGCGATAAACGAAGGAATTCAGGCCTCGTCCATGAAAGAAGCACTGGGGTACGAGGTGAAAGCCGTCAAGACCCTCGCAACCAGCAACGACCTCAGGGAAGGGGTCCAGGCCTTTCTTGAGAAACGGCAACCCAAATTCACGGGAACATAGTGGCGGAGTCACAATGGCGATCAGTGTCACCCTGAGCCGGGCATCGGACTCCATCTACGATTACAAACTACCTTGGAAGTACCAGCTGTTTCGCGATGTGCTCCGAGAATTTCTGCGCACTGAGATCTCGGACACCGTGGAATACTACGACAAGGCGGAGATCTTCCCGGAAGTGAACATTAGAAAATTTGCGAAGCTCGGCTACTTCGGGATCCCGATTCCTAGGCAGTATGAAGGTGCGGAGCTGGGTGAGTTTGGCTACGGCCTGGCGGTCCAGGAGATCACTAAGGTCTGCTCCTCCCACGGTACGATTATTGGAGCTCACACCGGCCTTTGCGAGGTTCCCATATGGCTTTTTGGAAACGAGGAGCAAAAGGACCGCTACTTGCCGGATCTGGCCAGCGGGAGGAAGCTCGGGGCGTTTGGTCTTACGGAACCCGGTGCGGGTAGCGACGCAGCGAATATCAAAACTACCGCGACAAAGAGAGGAGACCATTTCGTGCTGAATGGAACAAAGCAGTTCATCACAAACGGTGATCGGGCCGATACTTTCGTAGTTTTCGCCGCAAACGACCTCGCCCTAGGCGCTTACGGAGGGATCAGCGCTTTCATCGTGGAACGATCCTTTGGTGGAGTGTCAACCGCCAAGGTGGAAAAGAAGATGGGAATTAGGGCGTCCACCACAGCCCAGGTCGTCTTCCAAGATTGTCCGGTTCCGAAGGAGAATATACTAGGGTCATTCGGCGCTGGATTTCTCGTCGCCCTGACTGCCCTAGATGGTGGGAGAGCATCTCTTTCCGCTGGGGCAGTGGGTGGGTGCGAGTCTGCCCTCGAAATCATGATAGCTTGGGTCCACCAGCATCCGAAGATGCAGTCCCTGCAGTCGGTAAATTGGATGATTGCAGACACCGCGATCGATGCGCATGTGGCTCGCCTGATGAGCTACGAGTCGCTGGAAGAGGTCGGCGTGTACTTCGAGCGGCTGGCTAGAGGCGAGAAGATCCCGCGCCCGGATCGCGAAGCGATTTCCAGACACACGGCGATGGCGAAGGCATTTTGCTCGGAAGCCGCCAGCCGGTCCATCGAAAGGGCGATGCAGGTTCTGGGAGCCGAGGGGTATACCGAGGGGAGCGGAGTGGAGCGCGCCTACCGGGACTCAGTTATCTCTGAAATCTACGAGGGTACGAATGACATCCAGAGACTCGTAATTGCGAGAGATCTTTTGGGACCCGGATCCGGAAATCAGCAGTTCTAAAAGAGCAAGCTCGTGCTTTCTTTTGTCGCCGGAAACTGAAGAAGAGCAGCGTACCCTAGTTTACGTCCAGGCAATTCCTGCGTCCGTTTCAACATCGGCAAAGCGGTTTACCGACCTCGAAAGTAGCGATTTCAAAATGTCCCACTCGAGCAAGGCCGCCCTGGCCTTTGCATCGACTCATACTTTGGGCGAAGTGGTAGCAGCGGGATTCTCTCCTATCCTGCGTGAAGCCGTGGCTAGAGGGGCTTCTGCCACTTTTTCCATGCCGTTGTGCGACGACCCTCTGAAGCAGCTGGACTTTTTTCCAAAGGAAGGAAAATTCTCAAGCATAGTAGTTGGAGAAAATCCGGACTGGGTGTTCTCG
>JASHPQ010000299.1 GCA_030037995.1 Nitrososphaerales archaeon | reverse complement strand
AAGGCATAATAGAGTCTCCCCCAAAATCCGTCATTAGATATCATCTAGATGACACTTCTCGACAGCTCCGAGACCAATCCTCTCGAGGCGGACTCGCTCAATAGGGTTCGTCCTTTCCTGAAATGGGCGGGGGGAAAGGTAAGGCTTGTTCGAGAGATCATTCGTTTCGTTCCCAGAAACTACGCGAAGTACATCGAGCCGTTCGTAGGTGGTGGTGCCCTTTTCTTTTCGCTGTGCCCTAAAAATCCAATCCTTGCTGATTCAAACCAAGAATTGATGAACTGCTACGAAGTAGTAAGAGACCGCTATGAAAGTTTGATCGAAACACTTCAAGAGATCGCCGGATTACCCTACAACGAAGAAACCTTCTATGAGATACGAAAGTGGAAGTTCCCTCGGAATCAAAAGATCAAGAGAGCAGCGAGGATGATTTACCTGAATCGAACCGCCTTCAACGGGCTGTACCGGGTGAATCGAAGCGGGGAATTCAACACGCCATTCGGCAGATACAAGAAATTGTCTCTTCCCACAGAGAAGGTGATTTCAAGTGCGAGCAGGGCTCTTCAGAAAGCAGCGTTGATGATGGGAGATTTCGAAGAGGTTCTCGAGAATCTTGCTCGCAAGGGAGATTTTGTTTATCTCGACCCACCGTATCCGGCGGTCGGGAAATATTCTGACTTTAATCGCTACACCAAGGATTTTTTTTCTGAAAAGGACCACGAGCGTCTCAGTGAAAGCGTGAGGAAACTGGATGAGAGGGGTTGCACTTTCGTTCTGAGCAATGCCGATCATCCTCTAATCAGAGAATTGTATGCCGACAGGAAATTCAAATTAGTCAGGGTTTTTGCTCCTAGATACATCAACTGCAAGGGGGACGAACGGGGGAATGTCGCGGAAGTCCTTATCACAAACAACCTTGATAGCGGATAACCATTCGGATTCTGCGACTATTTCGAAGCCGCCACTTTTCACAAAGTTCATGGGCAGTAAGTCTGCCATTCTCGACTTCATCTTCGACAAGTTAAGCAAATTTGAGTACGATTCGGTTCTCGACGCGTTCTCCGGGTCTGGGGCGGTGGCCTACGAATTCAAGAAAAGACGAAAGGAAGTTTCTACCAATGATTTTCTCAACTTTTCTTACGAAATCTGCAAGGCAGTAATCGAGAATTCAAGGCTGAAAATAGACGAGCAGCAACTCGCAGCGTTGCAGACTGCGCGATTGGACGCTCCGACCACGGTCCGCGATTATTTTGAAGAGATCTATTTTACACATGAAGAATGCTATTTCCTGGACTCTCTCTGGGCAAACATTTGCGACATGCGGCCATCTTACGGGAAACATCTCGCCATCGCGGCAGCTTGCAGAGCCTGTCAGAAGAGATATCCTCGCGGCATCTTTACGGTGACCGGCAACAAGGGCCGAGACCACCGACGTGACTTTAAGATCGATTTACACCAACATTTCGTCAACGCGGTCAGATTATTTAACGAGGCTGTCTTTGACAATGGTAGAAACAACGGGGCTTATTGCGAGAACATTATGAATTTCAAGAAGACCAATTTTGACCTAGTCTACCTCGATCCTCCGTACTGGAGTCCTCTCTCGGATAACGATTATGTCAGGCGGTATCACTTCGTCGAAGGGTACTCGAAGTACTGGAAGGATCTGAAGATCGACGAGAATACCAAGACAAAGAAATTTAGTTCCAGTTACTATCCGACACCTTTTTCCCGGAGGGAGACGGCAACGAACGCTCTAAATGAATTGTTCGAGAGATTTGCAGAGTCTATAATAGTGGTGTCCTATTCCTCAAATTCCTTCCCCGATATGGATGAGTTGAGAAGTATGCTAGAAAAGGTCAAAGATGAGGTGAAGATCGAAGTGGCTCCGCACACGTACAGCTTTGCAAATCAAGGACACGCAGTGGGGAGGATAAAGAACAAGGTCCACGAATATCTATTCATTGCCTATGATCATAGGCAAAGGCCCTCGAACTAGCTGATTATTTTTTGTTCCCTTGCTAACTATTTCTGAGCAATTTGATTCCTCGTACGGTTGCTCTCCACTGATCCCAGAATCACGCTGAGTTCCTTGAGGAAGAAATTAGATAACAATCGAGATCAAGTTGTACACTTCCTCCCTGACGGTAACGCTTTCTTATCCGATCAAGCGGGAACATTATACATAGCCTTACTTTCAGGTGAAATTTTTGAATCCGATTCAGTTAGAACTAGATCGTATTGTGGAAAAAGGAGTTCCCGGAGCCTTTGTTTACATCGAGGCTTCGGATGGTTCTTCTGAATTTTACACAGCTGGATGGGCTGCTGTTGGGGCTTGCGCTTATATTTAGGGGCGCAACCAAGAGATAGTCATGAGTAGCAGCCAAAAATTGGCGAGGTTAACTCCTCAAGCCCAAGGACAGCAGTCGGAAGAAGTCGTTCATATTTCGGTGTTTGCAATAATAAAGAAGGGTAACAATGAGTTACTCCTCGTAAAAAAGATCCGTCCGGAATTCACGGCGGGAAAGTGGGTGTTTCCCTCCTCCATTATCAATTTCGGAGAACATCCGGAAGCAGCTACGAGACGAATAGTAAGGGAGCAGCTGGGAGTAGACCCGAAAAACGTTAGATTGCTCGACATCCAGTCATACGGCGACAAGCACTGGGATCTTTGTTTTCTTTACGACACTTCCATAGATGGCGTTGGAAAGTTATCTCAGGATATCGAGAGAGTAGAGTACTTCGACAGGGGGAAGCTTCCGGTCGAGTTCCGGAGCGACCATATGGAAGTCCTGCAAAGCTTGGAGAACAAGTCGCCTAGGGCATGGGGTTGAAATAATGATCCAGCCCTTTGGGGCGGCGCGTCATGATAAATGTCACTTGGTCTTGCCGAGAACTAGCTCAGCGGCTTCGGCTCCCGTCATGACAGGTATAATCTCAAAGTCGATCAAATCTTTCCAATGAGCTGTCCACTTCTCAAAGAGGGATGC
>JASHPQ010000029.1 GCA_030037995.1 Nitrososphaerales archaeon | reverse complement strand
AATCGAAAAGCTTCCGGGAAAGGAGAAAAGGGGCCGACCCGATGTTGTTCATTTTGCCTTGTTGGACATAATGAGTACTCCCGCTTATTGGGGAAACCTCATTCAGCCGGTGATACATACCGTATACAAGGACGTGATTGTAGTGAAAGACGGAGTTCGACTTCCTCGAACGCAGCTGAGATTCAACGGTGTTATGTCTAAGATTCTGCGCAAAGAATTCGGATCGGCAGAGAGAGATCTCTTTAGTGACGAGGGTACCCAGGAGACTAACGAGCTTGTCAAGCTTCTGAAGCCTCGAGAAGTATACTGTTTGAGCACCCAGGGAATACTCAGAAAACTTCCCAATTATATTTCAGGCGCCAACGGCGCTAATACTCGGTCAACATGTGTGTGGATCGTAGGAGGTTTTGCCAGAGGTCATTTCACGGAGGACGTGAAGAATCTAGCGAACGAAATAATTTCCATTTCAGACCGTCAGCTCCCAGCTCACGTTGTAACAGCCAGACTGTCGTACGATATTGAGCGATCCATGGGGCATTGAAAATGATTAGGAGTTTGGAGCGATCAGTATTTCCCAATTTTATATTTTCTTTCTGCTCCAAAGCCAGACGACCGAAGCTATCGTAGAATAGCCCCAAGAGGTATCCGTACAGAAAGGAAATCGGAAGACCCAGGCCCAGCGAGATCATGGGCAGAAACGAAGGAGAGCACTGGTACAACACGTATGCCGGGCCCGCGAAGACGCCTATAAAGAACACGGGAATTCCAAGAACCATCCCCTTCTTCCTAGAAGTGGAACCTGGCAACTTGAAGTAGATAACGGAGAAGACCACACCGTACAAGACTCCATAGATCAGGCCCCATATTCCGTACACCATCGGAAAGTAGAGAACATCAGTACCAAACATGGAAGAGGCCGTCTCATTGGTTGGGGGATTCTGCTGAAGCAAAACGTGACTGATGTAACTGATCTGGGCGGCGCTGCAAGCTTCCAGAGTACCCAAGTGAAGCAGGCCGACTAGACCCCCATACACCGCTCCTGCTGCGAGACCAGCTTTCAGTCCCTGTGAGATCGGCAAAGACCCTCCGTTGCTCCTTTTTGTATTCGTTCCTTGTTGTGGTCTCTCTTCTGTCTCCTTGGAATTATAGCTTCCTCAAAACCCGTCACTTCGTGTCGTTTCGTAAAGATCGTTAAAACTAGATTAAGCGACGAAGGGATCCTATACAGTAATGACCCGAGTTGGGCTAATCGGGGGGACAGGAGATCTCGGGAGTGCCCTCGCCCTTCACTTCTCAAAGAAACATGAAGTCTTCCTGGGCTCTCGAAATTTGGACAAGGCTAAATCTGCGGTAGGAGACATCTACAGTGAAAAAAACCGAGATTATGTTAAACAAAACCTGAAGGCCGCGGAAAATGCTGCCGTGGCAAAAGAGTGCGACATTTTAGTGTTAACTGTGCCGTGCGAGAATGCACTCGAGACGATGGAGAATCTTTCCGCGAAGTTTCGTGGCGATCAAGTACTGATATCGGCCGTTGCCGCCGTCACGAAGAAAGGGGACGAGTTCAGAGTTAATGAGGACGCCTCGGGATCGTCATTCGCTCAAAGAATCAAGCAGCGGATACCTGACTCCGTCAATGTCGCAGCCGCCTTTCAGACAGTTCCCGCAAACGTCCTTTATCGTGAAAAAGAAATCTCTGCCGATGTCCCCGTGGCAACCGACAAGCTTGAAGTCTATGAGAATGTTGCCTCATTGGTGTCAGAAATTTCGGGCTTAAGACCGCTATATCTCGGGAGTCTGGACCTGTCGGGGGAGGTGGAGAGGTTAACTGCCCTTCTCCTTAACATCGGCAAAAGAAATGATCTAAAGAGCCCAACTCTGAAGTTTCCTTCTTTCTAGAAATTGAGCGGTGGGATTCTATGCGATCCGCGTTTCGCTACTTTTTCTTGAGACGCTTTTCCAATTTAGTGCCACATACAAGGCAATCTGGTCTCTGCTTGGAATACTTCTTGCCGCACGCGGGGCAAAAGAAAACCCATTCCGCGACGGTCGTGACCCCTCCGGTCATTAGAGGCCTCGCTTTTATTCCCAGCCTCGAGGCGACATTTTCGACAGCGAAATCGTCCGAAAGCAAGATCGCCTCGTTTCCTTCCGAAGCGATCGAGAGGCACAAAGCGAGCACGCTCTGATCGGCCTTGGAGAGGTTGTTGTCGCCGGTCCGGCGGGCTGCATCCTTCACCCTTCTGAAATCTTCTGGAGTGGCTTGGAGCACGTTAATCTTCGAGAGTGCGATTAGGGATCTCGTTCTTTCGTTTGAGACCTCGCTTATTACATCGGGAGTGGTTACAAGGTTCTCGCTTGTGTTCGTGTAAGGTACCCCCGCATAGAACGCGGTAGTGTCTAAAACCAGATACTGCTGGGGCATTTTCTGAAAATTCAAAACCCTAGTGACTCAGTTTCTTTCTAGGCCAGTCAAACGAACAGAAGTTCAAGACAGTCGATGGTTTTGAAATGTACCGCGCCCAGAGCGCTTCCCTAAGATCCTAACGGTTACGGAATTGATGCGCACAACCAATATTGTCTATTCGCGAGCTTATCAAACTTTTCGCTAAACGCGGAACGGGAATTGATGGCCATTTTTAGAACAACCGAATCGTTTTCAGCGGTCATCGAAAACCAAGATTCTTCAGCTGTCTGAAGGGCCCCGCCCGGTCGAAGCGCACGAATACAGCTTCCTTGTCATGCTTCTTGAATGAGACGTAGGTATCAGCGTCGATGTTGAAAGTGTCCTGTCCATCGATCACGACCGCAAGAGAGTAGTTGCCCAGAACGCGGATCTTCGCAGGGGACACAACTATGATGGGGAATCTGTTTATTGGAGCTATGGGAGTTATCGCGAAAACTTGAAGTGAACCTTCAATAAATGGGGATCCGTACGAATACGCGTGCCCCGTGGACCCTGTTGGCGTGCTGATCAACACGCCGTCCATTCTCTGAGAAAATACAGTTCCATGATCCAGATCAATAGTGAAAAGCGGGGTCTTTGAAAGAGACCGCCTCATTACCAGAACCTCGTTCAGGGCAGGCGGTAAGAGCTTGCCTCCAAGCGAGGGAGAGATCCTGAGCCTTTTTTCGATGTGGTAGTCGCCCTCCTCGACTTTTCGCAGAGCGAATTTTATTTGATCTGGCTTGATCTCTGCAAGGATCCCTCGGCCCCCGACATTCACACAGAGGCACGGAATTGTGCTGTCCAAAAGTCTCAAGAGTCTAAGAATTGTACCGTCCCCGGAGACCGTGATCACGAGATCAAATTTTGATTTTCCGACCTCCCCGACAGTTCTGACATGATCCACTCCCCTCATGTGAAGGTCTGGAAAACTTGTGATGCCGATCCCATCAGACATTAAGAGCTCTGCAATGTCTCTCGCGATTTCCTTTGCCTCTCCGTGACCTTCCTTAGAGATGATTGCGATTCGGGAAACCTTCAGAACAGACGCACCTTAATTGCAGTCAAGGCTCTTCCCAATCCATGCGAGATCGAAAATTTAGAGAAAAAATTTGTGACAGAGGAGATTCGAAAATTTTCGATCAAGCCCGATGTTGCTTTTCTAATTCATGATAATTAAGGTTAAATATGCAGTGACGAAATTTCGTGCTTCACCGGTTGCTTAAATGAGTAGGCCAGTGGATCTTGGCAGTCTGAAGGATGGCTCGTACATCTTAATTGACGGCGAACCTTGCAGGATAGTCGAGTACGACAAGAGCAAGCCGGGAAAGCATGGAGCCGCAAAGGCCCGTGTGGTAGGAATAGGCGTTTTCGACAGCGTCAAAAGAAGCCTGGTATTACCGGTTTCCACCAATGTTGAAGTCCCTCTTATCGAAAAAAAATCCGGACAGGTTGTCTCTTCAAACCCAACGAACGTCCAGCTGATGGATCTCGAAACGTTTGAGACGTTCGATGTTCCGGTTCCCACCGACCCGGATATCAAAAGCAAGATTGTTTCTGGCGCAGAAGTAGAGTACTGGCGCGTGATGGGAAAAACAAAAATAATGAGAGTAAAAGGTGGCTAGCTTCTCTCAGAATTTGAAAAACCCTTTTTTTTTCTCTTCCTCAATCTGCTTGAATTGCTTCAAAAGTTCCTTTTGCTTGTCGGTTAGTTTCCCAGGTATAGTCACGTTTACCGTAACTAGTTCGTTCCCCCTATTTGAGCTCCCCATTACAGGGATTCCTTTTCCCTTGAGTTTCAGTGTGGTCCCGTTCTGAGTTCCTGCCGGTATCATAATCTCTGCGCCCGCTCCATCGATCGTTGGAACTTTGACCGACGTGCCCAGAGCCGCGCTCGCCATGTCGAGAGGAACGTTGGTACGCAGATCCGACTCCTCCCTTGTGAAGACTTTGTGAGGGAGCACGTGGCAGACTACGTACAGATCTCCAGCAGTATTGCCGCCTTCACCCGCGTCTCCTTCCCCCCTCAAGCGCAGAGACGATTCGTTTTCGATCCCTGGAGGTATCTTCACCGTTATCTTCCGGGTACGTTGAATTGTTCCACTTCCCTTGCAATCCCGACACGGATTATCGAGCACTTCGCCCTTGCCCCTACAGGCCCTACAAGTCTCGATCCGAACGAATTGTGCGAACCCCGAGGAGCTGACACGCTGCACCTGTCCCCGGCCGCCGCATTCGGTGCATACTCGCGGAGAGCTGCCTGGCTTTGCCCCGGTTCCCCTGCATACCGAACACCGTTCAGTTCTGGGTATCTCGATCTCCGTGCTCAGCCCGGAAGCTACCTGTTCGAGAGTAACATCGAGATCGTACCGCAGATCTGCGCCGCGCCTCGCGCCCCGCCCCGATCCTGTCATATTCCCGAAGAACATGTCGAAGATGCTTCCTCCGAAGCCGCCGAATCCTCCGAAACCGAGATCCCTCAGGATCTCATCAAAGTTGGCGGTGCGGAAAATATCCTCGGTAGAGTATCTGCCCTGGATCCCTTCGTGGCCGAACCGATCGTACTGCGATCTTTTGGCGTCATCTGAAAGCACTGCGTACGCTTCGGAAATCTCCTTGAACTTCTCCTCAGCTTCCGGTGATTTGTTGCGGTCCGGATGGTACTGCATCGCAAGCTTCCGGTAGGAATTCTTTATCTGATCCTTGTCCGCGTTTTTCGGAACCCCTAGTACCTCGTAATAGTCCCTTTTTTCGGAAGAGGTCGACGACATCTTTTGGTTTCCCTCACAAGCTAACGTCGCTCAGTCTTTTTTCTGAGTCGAGTCCTGGTCTACCTTGTACTCTGCGTCAACGACCGTCGGCCCACCAGTCGATTGCGAAGAGGAGGCGGAGGACGAAGTGCCTCCCGAAGTCGCGTTCGAAGAAGCGCTCGAGGCAGCTGCCGCGGCCTGCTGATAGGCAACTGTCCCTATGTCTTTCAGGACGTTACTCAGCGCCTCACTCTTTTGTTTGATTGCCTCGGTATCCGTCCCAGCCATCGAGTCCTTCAGCTCCTTTAGGGCGGCGTCGAGCTTTGTCATGAGGTCGGCGGGTATCTTGTCCTTGAGATCGGATTTGGTCTTCTCCGTGGTATAGACCAGACTGTCTGCCTGATTTCTGATCTCCGCTTCCTCACGCTTTTTCTTGTCGGTTTCCGCAAACTGCTCCGCTTCCTTTATCATGCGATCCTTTTCCTTGTCAGATAGCTTCGTAGAGGCGGTGATCGCAATGCCTGCCTGCTTGCCCGTCGCTAAGTCTTTTGCAGACACGTTGAGTATCCCGTTCGCGTCAATGTCAAAAGCCACTTCGACCTGCGGAATCCCCCTAGGCGCGGGGGGAATGCCCGTGAGGTTGAAGTTCCCCAGCGAAACGTTGTCTGATGCCATTGCTCTTTCTCCTTGCAAGACGTGGACGGTCACCGTGGTCTGGAAGTCAGCTGCGGTAGTGAAGATCTGGCTTTTCTTAGTCGGAATGGTCGTGTTCCTGTCGATTATTTTGGTCAAGAGGCCTCCCATGGTTTCAACTCCCAGCGAAAGGGGTGTAACATCCAAAAGCAATATGTCCGTGACTTCACCGGTCAGTACGGCTCCTTGGATCGCCGCGCCCGTCGCCACGCACTCCATCGGATCGACGCCTCGCTCTGCAGGTTTGCCCATAATCTTTTCGACGAAATTCCGGACGATTGGCATTCTGGTCGGGCCGCCCACGAGTATGATTCGGTCGATCTGGTTTGGTTCCAGTTTTGCGTC
The DNA here is from genome assembly GCA_030037995.1 of Nitrososphaerales archaeon. Classification (GTDB taxonomy): domain Archaea; phylum Thermoproteota; class Nitrososphaeria; order Nitrososphaerales; family CADDZS01; genus DATLTL01. The sequence goes on along the minus strand of JASHPQ010000029.1, from coordinate 21,528 downwards.
CTGGATTGCCTGCATCGTCGGGTGTCTGCAGCGCTCGATGATTGGATTGATCAGCTCCTCCAGCTTCGCCCTGGTTAAAGTTAGGGCGAGATTCTTCGGCCCCGACGCGTCGGCCGCAATGAAAGGTAAGTTGATCTCAGTGGTAATCGTCGTCGAAAGTTCGATTTTGGCTTTTTCGCCAGCTTCCCGGATTCGCTGAACTGCGACCTTGTCGTTCCTCACGTCGATTCCGGTCTGGCCCTTGAACTGCGAAGTGATGTAGTCTACGAGCGTGTTATCCATATCCGTTCCACCCAGCTGGGTATCCCCGCTCGTTGATTTGACCTCGAAGACCCCGCCCCCGAACTCCATGATCGTGACGTCCAAGGTTCCGCCACCGAGATCGAAGACCATAATCCTTTGATCTTTGCCGGCCTTATCCAGTCCGTAGGCCAGAGAAGCAGCCGTCGGCTCATTGATAATCCTGACGACCTCAAGCCCAGCGATCGCGCCGGCGTCTTTCGTCGCCTGCCTCTGATTGTCGTTAAAGTAGGCGGGCACGGTGATGACTGCCTTGTCCACCTTCTCCCCGAGAAATGCTTCCGCATCCGATCTAATTTTCTGCAGGATAAAGGCCGAGATCTGCTGCGGGGTGTACTCCTTTCCGTAGATGTGAACCTTATAGTCGGTACCCATCTTCCGCTTGATCGCCATGATCGTCCCCTCAGGGTTAGAGACAGCCTGCCTGCGCGCAGGCTCTCCGACCAGAAGCTGTCCTTCTTTGGTGAAAGCCACATAGGAAGGAAACGCCTTCCCCCCTACCGAAGTCCCTTCAGCCGAAGGTATGATCGTCGGCCTTCCGCCCATCATAACGGCGGCGGCGGAATTACTCGTTCCTAGGTCTATTCCAATTATTTTAGCCATTTTCTATTCTCTCACTTCGTTACTCCACACATTCTCATCCAGTTTTTATTTTTCCGTTAAATTCGGTCCTCGCAATTGCTACGCATTTTTCTGTCCCGTAGCTTCCTCAATTTCTAACTCTTTGACTAAACCTTCGGCGGCAAGCAGCTTTTCGTCGTCGGACTTCTTTCTCTCTTTTCTTCGAGCCACTTCAACCATTGCGGGCTTTATGACCTTGCCATCGACGGAGTATCCAGGGCTGATCACAGCAAGTATCGTCCCCTGCTCCCCTGTTTCGGACTCATGAAACGCCACGGCCTCGTGAAGGTTGGGATCAAAGCGAGCGCCCACCTCTGCGCGGATGCCTTCCACTGACTCCAGCTTCAAAATGTTCTCAATCCTTGAAGAGACAAGCTGCAGACCCTCAACAACACTTGATTTATCGCGAGTTTCGCGGGCGACTCCAACCGCCCTGTCCAGATCTTCCTTTATCGAAATGATTTCCAGAATCCAGGTCAGCTTTACTTGATTTCGCACTTCGGAAACTCTCCGGTCGGCCTGTCTTTGCAGGTTCGCAATGTCTGCCTGAAGGTACCGCATTCTGTTGGTAAGCTCGGATGACTTGCGCCGCTCTAACTCCAATTCATCCCCTAGAGTCTCGATTTCACGGGCAAACTTTTCAGATTCCCGCTCCTTCTTCCTCTTTTCTTCGTTGTCTTCGGAAGTTGCTTTGCCGGATCCTATCTCTTCCGAAGTAACCTCGCCATTTTTCTCTTGATCTTTAATCGCCAAATTCCATCACCGACAAAAAGCTAAAGATACTATTGTGCATCTCGCTTGCATATAAACTGACAGGTTCGACTCTCGAGATTCTTTTGAATTTGAAAATGATTAACGAGATCCACCAATTTTCAAATCAAAGGAAGCTTAAGGCAGTGCAAAGAATTTAAGATTACCCTTTGGGTTTCGTTAACTTCCCCGATGATGCGCACGGAGGAAATTATTTTTCTCCGCGCTTGGAAGAGCCGTCTGAGCCCTGCGTCCGGATCTACGGATTGGAGGCGGGAGTCTGTGATGTGGTTCTCCAGAAGGCGGCAGAGGGAACCCCTTTGGTTCTGGGAAAAGAGCGCCGTCCCCTGTTAACGCATGAATATTGCGAAATCCGACACTATTGCAAAAGGATTCAGTTGGAATCGTAACCTAGATCGTTTAAGGCAGGAGTGTCTTTTCCTAATCCGGGAATCATTGTCGATCCCTTTTTCATCGTGACGTTTAGAATATCGAAGGGCTTTTCGGGGTCGATCTCATACGAGGAAAAGTAGGCGCCGAGGTTAGGCCTCACCGTTTCGTCTTGTCCCGAGACCAGCTTTTTGAGAGGGATCCCACCGTCACAGTTCAGTAGGAGCTCTATTGTTTCGCCCCCATCTCTGGTCTTGCAGGAGATCCCGCGAATCTCCTTCTGAACAGTCCTAAACTTTCGTGACAAACGGACGCTCGTCAAGACGTTTGAAAAGTTCTTCTCCAGCGATTCTATTTGCGAATCTCCAAAAGGTGGCGCATCTGTTTTTCTTTTCAGATTCACCTGGGCGGTGATCTCAAACTGAGGAACATCGGTGACTCGGCGCTCCAGCAGCTCAAGTTCCTTGATTTGGACCTCCTTGGTCCTGAAGAAAGTCTTTCTTTTACCTCCATTGCCACGGCTGGTGAGCACCTCCTTCATGGCAAACCTCTTCTTGGGCTTTGTTACCTCCACGTAAAATGGTCTCCCGGAGCCGCTCACCAAGCTATTATCGTCTTCGCTACCCAGCCAGACAAAGTTACATCCCTCCGCAGCAAAGACTCCGGTAAGAAAGTCGGAAATTTTAGATTGCACGCTATCGATCGTCCTCCCTTTGTAGTCACACTCCGCGCACCCCAGACCGCTACAGATGCCACAAACGGAACTCCTCTGGGGCAACCCCCTCCTGAGCTTCACATATCTTCCACGAAGCCAAACAGATCTCAGATTAATGGTGATTAGCCCTTCATTCATCGAGGCGAGAACTGTCAGATCGGGCCTAGAGTAATTTACAGCTTTACCTGTTTGCTGCTTAACTTTCTGGCTCAGCAGCTTCGTTATCTGCGACTTTACGCTGTCGCGACCCTTGATTTTGAAACGAGACCGGAGCTCGTCTTCGTTGTCCAAAACTGTATGAGGTACCGACGCTCCCACGAGAAACGTGTTGTACTCGTATTCCCCTAACTTGGCCACGATTTCCTCTGCCAGGGGTTTTACTCGCGCCATCATACCTCCGCAAACATAACACGAATTTTCCTCCCCCTCGCTATTGTCTTTCCCTAGTTTGAAGCCGAGCCTCTTCTGACAGAATTTGCAGAGAGAAAGGCCTTGAAGCACCATTACTGACGATTTCATCTTTTTTCTTCCTCTCCGGTTGCTTTGCATATCTTAAGAAGAATAGGTACTAGAAGAACTAAGGAGTAAAACGAAGCAGGTGGAATTACGTGCTCAGACTCCGATCGATGGGTTTCAAGCCGCCCTAAGTTGACTTCGATAATAGCTAGGATGCAAGATCATTGTTGTCGGTTCATTTGTTTCATCATCGTCCGGAACTGCCGGCCCTTGCTAGCTTTCATAACGGATTTTGCTTGCCTGTACCTCGTTAGCAAATCCTTCACATCTCTCTCCGGGACGCCGGTTCCTCTGGCGATCCTCTTTATCCTCTGGGAGTTCAGCAATTCGGGATCTTCCCTTTCTGGAGGGGTCATCGCTTGAATCATCGCGCGCCAGTACTGCATCTTTCCCTCGATCTCTTCGATGTTTTCGGTAGAGACGTTGGCTTGCGAGAAACCGGGTACAGCTTCGAGTATTTTCTTCAACGACCCAAATTTTTTCACCTGTTCGATCTGCGCAAGAAAGTCATTCATGGTAAGCTTTCCCGACATCATCCTCTTGATCTGCTTTTCGTCCGCCGCGTTCTCAAGATCCCGAGCTCTCTCTAAGAGTGATTGCAGGTCGCCCATGCCCAGAAGCCGACCGACAAACCTAGTTGGATTGAATGTCTCGAGATCGTCGACACGCTCTCCCGTGCCGATGAAGAATATTCTGGCGCCGGTGGCCGCTGTTGCAGCGAGAGCTCCGCCGCCTTTGGCGGCACCGTCAAGCTTTGTCATGATGATCCCTCCGACGGGCACTGCTCTGTGAAAGGCCGCCGCCTGTCCGAAAGCTGCCTTACCGATCGTACCGTCCAGAACGAGAAACGTGAAGTCGGGCGAAACGGCATCCGAAATCTGCTTCATTTCATCTAGGAGGCCCTTCTCTTCCTTGTGCCTGCCCGCAGTGTCCACGATTATCACGTTCGCGTTCTGCTCCCTAAAGTAATGAGCACCCGCCTTCACGACCTTGACGGAGTTTTTTTCATTGTCGATCGAAAAGACCGGTACGTTGATATCGGAGCAGATCGTTTTCAGCTGCGTAATCGCACCCGGCCGGAACGTGTCACCGGCAATCACGCCGACGCGATATCCCCTCTTTGCAAGTAGCCTGCCGAGCTTCCCGATGGTGGTAGTCTTGCCGCTGCCCTGGATGCCCACCACGAGGATGACGTTGGGCCGGTTTGTGGGAAGGTCAAGCTTCCCTCCCTCTCCTAAGATCTTTACAAATTCTTCGTACAGGATTTTTACAATGTGATCCTTCCGGGGTAGCCCCGGCGGAGGCTTTTCTTCAAGTGCCCTCTTCTCGATTTTCTCGGAAAGGCTCTTGACAGTAGCAACGTCGACGTCTCCCGAGAGAAGAGTCCGCTGGATGTCCCGGACGAATTCCTTAATCTCCTTCTCGTCAACAGTGGCGGACCCGACCAAACGATTGACGGCATTCTGAAAGCCTTCTCTCAGTTTGTCAAGCATAGAATCTCCTAAAGCTGTTGGAACTTTCATTTAAGCTTGTAGAGTCGAAGAGCTGGTTTCAAGGGAGCTTGCGAAAATCAATGCTTGGAGGACTTGGGAGAATGGAGTCCCCCAACCGAAGATGTCCGGGTTTATCCCGGAGCTGTTGCGGCAACATTTTCTGCCCGTTCAGCGTTTTTGTCGACTAGCCTGGCTTCGTTGATCGTCAGTCTGCCGCTGGAACCGTCCCACTCACTTTCGCATTCGACGATTTCGAGGCGACTCTTCCTGAAAAGCGGGCAGTCGAGTACAAAAGTCTCCGCCTCGCCGCCTTCGAAAGCGGGATTGAAATGATACTTGTCAGACAAGCTCTCCAGCTGTTTGATCGATTCTTCGTCAATGGTTCTCCCCAGCCACTTTTCGTCGAGGCCTGCGGAGGACACAGCTGTTAATATGAATCGGTAACGCTTCTTCACTAGGTTTCGCATGTAGCGCCTCTGATCAATCCCCCATAGGGGAGAAAGCGGGGTTAATCCGATCTCCCTGGCTATCTTCTCCAGTCTTGACTTTTGATATTCACTGCACAATCCACCTGACCCAAGAAATTCAAAGGGATATCTTCTTCGTGCTTCGTTGATCGAATCTCGAATGTCCGAGAGCTCTTTTTCCTTCTCTCCTTTGGTGCGTCCATAAACTATGGGGATGTCCAGCGCAGTCGCCGAAAGCTCTGTAGTTTTAATGTTGGGTGTGTGAAGCATGTAGCTATAAGGATTCTCCGAGATCACGCTAACGAGACACGTCACCTTGAAATTTGCTTCTTTCAGCTTTTCAATCGCATAAGTGCTGTCCTTTCCTCCTGTGTAGAGAACGGCCACCCTTCCTACGGACATACGTTATCACTATGAACTCCTGAAAATTAACAAGCCCAAAGAGCTTTCAGAAAAGTGACTCATCCGCGGATTCGGAAATCGCGCCATCTCTGAGCATTGATCTGATTTGGGATCCTCCTAACAGAAGCATTTAAAGCGCTTCTGGACGAACGTTCCCGGATAGTTACAGATCCATGCCGAAATCGCGCGGCTACAGGAGGAAAACTAGGGCCATGTTTAGGGGGAAGCCTAGGTCTCCCCTTGGTGCCTTTCTTAGGGATTACAAGATAGGCGATCGGGTGGTAATTGATGTGGATTCCCGGCAGCCCAAGGGAATGCCGCACCGGCGATTTCAGGGTTCTGTTGGCAGCGTGGAGGAAGTGCGAAGGCGTAGTCTTGTACTGATTGTCGCGGTCGGGGATACAAGAAAGACTGTCATTGCTCGTTTAGAGCACGTCCGCCCTCTCGTTTAGATTAGACAAGAAAACTATCCGGTAGAGTGTGTGGTTATTTCATTGACTGAGCAGGCGCAACAACTCGCGACGAAAAAAGCGAGGATCATTACGATCCCCGAGGCAAAAGAAATTCTTTCGAAAATTGACCCTGAACAGACTGATCAAATTCAGAAGCGCACTATGGACTATCTTCTCAAGTTTTCGAAGGTAGAACCAGAAAAGGCGAAGAAAATGAGAAAATCGCTTATTGAGGAATGTGGCCTTACCATGGAAGAAGCTACGGAGCTCATAAATGTCTTGCCAAAGTCTCAAGAGGAGCTTAGGGTTTTCACTTCTGGGTGGAGGAAACTAATCCCGACCGCAACCGTAGAAAAAATACTGAAAGTTCTGGCCGAGTAGAAAGAAGGATCGTCCTTTTTCTTCAGTACTTCCTCGCTTTTTCAAATGAACAAGTATCAGATCTCCGTCAAATGAAATTAGATCCAAGGGCCCAATTTTCGACGGCTAATTGCAGAGTCGACAGTTCCTAGATTAGTCAGCAGCTCTCCGTGAAAGAAAATTGTACTCTTCCACACCTGCGGCGAAGAAGTACGAGGAGTTTGCATACGTTCTCGATTTCGTCCCTCACGGTAAGTCGTTTATCATAAGGGAACGTGAGGGGCCCCTCGTTCAGGCGGTAGGTGAGGAACGCCTAACTCTACTGGAGATTTTGGTGAGCTCCAACGCGGACTTTTTGGCCGGGGAGAAGATCGCAATAGGAAAGGAAAACCGTACCAAAATCGTCAGCGTTCTGGGCAAATTGAACTATGACGAGTTGAGCGCCGAGGCGCGAAACGAGCTCCAGCCGGTTCTGGAAAAAATGATAGTAGACGATGAACGTCGCTACGTGGCTTACTTCAACGAGCTCCAACCCTTAACGCCTCGCCTGCACGCGCTGGAACTCCTTCCCGGGATCGGGAAGACATTCATGAAGCAGATTGTCTCGGAACGGGAAAGAAAACCCTTTGAGAGCTTCGCCGATCTGGAAAGACGTGTCGGCGTTCGCGATCCCTCCAAACTGCTTGCCAAACGGATTGTGGAGGAGCTATCCGGAGGATCGCGAATTACGATATTCGTGCATCACTAGCGAGATTTAGCTTGCCTGATGGACGCGAAGCGCGAAAAGCGAGAGGACATCGGGTAAGGTATGGCCAGCATATGCTGGTTTCCGGGCTCGTTGCTGACAGGTTGGTGGATTCTTGTAACCTTTCGCGGCAGAGTAAGGTTCTCGAAATTGGAGCGGGACGCGGGATACTCACGAAAAGGCTGGCGGAAAGGGCGGCTTTCGTCCGGAGCTTCGAGATAGACCACGAGGTCTGCGAGCAAGCCAGGAAAGCACTTTCGGGATACAAGAACCTCGAGCTCATCTGTGGCGATGCGTTCGAGGTCGACTTCGAATTTCAGAAGTTTGATACCTGCGTTACGAGCTTGCCCTACTCAGAATCGCTTAGATTCTTAAAGTGGATCGCCCAAAAGTCGGATCAATTCGCAAGAACTGCAGCGATCCTTCAATCTGAGTTCTCAGATAAGCTGACCAGTACTTTAGGATCGCGCTCGTATAGAGCGGCTTCCGTGGTGGCCCAGATCAGTTTCAATATTGAGATCATGTTCGGGGTTGGGAGAGCAGAGTTTGATCCTCCGCCAAGAGTTGATTCGCAAGCGGTGCTTCTCTCTCCGAATCCTAAAATAAAACAGCCATTCTTTAACAAGAGACGGATCAGACATCTGGATTTCATTTTTTCTTTTAGAGGAAGGCGTTTGATTTCGGCGCTCAAAAAAATGGGGTACGAAAAGAATTTCGATACCGTCCCAAATGAGATCATCACGTCCAGAGTAGAGACTATTTCCCCAGCGGAGTATGCGGCGATACTTCCGATGTTGGAGCGGAAGGTCGCTTGAGTATTCTCCCCTACATGTACTCGGAGGATTCAGAACTCCTTGGCAAATATCTCATTACTCTGGAGGGTTCGGGTTCTTTTTTGGAAATTGGAGTTGGAGGAGGCAGCAACTTGTCATCCGTGGACCGTGGCCGAAGATTCGAGAGAATCGTGGGCACCGATCTCTTGCCGCTCTCCTCAATTCGCCAAGAGCTGCCACGGTCCATTGAGCTAGCAGTTACCGACAGGGCGAGCTGTTTTAGGGCGAGTACATTTGATGTGATCGCATTCAATCCACCATACGTCCCCTCCGGCAAAATAGAGGATATTACGACCGATGGTGGTCTCGGAGGAGTAGAGGTGCCGCTTCAATTCCTATCCAGCGCCCTTTCCGTTTTGAAGCCGGAGGGCAAGATAGTGATGCTTCTATCAAGCGATGACACCATTGCCGATCTGCAACAGTTCTGCGAAAAGGAAAGTCTGCATTTTAGCAAAGTTGCCGAAAGCGAACTATTTTTCGAGTCGCTGTTCGTTTATCTTATCACCCGTGAAAAAAAAGTGGATTGATCGGAAATGCCCAATCGTCTCACGTCAAGAGCTTCAAAGAACAAGAGATTCACTGGCAAGAAAACTGCATCAGCTTTATCCGACTTTAGTGTCGCCATTGTCGAGCCCGAATTTGGGATAAATCTTGGCTATCTTGCTAGGACGGCCGCTAACTTTGGGATGAGAAAGTTGCTTGTAGTCTCAAAAAGAAAGCTCGGCGAGAAAAATTTTTCCGAAGCAGCGCTCTTCGCAGCTCACGGGAGACACTTAATCGAAGAGTTGGAATACGTCCTTTCTATCGAAAGCTTGAAGCGAAAATTCAAGGTCCTTATTGGCACAACGGCCATCGAAGCTCGACGGAGGTCAAATCTGACAAGAAGAACTCTCAGCCCTGAAGAATGCGCTCGGATGGTGTTCAAAAGACTCGTTAATGGAGAAGGCAGAAAGTCCGGCGCCTGTTTCGTCTTCGGAAGAGACACGACCGGCCTTACGAACGAAGAGCTCAGGGGGTGCGATTACAGTCTGACCATCCGAACGTTGTCCGACTATAATACTCTCAACGTTTCGCATGCCGCTGCTATCATCTTTTACGCGTTCGCAAGCGCTGCGGCGAGAGCGGTAAGTGAAAGAGAAAGTTCGACGAGCGAAAGGCCTTTGACTTCGTCCAGAAAGGAGAGGGAGAGGACGGTGTCGCTTTTCCTGCAACTTGCTCAAGACTCTGAAATTCAATCGTTTAAGCTCGATCTGTTACGCGAAAGTCTGGAGAGAATGCTCAACAGGAGTGACCCCTCCCTTAGGGAGCTTTACCTCCTGATGGGACTAGCTTCGAGAGCGGGTTCGAAGATCAGGCGCCTCTCTGTCTCTTCTTCATAAGGTAGATCTTTCTCCTGATAATTTTTCTCTTTGCTGTCGGAACAGGACAGGGGTTCTCGATTCTTGCGCCCATCGGGTGAACGGCGACGAACCCTAAATCGCCAGCTAGATTTACTACATCAATGCCGTGAGATTTGCCTCTATCATCAATCAGATCGGGAATCACTATTGAAACTGCACTCCCATGATCGAGGACTCTGGAAAATGCTCTAAAGGCCTCCGTATATTTTCCGGAGACGCCCCTAATGATCTCCACAGATCTTTCTGCAGTTGGGTTTCGCTCCAGTTTGGGAATCAGAATAGGCTCTGTTGCAATAGCATCGATTCTTGGCAAGTCTGAACTTTCTATACCCATTGTATCTCGGCGGATCACGATGGAGGACAGTTTCGAAGACAGCTGAAATCTTTTCATGAGCCAGCCTAGATTCTCGCGACATCTCGCCACTTCCGAAGAGGAGATCTCAACCCCGACCACATTACATCCCAACATCAGAGCTTCCTGCAAGATCGTTCCTAGCCCACAAAAGGGATCAAGAATAGTCTTTCCACGGCTGAGCCCACACAGATTTACAAGAGTGCGTGCGAGGCGAGGGCCCATTGTGACTGTCGGGTCCTGGTAAGGCCTTCCAAAATCCCTCTCCTGAAATCCATCGACGTCCGAAGCAAACGCAGTATATCCATAGAGAGCATTTCCTAGGGTGCAGTCCACGATGACATCCAGACCTTTCGTTCTTCCTTTATCACCAGTCAGCACGTTCTTGATAAGAGTTGCCACTTTCAATTCTGCGTTGTCTTCACTTGTTTCCGGTCTCAGAAATCTGGATTTGCCCAACGACGAACTTTTCAGGAGATCAGATACCGCGATTTTAGTATCCTCCAAAACATCCGAGCTGCAGTGATAGGTGGATACCGTCCAGTTGAATTTTGAGTCGTCCGGCAGAGGGAGACAATCTCGGAGTTCTTGAACAGCACTTCCACAGACCCTGCACACCTTGAAAATACCGCCGCTCCTCGTCGCAAGACTCTTTGCGATTTCCTGACTACATTCAATAAGGGCGGAATTCGGCGAGCTCGCCAAGATTTCAAAATCCAGCACGCAAGATTCCTTCAGTCTCCACAGCTCCATCAGTGACAGCTGTGAGAACGAAAGGACGCACAGGTATTTCTGAACTTGAGACAAACCCAAATTTCACTGAAAAAGAGGAGCCCTATCCGAAATTTTTTGATAGTTCTTGAACGAAAGATTCATCTTGACTTAAATAGTGATCAGATAGTACCGCAATCGCCTTGGACAAAACTCCCACGCAAACAAAATCGTTTAGATTGGACGCGGACGTTCTGGAATCTCTCGAAATTGAAAGTGCTCGCCGAGGTATGAGCGTCAACAGCCTGACAAATCAGATCTTAAGGAAGTGGGTCAATTTCGATCGTTTCCTCCAGGATTTTGGAACACTAACGCTTTCTGTTCACGATTTTATTCGGGTAATAAACTCGTTCGACGATGACACACTCCGGGCGCTTGCGTCCGAGAGCGGGAGAAGATTTCCCAAAGACCTGATCTTGTTCACTGGACAGAAAAATGATCTCAAAACTAGTATAAGATTTGTCGAGACGATCATATGCGACTACATGCGATGGGCGAACTACCACAGCACCTCGGCGGATAACGAGCTGGTAATGACGCTGAGGCACAATTATGGTAACAAATGGTCCATTGCACTGGAGTCCATGCTTGCAACCATGTTTGAGACAAACACCTCAGTGGTTCCCAGATTCACGGTTACAGACAGCATGGTCCTGATGACGATTCAAAAACCCGTGGAATCGAAACCTGAAGAGGCCGCGGGAATCGAATCAACCGGCTGAGGGGTAAGGTTAAGTACTCTGCGGAGTAAATGACTCTTTGCGAATTTCGATTGCAGGGAAAAAATTACCGCCTGACGAGCGGGATGCCTTTGACCAGCAAGGTATACGCTCCGGGTGCCCCCAATTCAAAGATTGCCAGGTTCAGCACGGGCCAGGCCAGTCCCGATTATGACTACATGCTCCAGCTCGTCAGCACTGAAAAAGTTCAGATAAGGCACAACGCCCTCGAGGCTTCAAGAGTTGCGGCTAACAAGAAACTCACGCCGATCGGAGAGACCGCCTACTTCCTGAGGGTCAAGGTGTATCCTCACGTCATTCTCAGGGAGAATAAGATGATCGCGACCGCGGGTGCAGACAGGCTTCAGGAGGGGATGAGGAAGGCCTGGGGAAAGCCTATCGGATTAGCGGCCAGAGTGATGCCGGGTTCCGTTATCTTGGAGCTGTACGTAAAGAAAGAAAATTTGGAGAGGGCGAAGGAAGCAATGAAAAGCGCCTCGACCAAACTTCCGATGCCTACCCACATCGTCATCGAGCCGCTTCAAAAGAACGAACAACAGATGGCAGCTGCTATCTGAAGGAAATTTTCCAAATTCTAACGTTCTCCTCAATCCGACGTTCTGGCACATTCCTTTTCTTGGTCAGTCCCAAAAGTTATTTCGCTAGTACGACCTTTAATCTTGAAACGAGCTTGAATTATTGTCTTTGACCATCAAAATTGACAGGGTAGCGCTGGATACAATAGTTCAGCAAAACCATCCAAAAAGAATCGTCTTCAACGCTCCCGACGGCCTCCTCCGCGAGACTAGGGCGATAGCTCAGGAGCTGGAGTCGAGCTACGACCTGCAGGCAATTGTGATTGCCGACCCGACGTACGGGTCCTGCGATACCGTAGACGGCGACGCACAGAGATTGGGTGCAGATGTTGCCTTTCACATAGGGCATAACGTGACGGTCAAAAAGTTTGGCAAGATTACGTATTCGATTGATGCCGTCGATGATGTCTCTTTTGCCACCGTGACACAGAAGGCAAGCGATCTTCTAAAGGATGGGGGCATAAAGCGAGCAGGATTGGCCACTTTCGCGCAGCATGTCCCGGAACTGTCTAGAGTCTCAGAGATTCTGGAAAGAAATGAAATATCTGCCGTAATTGGCAAGGGAATGGGGCAGCTTCACGATGGGCAGATATTCGGTTGCGAATTCTATCCGGCGTTCAATATCAGAGATAAAGTCGACGTCATGCTGCTTTTGGGACAGAGTATGTTTCATGCTCTGGGACTCTGTCTCTCCACGGGGAAACCGACATACATGCTCGATCCGTACCTGAACGAAGTAATCAACGTGAGCAGCGTCGCGGAGGAACGGCTGAAAAAAGCGGTTCTCTCGGTTTACAAAGCTAGAGAGGCATATCGGTTCGGGGTGATAATTGGACTCAAAGAGGGACAGATTATGACTGACCAGTCTCTTAAGCTGAAAAAAGAACTGGAGAGTTTTGGGAAAGTTGTCCAGCTGATCGCTCTCCGTGAGATCACGGCCGACCGAATAAATGCGATGACAGACATCGAGGCCTTCGTGCAGACTGGCTGTCCGAGAATCAGCGTGGACGGGTACAACTTTGGAAAGCCAGTTCTGAGCGTGCCCCAGACCGATGCATTGTTAAGGTTACTTTCTGGCAACGAAGTAAGCATGGAAATGTTTGAAAGGAAACACTGGCTTTAGGGAAAATTATGGTGATTGGTTTAGAATGATGGAAAGTAAGACAGAGAAATCGAAATCCGGGAAATTGGTTATCCCCGGTGATAAACTCGCGACGATAGAGGAATTTGTGCCAGGTATGGGGTCCGCATCCCTCGGGGACTCGGTCGTGTCCACCGTAGTGGGCGATGTAGAGCCTGATATGTCGAACAGGGTGATAAATGTAAAGGCGGTGAAGAGCGCCGACGACCATTTGCCGAAAGCCGGAGATCTGGTGATCGGCCACGTGGATAGCTCGCAGCCTTCGATGGCTCAGGTGACGATAATCGCGGTACAGGATGAGCCCAGCGACAAGCAGTTGAGCGGGATGCTATCGATGCGCGAGGACCGGAGGAGAAGAACGTCCAGTCCGATTAAGGCGGGTGACATTATTAGGGCGAAGGTGATCAGCACCAAAAATTCGATATATCACCTCTCGCTGGACGATCCAAAAACCGGCGTAATTAGCACCGTTTGCAGTAATTGCGGTGGCAGCGTGATTGCTCTCAGTAGAGACCGGGTAAAGTGCAAAGAATGCGGATTCGTTGACGAAAGAATATTGTCGGAAGATTTTGTCAAGTATTCCAGGGGACAGATGAGCTGACCGGGCTCGGGCAGTTTCGAGATCGAAAGAAAACATATAAAGGGTACGCGGCTGTTTAGTCTATTCTTATCCTTGAATCTAAAGATTAATTCAGTTGGCGACGGAGCCGTACAGGTCGTCATCGAGAAAGAGGATTATAGCATAGCGGATATTATTCACAAAGAGCTCATGAATGTCAAGCATGTCAAGTTTGCCGGAGTTCCACCCCCTCATCCGTTAATCAAGACTCTGACGATCGAGATAAGCACCGATACGAACAAGCCAACCAAGGCATTGGAAGAAGCTCTAGCTCTATCTCAGCAAAGAGTCTCGGAACTTTTGAAATTGGCGAAGGAAATCTTTCCGTTGCCGCCCGCCGGCAGTGTGCCCCCAGAACAAGAAGAACGACGGGATTCCCGAGACATCGGAATAGCTGAAGAGCGGATGAATGAAGGTACAGCCTAGAATCGTCCAGCGCTCTTTCAGGATCAAAATCAGGACAAGACAAAGTGGACTTTCCGGCACTTTACAGATAGTAAGGAAAGGCTATCTTTCACCCCAGAAGAAAGTGGTTTAAAGAATGAAATTCTGTCCCAAATGCGGTACCCGGCTGAAGTTCAAACCGCAAAAAGACAATCCCAAATTGATCTGCGACAAATGCGGGTACTCCCAAGAAGCTGGGGCCAATATTACGACCCCAGAGATTGTGGAAGCCGATTCATCTTCCTCCACGATAAAGGTGTTGGGCGATAAGGAAGAGAAGATAAAGACCATGCCGACCACCAATGTGGAGTGCCCCAAATGCGGACACAATGTCGCCTTCTGGTGGTTCCTGCAGACAAGAAGCGGGGATGAGCCACCAACGCAGTTCTTTAGGTGCGAGAAGTGTTCTCATACTTGGCGGCAGTACAGCTGACAACCGCCTGCGAAAAACTATTTTTACTGAAAGTTCCTCTTTTCCGGGGCCAGATCAAGATATGCCAGACAAGGAAGAAACGGTGACAGCTGCGCCAAAAGCCGCGATGGCAGGTTTTGTCGCAAGAACTCAATCTCCGAGCCAGTGGAAAGCCGTCACTGCTGCGATTCAGACGCTTGTAGAAGAAGCCACGTTCGACGTAAATCAGGATGGGATAACCTTCAGAGCCATGGATCCTTCACACGTTGCGCTGATCGACCTATTCTGGCCCAGCGCGGATTTTCAAAAGTTCTCGTGTGAAAAACCGGATCGGTTCACTGTCAGAATGGACGACTTTGCCAAACTTATTCGCCGCGCGGAGAGTAAGGATTCTGTGGAGATTTCCAGAGCCGGGTCGGAATCGCTGAATGTCAAAATTAGCAACGGTTACAAACGGGAATTCGAGCTTCACCTCATTGAATCCAGTCAAAGCAACACTCCGCTTCCGAAGCTTACGTACGATACGAAGTTCGTGACAACGGAACCCGCTTTCGATCGGATTCTGAACGATGTTTCCGCGATCTCCAATTATATCTCCATCGAATCGGGGAAAGACAAGGTGATATTTTCCGGCAAGGGCGACACTGGTAGGGCCAATGTGGAGCTGGAGAAGGCGGAGTCGGGCAAGGGAGATCTTGTGAGCCTAGTCAGCGAAAAGGAAAGCAAGTCAAACTACAGCATCGAATATCTTCTGAAGATAACAAAATCGGCCGGATCGGCCTCAGACACGATCAACTTCGAGTACTCCAGCAAGATGCCCCTGCGAATGGATTTCAAGCTGGGCGAAAACAGCAATGGATATATTCGATTTTACCTCGCGCCCAGAGTCCAAGAGTAACTTCACAGAAAAATCACAGTAGCGGGGGGTGGAATTTCATTAACGCAGGGACTTACCCTGCTGTTATTTTGAACCACCGCTCTGCGGGTTTCTCATGACAATTCCCTATCCTTCATTTTAATCTGGAAAAAAGGAACATTATGAGCCCGCCGGGATAACCTGGCTTCCCCACCCCGCTAGGCTGCGTGGAATTCTTTTCCTCCGGATCAATGTATTAAAGGTTGACGGGAAAAACCCGGTAACTTCAGAACGCAGCTTCGGAATGAGTCGAGAGATCAATCAATGAATTCAAAAAAGACGCTTCTCCACCCGGTCGGGATCCACGTTTCGATTTCCGGTCGCCTTGATCAATGCGTCGACAGGGCATCAGATCTAAAGTGCTGCGGGGTGTTTCAGATCTTCACTTGCAGTCCCAGGAGGTGGGATGCTACAGTCCTGGATCCGGTAGAAGTGGGAACATTTCGGAAGAAGCTTTCCGACTCTGATTTTCAGGTCTTCGTGCACATGCCGTACCTCCCCAACCTGTCGTCGCCGGACGGAGATTTTTATTCCAAATCGATGCTAGTACTTGAAAGAGAAATTCGAAGGTGCGACGAGCTCGGGATAAAAAACCTAATCTTGCACTTTGGTAGCCACATGAACACGAGCATAGAAGCCGGAAAGCAGAGGATAGTCGCAGCCTGCGTCAAATGTATCGAAGCAACCGAGAAGCTAGATGTTCGGTTACTCTTAGAAAATTCCGCGGATCCTAAAAGTGTGGGCTCCAACTTCAAAACAATTGGAGAAGTCCTCGAGATTGTGGGAAACAAAAAGAGGATGGGGGTTTGTCTGGATACCTGCCACGCGTTTGCTTCCGGTTACGATCTCTCCACGATGGCTGCGGTTGAAAAATCCTTGGAGGCATTCGATTCTACGATCGGACTGTCCCATCTCTTTGTTATCCATCTCAACGATTCAAAAGGAAAATTAGGTTCTGGGCTCGACAGGCATGAAGACATTGGTAAGGGAAACATCGGCCGTGCCGGAATGTCTTCGATCTTAAAGTCCAACAGGCTTGCGGATTTACCAGTCGTCTTGGAGACACCCAGAGACTACGAAGGCGAGGACAGAGAAAATATTGCAGCGACGAAACGACTTTCGGAATCGCGCGATTGAGGTTTCATCCTGAAGATACGTAGTCCTGACCCTCGCGAAAGGCGATCATCTTAGCCGCACGCTGGTCACGAGTTTCGACCTTTCCGATCGAAAGTCTTCCTCCTTTTCTCGTCAGAGATGAGGTGCCGCTTTCGTTTACCAGCTGTATGCGAACTTTATCGCGGTATCTCGATTCTAGGGCCTCCGCTATTCGTCTAGCCAGCAAGAGATTCCCAGAGCCAATTTTGATGATCTTTCGAACTGCAGGTGCATTATCAATTAGGGCGCATACTCTCGCGATAGTTCCATCAATAGAGTGGATTACGCTGCTCTCGACCTCCCGGTGGTTCATGAAGGCTGCAACGCCGGTGCGCTTTCCCGGATCAATGCCAACGATGAACCAGTCAGTAGGTTTTGCCGGATAAATGTAAGGAAGGATTTTCTCTCGTGCAATCCCGACGTCATCACCGAGATCTTCTAAGCACAGTACGTTTGACTCGAAGAATTGAAGTCGTTCTTTTCTCGTGGTGATGATCACTTTGACATTTGGGTCAACGTATACTTGGCTGTTCGTGCGTCCGCCTTGATCGATGCTTGAGTGCCTCCTAGCAACAATGTCTACGTAGGGTAAACCCACCCGCTTCAGTAGGGTCGTCATGTGGTAATAGGCCCTACCGTTTGAAGTTGACACCCCAACCTCGGGTCGAGAATCTAAAACTTCTCCTATGCGTCCCACCCATTTATACGGGCTATCGGTACTTGAGGGATTTCAAACTTTTAACTATTTTCTGGTTAGTTAAAGAAGGAAAGTCGTGTGCCAAGCAAACGATCGATGTGCGAAACGGGAGAGGTAATGTCTGTCCTCAATAGAACAATTGATCGCTAGTCTAACGACCGCGGCTCAAACTGTCACCCTCGCATTCGACGATCCTCGGATTAAACCTGCCGTTTGTATGGAACTCGTCAAGATGTTTGTTTCCCGCGACGAGTTGATCTATGTGGATTTCGATCTTCAATTTTCGTCGCTGCTGCAGAACCTTGACTCGGCTTCATATGAAGGCCTCACCAAGTCTGGAAAGCTGAAGGTACTCCAGCCTTCGGAGGATATTCTCGACTTTGCAGAGGGGATCGCTGGACAAGAAATGCAATCTGGCGGGGCGCTCATACTTGATTCCCTCAATTCTCTGCAGAGCCTTCTGACCGATGAGGCTTCAAACAGGGGATCCAAGATAGCAAACCAAAAAACTGCCCTAATAGTTACCGTCCTGCAAAAGGTGTGCCGATTCTACTCAAAATCGCTGGTGATTGTCAATGTTACTAGGTCTCGGCCCAAAAACTCTAATGAAGAGAGCTCTTCTTTCTGGGAAAAGAAACTGGTTGGCGGCAGGATGATCAAATTCAAAAGTGATGTGATACTCTCGGTGAAACAGATCCTCAGTGCCCCTCCTGAAATCGAAATAAAAGTACAGGAATCCCATGGCGAGAGCTTAAGCATACTGCCTAAAGACCAGAGATTTCTGCTTCGTCTCTAGCACGAGTCTATCTTTGCGTTAAGCTCCGGTCAGCGACAGTATGTAATACCCTACAGTCAACGCAATGGCCAACAAGGCGATCCCGAAGACAAAGAACATTTCCGCAGATCTGGCTCTCATCGTCTGTCTCCCGCTGAGGTAGAGGGCGTACCCGCCTAGAGCGCCGATGATATAACCGAACATGATAATTATCGTTTCCGTTACATTCTGGTCGTTGGGATTTGCGACTATTGGGCTGAGATTAATTCCCGCTACTCCCGCATTTGAAATTGCGTTGCTCAGCCCCGCTAAAAGGAGGAATAACGCGAGCAGATATAGCCATTCAATTCCCCTGTTTTTTAGAGAAGTCGTCGAAGCCGGGTTCGATAGCCTCCTCCCAATGTCGGACCTTGTGACACGAGAGGTCAGCTTGGTAGCGGCAGATTCCACTCTTTTCTTAATTCCCATAATTTTCCATCCTTAATTTCCTTAGAGACGAAACATATTCTCTTCTCGATTAACGATTTCGCACTAGTCGCAGTTCTTCTGTTGCGACGGCTTTTGCCAGGTCCCCAATTTCTTTAAGCCCTATAATTGTCTCTAAATACCTTTCCCAGCTCATATTCTCGAAGGCATATTTCCAATCCGGGTACTTGTTTTTTATTTGGATGTATGCTTTGTCATGATAAGTGCAGTAGACGCTTTCTCCCGCGGTGAGACGTTTGCACAATCTGCAGATCTCTGTTCTCACGAACGGTTCCCCATTGATGTACAGTTGAAGTTCGAGCACTCCTTGGTTGCGCTTCTCGCACCGTACATAAGAGACACGATCGGCCATCCGCAGCTGGAACATACAGTCTTGGTGGGGAGGAATCGGCCTCTCGGATAGGCCGGCGAGGAGGTGCGACAACCCTTCTCGAAATTAGTGCACCTAATGAATCTCTTCTTGGTTTTTGGCGATCTGATCAGTTGGAGCTCCCCTTGCCCGCACGAGGGGCATGACCCAAGCGACAAATTCCTTTCAGATTTTTGACCTCGGATCGAGAGCGACTCTACATCCTCCAACTCAATGGCCCGATGTCGCATGCTCTTCATCACGAGTCTGAAGAAAGAGAGCATCTCGGATACAAATTCAATCTCGCTCTCCTTACCACTCCTGATCAATTCCAACTTCTCTTCGAGATCCCTCGTCATCTTGGTTGAAACCATTCCCGGACAGATCACTTTCACATTCTCTATGATGTCTTGTCCCAGGCATGTGGGAAGCAGCTCCAGCCCGATCTTTTCAACGTACTTTCTTTCGATCAGTGTCGCAATCGTCTCTGCCCTGGTAGCCTTGGTTCCTACTCTTTCGACCTCCATAAGAGTAAGGAGGGATCCTTCAGAAAGCCTCCTTGGCATCGGTTCATACTCTTCGATCATGGATGCCGAAACGACCGGCACTTTCTCGCCTTCAGCAAAGAAGCTGTTGAACGATTCATCGATGTCTCTCACAAAGGGGTAGTAAGCAGTCCATCCTTTGTCAACAATGACCGTGCCGTCGGCCGCAAAATCAAAGGAAGATATATCAAAGGTGACCCTAGTTCTTTCTACTATTTCATTTGGGGCGAAGACGTTGCAGAACCTCCTTACTATCAGGTCGAAAAGCTTCCACTCCACGGCGAAAAGCTTGCTTTTTGGATCTTCTCCGGTGGGATGGATTGCGGGATGCGCAGGATCATCCCAAGGGCCTTCTCTTGGACGTAAACGTGTTTTTGGATCAGAGCGTAGTTGAGAGATTAGATCCGAGAACTTGGATATTGAAGATAACTCGGCTAAAATATTGGAGGGGCCAATCCTCTCGGGCAATTTTTGACTTTCAGTCCTCGGATAAGAGATTAGCGCATCTTGATAGAGTTTTTGAGCAACTGAAAGCGTGACTTTTGGGGATAGTTTGAAGAGCCTGTAGGCTTCTCGTTGGAGTTCCCCCAAATCAAAGGGGTACCTGGGTGGAATCGAGAGCATATCCTTCTCGACCTTCTTGACGGTGGCTTGCCTCGCAGCAGACGCCGCTTTGTGAACCTCCATCGCTCTTGCTTGCCTTTTAATCGGGGACTCGATGTACCGAGCAGCAATCGTTTTCCCAGACTTTGTTAGCAAGCATGACACCCGCCAGCTTGGAACAGGTACGTGACTGCGTCTGAGGAGCTCCCTCTCAACCACGAATGCTAAAGTCGGTCCCTGTACTCGGCCGATCGTCACATTCGTGAAGATGTTATTACCGTTTGAATGAGAGGCGACTGTGAGAGCGCGGGAGAGGTTAACCCCCCAGAGGAAATCTGTCAAGTGACGCGTCCTCCCTGCAACGGCGAGGCCCTTGTCAAAAGCTCTGAGCTCCCGAAAGGCATCCCTGATTTCCTCCGTCGTAAGGGTCGAGAATTTCGCTCGGAGAATTTCCGGCCTGGGCTTTCCAGCCGGGGAAGCAAATACCAGCGTGTTGAATCCTATCGTTTCCCCTTCTGGATCATAATCGCATGCGTTGACGAGCGTCGAGCACTCGGAGACAACACGAGCGATCTGGCCGATCCTCTTCAGCGCCATCCCATTCCCCTTCGAAAAAAAGGTACCGTGCGTTTTGCACTTGGATCGGCTGTTGCGGGGATACCAATCGATGTCGAGCACCGGGAACAGTTCTCGTCTCTGGTGCGAATCAATCAACTCGTAGAGGTGTCCCACTGCCGAGCAGATGACGTAGTGAACTCCGTCAAACCCTCGGGGGAGATCAATTACCTCATTGCTTTTCGAGAAATCTTCACCATTCATTGAGAGCGCTCGTGCGATCTTCCTGGCGGAATCTGGCTTTTCTGCAAGCACGAAAATTTTCTGATCGTTCATTCGATTACATCGCTGCTTTTTTACAGATTCAGACTCTTACCTGCCACGAAACGACTTTTGTCACCGATCAACAAATGTTAACCGTCTTGTGCGTTTTGAGCTAGCGTTCACCTTAATTAGGCGGCATAAGGGTGACGTGCGGAAAGGAGAAATATTTTTGGCATGCCCCTAGAAATTGTGTGTGGCGGTTGCGGAAAAGTGGTTTACACTGGCTTTGAGCTTAGATCCCCGAAGGACATAATTAGGGCAAATGACAACAAGTGCAGCGAATGCGGGAAGAGCCTTTCCGCGAATGAGTTCACAATAGAGGTCAAGAAAATCTGAAATTCCTTCCGTTCAATATTCGAACGGGTTCCTCAAGCTGCTCATTATGAGACACTGGTCCGGAGCAATCGTCGTTTTTTTCTCAAATTCGTTTTGGGGTTCTGCGAAGCCTTCTTGGAATCCCCTCACGAGGACAATCGGCCGGCCCTCGTTGGACTCCCCCATGAGGAGCTGGGCGGCAGTTGCCAGCTGGTCTGCCACAGCCCGGAGAGTCACGACCAAACTATTACCCAGGAGATCGGGCGTGCCCCGCAGGTCGATCGTGGGTCTTAAGCCGGCATACGAGACT
>JASHPQ010000298.1 GCA_030037995.1 Nitrososphaerales archaeon | reverse complement strand
CCTTCGGTTTGGGTTGGCTATAGTCAATCTGATTAAAAAAAGAGCAAGCTATCGATTTTGAAGAACATTCAAACATTTATGGAAATTATGATCGATCTGTTGATATCAAAAAAGGAAATCTTGAATTCGAGAAACTGTCGCGATTACGGGAACAATTATTCGTAAAATTGTTCCGTTTGCTGCACTTTGTGGGGACTAAACTGCTCTCGCGCGCGCTTGTTGACGGAATCTGGGATTGCCTGACGCAAGTCATTAACTCCGGCATGTGCGCATACCTAATCTTTGCATCTTTGAGAGATTCTCGGAGGCTTTCTTTGTTAAACTGTGGGTTGTGTCTTGATCGTGAGGTGGTCCTTGTGTCAACGACTTGTTCGATCCCATGAGTCCTCAAGATCTTAATGAAAGTCTCAATAGATTTGGTTGAGTGACATATCGAATAGACTACTCGCGATGTGTGAATTGAAGACTCGCGAGGAACGGACGCACTCAAGGAATTGGAGTATTCCTCAATCTCTTGATAATCCTAGGCATTTTTCATGATTGTTTCATCCGTTAGATCTTTGCGATGATCAATAACTGACCTTGTCCAATGAGTTTCATAGAATTTTGGAGTTAAAAGACAGAAATAAAGTCCAGCAATGCGAGTAAATTCCGTATCTTGTCAAAGACGGAAAAGACTGTTACAAGGTCCCTTAGGATTAATGGAGAGGCATTTGATGCTCTAAAGGAAGACGCGAAAAGAAGAGGGATTACCGTGAATACGTTGGTAAATCAGCTCTTTTTAGCGTACAAGGACTTCGACAGGTATTTTGAACGAATGGGAATGATTAAAATTTCTTCTGCAACATTCAAGCGCCTACTTTCTGCAACTTCGGAAAATGGCATTGCTGAAGTAGGGCGGCAAGCTGGTACGGATATCCCAAGGGCAATAATTATCGCAAAGTATGGACTCCTTTCGTTTCAGACAATCTGTGGATTTCTGAGGATGATGTCTGATTATGCCAAATTATACGAGTATAGCGAGGTAACTTCCCCCGATGGCGGGTCAAAAATTCTGACCTTGATGCACGACCTTGGTCAGAATGGTTCTCCCTTTCTCATACACTACGTCAAAGCTATCTTTCTGGATATAGACTTGGAGCCCAGGATCTCCTCTAGCGAGCACTCTGTGATTGTTGAAGTACGTTTTCCTGTACGATAAGGGAAGATTCTTCCCGCTATTGAATACTACATTTTGCTACAAAGAATACAGGATCTTGAATAATCGGTCGATTGCAGAAAATGTGGTGTCGGAGGGGAGGCGCGGGTGATTGTAAATCCGACGGAAATTCCGTACTGAGACTTGTTCGACCAAGAATTTGATGTTGAAAGGGTGTCCTAAAATTGAAGGTAAGCAAATAGGTCGTCAAGACTCAACTCTGTTGGCCTGAACGATAGTCCAATTGATTTGTAGTTTAATCTATAAAATTCGCCAAAGCATAGATAGCGTAAAAGTGATGTTGGCTGAGCAAGTACAAGACTGTCGCCGAAAGAGAGGAATCTAGGATCGGACAGCTCACACTGATTGCTGTCGGGATAGGCTTTGGGGCAGGCCTGATCGCTTACATGTTGTATCATCTCATCGGATTTATTACAAACTTGTTTTACTTTGGAAGAATCAATTTCTCCTTTGCACTTCCTTGGCAGAGCCCACTCTTGCAGGGCGACTTCTGGCCGATAATAATCGTCTTGCCAGCAATCGGAGGTGCGATTGCAGGACTGATGATCAAGTTTGGCTCACCGAAAATTATTGGCCACGGGATCCCCGAAACGATCGAAGCAATTCTCTTTAACAACAGCAAGATAGAACCCAAGGTCGGAATACTCAAATCAATATCCGCCGCGGTAACGATAGGTTCCGGGCAACCTTTTGGGGCGGAAGGCCCAATAATCAACACGGGAGGGGCGTTCGGTTCTTTCATCGGTCAGATCATCAAAGTGACCGGTGAGGAAAGAAAAATACTCCTAGCTTCCGGCGCTGCAGCCGGAATGGCGGCGGTCTTCGGAACGCCCATCTCTGCGATTCTCCTGGTAATCGAATTACTACTATTTGAATTCAGAGTGAAATCATTGGTGCCGGTCGCAATTGCATCAGCCATCGGTGCTTGGATGCACTATTATCTGATATTTCCGCAGCCTCTTTTCAACGTTGGACCATTATCCTTCGGGGGAATTGCAGCACTCCCTTTCTACGCGCTTCTTGGGATTCTTTCCGGACTCTTGGGTTCTGCCCTGTCACGTGGTCTCTATAAATCAGAATACTTGTTCGCCAAACTCAAGATCGGACAACCTTGGCTGCCGGCGATAGGCGGTCTCGCCGTTGGAGTGATCTCCGTTACGGTCATACATTTCGATGGCGTAGTCGCGACTCCGAGAATTCTAGGGGTTGGTTACGACGTCATTACGGCGACGTTGAACGGGAGTCTTCCACTGGCAGTCATAGCAATCATCCTGCTGGCGAAGGCCATATCTTGGGTTATCTCCATGGGATCACAGACTTCCGGAGGAACCCTTGCCCCATTTTTCCTCATCGGAAGCTCGATGGGCGTTATTTTTGGGAATGGAGTATTGAGGATCGACCCTTCGCTCAACGCGGTGGCAGGTGCGTTCGGAGTCGCGGCGATGGCAGCAGTTTTCGGTGCAGCCTCAAGGGCACCCTTCGCATCGATCGTGTTTGCTCTGGAAGTAACCAACCAGTACAATGTACTGGCAGCTGCCGGCGTCTTACCAGTGATTGTAACTGTGGTGATCGCAGAACTGGTAGCCGAGTATTTGAGCGGAGAGTCGATTATGACCGAAAGGCTCTCAAGAAGAGGATTGATGGTGAGACACATCTACGAATACAATCCACTTCGGCAGGTAAGGGTGTCAAAAGTTATGACCACGCCGCTGACTTCGGTTCCGGCTAATCAAAGCATCGTCGACTTAGCAAGGCAAATGAGCGATCCGAAAAATGATCTCTCTCAAAGGAAACGCGTGGCCGTCCTAAAGGAGGGGCATGTGGTTGGGGTGCTTGAAAGAAACAAAGTGTTTGAGGCAGCTGCGACAGCGGATCCCGCAATGACAGCAGAAAAGGTTTGCACAAAAGAATTCCCGACCATAAGAGAAGACGAGTCTGCTTACGAGGCTTTAAGACGCATAGTTCTCGATGATGTCCTATTTCTGATAGTTACTGATAGAGAGAAAAATGCTGTAGGATATGTGTCGAGAAGCGATCTCATACGAGCGATGAAACAGAAGATAGTTAACGAATCTGTCATCGGATGAAATTTCTCTCTGCCCTATGGAAGGGAAGAACAAAATCCTGGGGATTCTTTGAATCTAATGGCACCAATAGTTGGAGGATAGAGGATGGACTCCTAACTCTACTCCGGTCAACTATGACAAAAGTCCGACTGCTCGCTCCCGTCTAAGTTCTGGTAACACCCAGCTCATACGTCCCCCTGGCCGACAACTTGGCGCATCGATTCCACGTACTTGTAGTAATCTTTTCTCTTGAGCTTCTCAGCCGCCGCCTCGTCGAGGAACACCGTAACCCTCGGATGGAGCTGGAGTGCGCTTGCGGTGATCTCTGTAGTGACAGGACCTTCTATGGCCAGCTTTACCGCATCCGACTTTTCCACTCCGCTCGCAAGAAGAACGATGTGGCGTGCTTCGAAGATCGTCCCGACGCCCATCGTGATCGCAAATCGCGGCACTTCGTCTAGACTCTTGAAGAACCTGGCATTGTCGGAAATCGTTTCTTGAGCGAGCGTCTTGAGCCTCGTCCTGGATCCGAGCGAAGAGCCGGGCTCGTTGAAACCTATGTGACCATCGCGCCCGATTCCAAGCAGCTGGACGTCTATTCCTCCGGCGTCTCTTATCGAGGCTTCGTACTCGACGCACGACGCCTCAATGTCCTTTGCGAGTCCGTTCGGAATGTGCACATTCTTTGGATTAATGTTCACGTGCCTGAGGAAATTTTCGTTCATGAAGTAGCGGTAGCTCTGGGGATGGTCGGGGGCGAGCCCGTAATATTCATCGAGGTTGAACGTACGTACTTCCGCAAAGTCGAGACCTTCGTCTCTGTGCATCCGGGCGAGCTCTCGGTACGTCCCGAGCGGCGTGCTCCCAGTTGCAAGGCCGACTACAGAGTCAGGCTTGCGTCTTACTTGCACGGCAATGAGCTTAGCTGCAGCGTTGCTCATTTCAAAATAGCTAGATGCGATCCGGATTCTCAAATTGGGTTCTCTCTTTTTTCGAACGGCATAATAAAATAAAATGTTCTATTTTTGGAAGAGAAAAATTCCTCATCAGTGACTGCTTTCTTGCTGATTTATTACCAGGTGCAGTTTAGATTACAGGCCCTGCGATAGAAGCGGAAGACTACCACCTGGAGCCCATTCCATGGCTGTAAGGCCTTTGGAGAGGGAAGGAAAAATCCAGAGAGATCAGTCGTCTGTAGCCTATAAATTTGTACTCAAATCCCACACCCCACCCTCAGAGTCCAACATTTACTCGTAAGCTCAAAATGTCGAAAAATCACTTTATTATCTCGCCAAAGAAGGCATCAAACAAACGTCGCTCCCCTGTACCACTGAACAAATGTTCGGATACCTCACGGATTCTTTCTTCCGAGCATGTGAGGTGAGCTTTTCCAGTACAGTCCGAGAAGCTTTCTTCAGCTCGAAGAGGAGCTCTTTTCTTGAACTGCCGTGCTCACTTGCACGCCGGCTGTGCTACACGCGGTAATGATTGGGACTCCGGAAACAGTTCCTCCACCAGTGTTCATGAATCCGCCGCCGCAGATGTCAGCAACGACACCCTCGTTCGTAAAATTACCGAAGTTGGTAATGATGCCGTAGTTGTACAGGTCGTTCACGTTCTGGAATTCAGAACCCGGCTGATCAATTATCCTCCCGAGATTGTTAATCGTGCTGTTGTACGATGAACCGTCCATATAATTCTGAATGATTCCCGAGTTGTTTATCAGACCATAATTGTTGACTATACCATCGTTAGCAAATTGCACCCCGATAAGCTGCCCAGCGGGAAAATAAAACGTTGTGCCATTGGCAGTATAATTCACAGGAAAAGTTCTGTATAGTGGAAGCACATTGATCGTCCCCCAGTTGTTTATGGTCCCGCCGTAGGGCATGAAGTAGTTGTCGTATTCATTCGCGAACCCGAAGCTGGAATTCAACGAAATCGTACCACCATTGACAATATATCCGTACGAACCAAAGGCGGTTTCGACGTCGAACGTGCCATTGTTGACTATTGAGCCATAGTTCGCAAACCCACCTCCAACCAGCACCAAAGTAACCCCCGGATAAATCTGCAGGCCAAAACCGCGAGGCATAAGAAAGTCCGAAACACGCTCCGAACCATTAACCGTGCAAGTATTTGACTGCCAGCTTGCCGAACCCGGCCCCGCGAGATTTTGACACGCTGCTGATCCATTGGAGACATCAAGAGTAGTCCAAGACGCGATCTCGGGGGCGGCCATCGTTGTACTTGTAGTCAGAAGAATCTGGTCCCATTCCTGAAAAGCAACATAAAATCCAGTGGTATTCGTATACCATAGTATCCGTAAAATCGCCGGCAAATAACTCACGACGGAGGAGTTCTCCGGGGTCGGAAGAACCCAGCTGCTGTTTGATACGCATTCGAATCCGATGTTCAACGAGCAGGGAGGAGACCAGAGATATGATAGCATATCAGAAACGCCATTGGGAGAAGTGACATTGAAGATGAATGCAAACTGCCCCGTATCTGCGCCAGAGAGTGTGTGCTCATTCTGACTCAGATACTGAATAGAAAAATTCCCCACAACGAAATTCGCGGCTATGTCATCATACGAGTATGCGACATTCTTGGTCATTACCAGATTCCCGGTTGGTGGCGTCGGTGCGGTCGAACCAGTCGCGACCGTCACGGGAGGCGGAGGATAAGACTCTGAAATTGTCATGTTAACTTCGAGCTGTTGCCCTAATGATGTGTCGTTGCTGGATTTCAGCAGGGGAAGGACGACGATAGTGTAGTTGCCTGGAACACTCATGGCACTATCGGGGATCAGATCAAACCCAGGGAACTCTTCATTCTGTGTCACGTTTACAAGGCGAATCAGCATGGAAAGCACCGAACTCCACACCACGCTGCCGCTCTGATTCACCAGCTCGACACTGTCGGTTGAGCCCTGGATTTGGAACTCTGCGATCTGTGTTGACAGATAGGTGAGAGTTGAATTGACATTGATGTTATCCTGATCGACATAAGCGAGCACGGAGAGCTTCCAAGTGTTATTGAATGCCTCCCGCGTGGCGTTCGAGAATGAGGGTGATATCAAATTTTGCGTGCTCATTACTATAGAGGTATTTCCGCTTTGCGAGCTGTTGGTAGATGTCGCAGGCGGCTCGTAGTTTGAAGTGCTAGTCGTCGTAAACGCGCTATTATGGGTCGATGAGCTTCCTGAATTGGAGGGTATCGAGCTGAGATATACACCTAATACCGCTGAAACAGCGATGATCGGAATCACCACAAAAGTAATCAACTTCACTTTCGGCAAAAGACCTTTCGTCACTCCAAAGTGTCGAGACTATGGGCTCTGGACTATATCATTCTTGAGTATTCCAGCTCTGTTCTGCGAGATAGAACAACTCGGGGCCTTACGACCTGAAGCCATGATTGAAGGCTGAAGTCACTCAGTCTGAACCTGACTCCCCGAGGAGCTCGGATGGATTGATCGAATTGAATATCCAGGCTGCTCTATTCCGTCTACTTTCTTATCCATGGCTTGACCGTTCGGGTTGAGACAAATTAAACCAAGTGATTGGTAGTCCGGCTCAGATTCGGAACCGATTCGATTTGTAGTCCGTCCACTTGCATGCGATTATTGAATTTTTAGCGTTGAATCTCACCGAAATAAACGTACGCTTTTTGTTGAACTAGTCCCAACAGCATGGATTTACTTCGTCTAAAACCAGTTGACCGAATCCGTGCTCAAAGTCAGTACTTCGATCAAGAGCGGTAGTATCGCGGATTCGAGTTTACTTCAAGAAAACTTGGATTTAACCGCATCAAAATTTTCGACGTTTACGCTGTGAATATCTTCTTTCATTGCTGTTTCGGCCAACATCTTATCTGCTGTCACCAGAAGGTCGGCCTTGGAGCGCCCGCAGGTTACGATCTGGAGCGCGTCAGCTTGGTAGATGTGGTATTTTTCTACAAGCCTCCAGGTTTCGGTTATCGCAGCAGAATTTACCGGAATTATTTCAAGCGCTTCCATTGAGATGAGCCTAAGAGACTCCCCTGCTAGGTTCCGCATTGCAACCTCGTATTGCTGTTGGGTTAGCAAACCTCTCTGCCGATAATGATCGATTGCGCCCAAAACTTCTCCGACGTTCCACATGGAAAAGACAGCAGAATGCTCTTTCGCATCACATTTTGAATAAACAAGATTCGCCGAATCAGTCCCCTTCTCCTGAACGTATCTTTTCACTATCGCACTGCTATCGAGATACAGTTTTGTCATACCGACCCTCCCTCATTTTGCGAATAGTAGCGGCTGCGGAAGTCGCGGCCGAGGGCTTTACGGGGACTATTTTGGATGAAATTATGGGTTTAGCGTCCACGTTAATTTGGCCGAACCCTGACCGCAACAGTGCCTCAACATCGTTTTCCTCAAGTAGCGTCTGAACTTCCGAACTGAGATTCTTATCTCCCGTGCGGCGCAATACAGTCTTCTTGAACTTGTTCCAAGTTTCATCCTTAAAATAGAGGCTTACCTTCATACCATCATGACTCTATAACTGCTTCTACGGATGATAAAGTTTGCTAGGCCGAGAGAGGGGTGGAACCGCCCAGTTGAATATCCCTTCCAGCGGATGAAATCGAATCATGTTCTATTTTGAAGAGTCCGGTCGCCATCAAACCATTTGGATTATCCTCCTAGGAATGAATAACTGGGAGGCAAGGGATTTGAACGCGTATTCACCGATAAGCCCAAATTCATACTAACTGTGGGGAGTTTTCTACCATCAGACGGAACCCAAATGTAGAATTGGAGGTGGTAGCCCGGCTCAGCATCACGGCGTAAAAGGCAATTCTAGAGCGAGTTACTTTTGAGAGCAGCTGCCCGTAGAACTGAATCTTCCTATTATGACGGATAAGATCTGAGGAATTAGCTATGAAGCTTGGGTTGGGAAAATCGACTTTTTCTATTCATGCACGAAAAGCGCGGCTTCTGAAAGAGACACCTCAGCGCAATCTAGACTGATGATTCTTTTGCTCGATTTTTGCTAGTAAGAGAGCCTCCTTAAATTAAGGCGCGAGCTTGAAGTCCGTTCATGACCAGCTTTACCAACAAGTCTGTTGCGCCGTTCAAGATAACAGTTGATGAGAATGAAATCAGAGACCTGAAGGACAGGTTAAAGAGAACTCGCTGGCCAGATGAAGCTTTAGGGGCAGAGTGGCTTCAGGGCACTTCCTTGTCATACATGAAACAGATTGTCAGTTATTGGATGGGAGAATTCAGTTGGCAGGCACAGGAGCTACGACTGAACCGTTTTCCTCAGTTCATCGCCCAGACAAGAGATTGGAACGTACACTTTGTGCATGTGAAATCAAGAAGTCCGGAATCAATCCCAATTCTAGTGCTTCACGGATGGCCTGACTCCTTTGCTGGAATGCTCAAGCTCGTCCCATTCCTCAGTGACCCTGCAGCGAGCGGTGGAAAAGAAAATGATTTGTTCGATGTCGTGATACCCTCACTGCCAGGATACGGGTTTTCGGACAAGCAGACGAAGCTCGGCTGGGTCAATCGAGCAGAGATTCTCCATGCGTTGATGACCGAAGTTCTGGGCTACCGCAAATTCGCTGTACAGGGAGGAGACGTAGGGGCGGGAGTTGCTACGGATATCGCATATCAGTTTCCTGACAGTCTCATCGGGATTCACATCAACAACGACTTTCGTATGCCGGTACCTATGCCTGAGAGATCGGAATTGACCCCGCCAGAACAGGAGTATGTCAAACTTCTTGACAAGTGGGAACTCGACGAAGGAGCCTACGGACACATGCAGAGAACTAAGCCCCAAACGATCGCGTACGGCCTAAACGACTCGCCCGTAGCTCTTGCTGCATACATCATTGAAAAGTTCAGAGCTTGGGGCGACACTGGGGGAAATGTCGAAACTAGGTTCACCAAGGACGAACTTTTGACCACAGTGATGATCTACTGGGCCACGCAGACGATGGCGTCATCAATGCGAGGATACTACGAAGGCTACCATAGTTCTCCTATGCTTTGGAGAAAGGGGAAGGTCAATGTGCCTATGGCGGCAGCTTTGTTCGCTAATGACTATGTATTTCCGTACCCATATCCGAGGGAACTTGGTGAGCGAGTGTACGGCGACATACGACGCTGGGCCGAGATGCCGTCTGGTGGTCACTTTGCGGCTGCTGAAGAGCCCAAGATGCTTGCGGAGGAAGTTAGGGCGTTCTTTACTTCTCTGAGGAGTTAACCTATTCGCCGAACGCTATGTCGTTTGCGTACTTGTAGGGGTGCGCTGACCCCAGATCGAGTCCGACTGACCGCCCCAGTCTCTTTTTTACAGGTAAATTCGTGCGGAGGTTCCACATTTCGCACTGGATTATCGTATTGTCTGGATTTTACCTGAAAGGGACAAGGTACTGTTATACACGAGCCACATTTCAAGCAACAGAGGCATGAATTTTTCTCATCAAACGCGAATGAACTTTTAAGGATCCCCGGTTCGAAATCCAATTCGCTTGATTAATTCTTCGTACCTGCGATCGGATTTCAAGCTCTCAAGCCAGGGATACGTTTGTAAATAAGTCATTAAGGACGAATGCATTTCATATCCCTTTCCAAGCCACTGGAATGCTTCCTCTTTCATCTCCAAAGCAGAATAAACACTAGCAAAGATGACTGGATCAACGAATTCCTTTTCTGACCGTTTCTTCAATTGTTCTATTACGTCATCTGCCTCTTTTCGCATTCCAGCCTTTGCATAAGCTACACCGCACATACCGACTCGCATTGGCCTCGCACCTATGCCAGCTTTTCCGACGAATTCTCTTTGAATTTCCTCAATCGCTTCTTTGTACAATCCTCCATAGGCAAGAGCTACAATTAGCCATAAATGCGCCGGCCCAAACTCAGGATCCGACTCGAGTATCGACTTGAGACTTGCTATCGCTTCGCAGTACTCGCCTCTGGACATATGTAGTAGAGCTACATTGTTCCTTATCTGAAGCGATAGTGGATCGAGCTCCCCAGCCTTTTCGATTTCACGATGGGCTTCATCGAACATCCGTGCTCGTTCAAGATGCAGTCCATACCACTGATGTGCCGTAGCATAATTCGGATTTAGGGCGATTGCTGAAATAAACTCGCGTTCTGCAGCATCGAATTTCCATTGACTCTCTAACGAATTTGCATAAGAAGCGTGCGCCTCAGCAAGGCCATGATCAATTTCTAGAGCCTTTAATGATGCGCTTGTGGCATTTGAGAACGCTTCATCAGGGGAGACAGCGCCAAAGTCTGCGAGAACCGTGTAACAGTCTGCAATTCCTGAATAAGCCAGCGAAAAGCTGGGATCTTTTTCGGTGGCGAATCGAAAATATTGGAGAGCTTTCTTTATCGATTTTACACTGCGTTCGTTCCAGAAATGTCTTCCCTTCAAGTATAGCATGTGCGCTTCGGTACTCTGAGTTTTTGCTTTTTCGATCCGTTCATTCTCGGTCGAAAGCAGCTGGATCTCCAAAGATTGCGCGACTTTGCGAGCGATGTCACTCTGTATCGCAAACACGTCCTGCAGCTCCCGATCGTAGTTCTGGGACCAGACATGGCGGTCGCCATCCACGTTGATGAGTTGCACCGCTATTCGAACCCGAGACCCCGACTTTCGGACGCTTCCTTCTAGCACGCTCCCCACATTCAGCTCGGTACCGATCTCACTCATTCTCTTTGAGGCATTTTTGTACTGCATCGCTGACGTCCTTGAAATGACGGAGAGCCCACTGATGTTTGAGATGGTCGAGATCAGCTCTTCTGTCATACCATCGGTAAAATATTCATCATTGGGATCAGGACTCATGCTTGATAGCGGAAGAACTGCTAACCTCAGGCGATCCAGTTTTCTGTTCTCGATTTGAGGAATAGGTAATCTCTCTTCTTCCCATGGCAACCTCACAGCGTACATGCCGGTCTTGAATGTTACGTTCTTTAGGTCAGCTTTCTCCAATAATTCCAGTGGATAAGCGATCTTGTTGTGGACTTGATCAAAAACCTGCTGAGAAACGCAGATACCTCCAGGATCTGAAAGTGGTTGAATTCTGGCAGCGATGTTTACAGCGTCACCCAAGATGTCTTTTCCTTTGTGAACAACATCGCCAAGATGAATCCCTATCCTAAGTTTGATTTTCCAGTTGTCTGCAGCCGATTCGTTGTAATCGCGAAGAGACTTTTGGATCTCGACCGCGCAGTTTGTTGCGTCTAACGCACTACCAAATTCGAGAAGAAATGCATCGCCGATCATCTTGACTTCTTTTCCGTGATATTTCTGGAAGACAGATCTGAGCAAACGATTATGTGTTTCAAGAATCTGAAGAGCTTGTCTCTCATTAGATTGGCTGAGGGCAGTATAACCGACGATGTCTGTAAACATGATAGCCACGAGCTTACGCTTGCTGCTTTTTGCAGATGATGGGCCTGCTTGCTTTTTAGGCGTGAGATAAACGGCTATCCCGAAGATGTTAAGTTTTTTCTGGAATCTTCTTTGTAGAAGCTGCCATAGGTAAATTCGTGCTCTACGATCGCATACTGAACATTCTCTAATTTTGAACAATATTAAAGTACTCAAGTAGCAGATCAAGAATGCAAATGAAAATTAGAACGGCAGTTCCAGTCATCATCGGTTTCATACTTTTGTTGGTTGGGATTGGATGGGCGTCGCAAGGGGTAGGAATTATTGGCGGAAGTAGCTTGATGGACAACAATCCGACGTTCA
>JASHPQ010000297.1 GCA_030037995.1 Nitrososphaerales archaeon | reverse complement strand
ACGTCTTGGAGGTCCGAGGTCCCCAGAAAGTTTGCGATGCTCGCCGTCCCTATTTTGGTAATGTCCACCAACTGGGGGATGAATTGGACAACGAGGATGGCTGCGAGAACGACAAGGACAATCTGCCCCATGTACAAGATCACGGTGTATTGAGCAAGACCAGCTCTCTTCTCTTTGTCGATTGAGATGAAGTTGCCCATATCGATCGCCGCCTGTTGAATCAGGGACGAGACCGAACCGCCGCTGTAGGAGGCCTGGATAACGAGATCTATGTATCTATTGACGAGCGGACTGTTGATCGAGTCCCCAACATTCTTGAAGGCTTGTTCAAAGGTAAAACCTACCGCCATCTGACGCGCAGCCGTTTTTACGAATTTGGTTATGGATCCGATCTCCCCATTAGAAAGGGTCAGGAAGGCTTTGGCAGGATCGATGCCCCCACGAACAAGTTCGGACAGCTCGAACAAGAAATCCGCGAAATCTTGTTCATAGTGTTGGAGTTTTCTGCCTTCTCGCTCCGTGTCTATGAGCGTAGGCGTTAGGGCGATCACCGGGGCCACCACCAGCGTGAGATACAGATTTTGCTTGATTGGTTCCTGGGAAACGGCCGCAGACGAAGTCTTGTTCAGCGATACAACGGAGAGGTTACCTGCTATCGCTTCAAATTCAATTTGCTTGATTGTTGCATTTTCCGAAGTCTGGCCGTAGGTCAGGGGATTTGCGATAGATGCGAAGCCACTATGAAAAGCCCAAAAAACAAATACCGCTGCGATAATTACGGGAATGACGACGGTAAAGAGTTGCCTGGGAATATGGTATCTGAGCCTGAGCTTGATTACAAATTTCTCCCGTCGGGTTAGTGGCAAGAAAAAATCAGACCTCTCCCGAGGCGTATCTCGTTTCGAGCATGGCAAGGAAAATTATGTTGATCAGAGGAACGATGACGAAGATCAGAATATCAAAAAGGTCCGCACTGGAAAGAAAAGGAAGCACCTTCAG
Organism: Nitrososphaerales archaeon; assembly: GCA_030037995.1. Classification (GTDB taxonomy): domain Archaea; phylum Thermoproteota; class Nitrososphaeria; order Nitrososphaerales; family CADDZS01; genus DATLTL01. Next base: position 32,940 of record JASHPQ010000297.1, on the reverse strand, counting down.
CCCCAGAGCTCCCATGACGATGATGCCGATCACGCCCATAATCAGGGAAACAATAATCCCCCCGATGTACCCTTCGCTAAAGGCCGCGAGACTGTCTATGAAACTCCTCAACTTTGCCCTCTTTGTCGCGAAGAGCTCCTTCGATTCCTGCTCGCAGTAGGTTCGAAGACTACCTCCGGAGATGATAATGTTGGACATGCCGATCAACAGTTCGCGGAGCGTATCAGAGGGAGTATTGAGTGCGATGTGATTGATCGCGGAGATGATATCTTCTCCGAGGACATCCGACCGGTAGGAGATCTTTTGAAACTCTCGGGAGACGGGCCCAAAGTCCCTCAGCCCGACCGCCCTGATCACTTCGACCGGGTTCATTCCTGCGCTTGAAAGCGTCGCCATATATGCGAGGACGAAGGGCAGAACGGCATCGATCTTGACCTTTTTCCCCGTGATCTTGTTGAGGGTGATCAGGGGCAGGGCACCCAGCGACGCTCCGAGACCAGCCAACGGCAAAACTATCTCAAAGATCAGGGCCAGGGGACTGTGCAAAATTAAGGTGAACACAAACCACGAAACGAAAAGCAGCGCGACCGTCACAATAGCAGCGGTTATGATAATAGTACCCAGGTACATGCCGGGGAGCATCTGGATGTCCGCTTTGTAGAGGAGCTGCAGCACGCCGGGCCGCGGCTTGTTGTCGAGCCACCTGAAGGCAAAGTAGCTGAACTTGTTGTACCAGCCGATTTTGGTCTGTGGCCCCTTCTGCTTCTTCTTATCGTCCTTTTCAGACTGGGCTACTTGGGACATGCCGGAGAGAAATAACGCCTGCTCTTTTTTCCTGGATTAGAGTTTGTCCAGCGCGTGCTGCTCGGAGACCTGTTCGGAGGTCTGCACCTGGCCCAATTCGGCGAGCTTTTTCTGGTTGTTCAGCTCCACGGCGATGGATTCCCGCTCAAGATAGTACTGCCTCACGGCCTCCGTCACTTCCTTGTAATTGACCACACCTCTGTTTTTGAGGTCGTCCAAGACTTCTTGTCTTTTCGTAATCTCTCGCTCGAGATCCTCCTTGGGAATGCCGAAGCTCTTCGACAGCTTTTCCACGATGAAACTCCTCCCGAGGTACTCCACCTTGTCGGTGATCGGATCCCAGCGGAACACTGTGTTCGTTATGAGCTCCTTGGTTCCCTGGTCAATGCCGAGTATTTCCACGATCTCCCTCACCCTTCTCACTTTCTCCTCCCCCTTGCGAATGGCCGCGAGAAATATCACAATGTCCAGGTTTGCCACGAGAACCCTGGGAACGTTCATGGGCATGGACTCGACCCTAGCGAGCAGCTCTACCATGGAGGCGGCGTGAATAGTTCCCATGGCGGCGTGACCTACGGAAATCGCCTGGAACAGTGTGTAAGCTTCTTCGCCCCTCACCTCGCCGACGATGATGTAGTCAGGCCTCTGCCTCAGGGCCGCTATCAGCAGGTCGTACAGAGTAATGTCCCCGGTGCTCTTCCCTCTCCCGCTAACTCCCGACAGCCCCGATATGCCGGAAGGGCTTCCGCCCCCGCCCTGCTCCCCGAAACCTACGCGCGTGACCGCCTGGATCCAGTTGGGATGGGCGAGGTTGATTTCTGGCGTGTCTTCGACCGAGACGATCTTGTTCTCGGGCCTGATGAGCATGCTGACGGCGTTGAGAAGGGTCGTCTTCCCGGAGGCGGTACCCCCGGAGATGAGGAATGACTGCTCGTACTCCACCAGCAGCCACAAAAACGCCAGCATCGAAGTGCTCGCGGTGCGCAGGGCTGCGATCTCAATAGGAGAGATTGGTTCCGCCCTGAACTTTCGGATAGTGAACGTAGACCCCTTCTTTGTTACCTCTTTTCCGAGAGTCATGTTGACCCTGCTCCCGTCCGGAAGAGCCGCGTCTCTGATCGGCTGCAGGATGGATATGTGCCTGCCCGAAAGCTGGGACAGCCTCAGGATGAAGTTGTTTAGCTCCAGCTCGCCAAAGATCACATTCGTACGAATCGATTCGAAAAACCTGTGATAAACGTAAACGGGATTGTCGGGGCCGTTGCAGCTAATGTCCTCGATGAACCTGTCGTTAATCATCGCGTCGGCTTTGCCATATCTGACGTAATCCCTTTCGATGTAGTAGAGAATGCGCTGATATTCGACCGGCGACATTTTGATGTTGTAGATGTCGATGATCTCCTTGTAGGTTTCTTCCAGAAATTTCAGCCGATCCTCAACGTCAATCAACACTGTCCCAACGTTAACGAGTAGATCGTAGGCCGTGATGACCTTCTTGTGGATTGCCTTCTCCCGCTTCGTAAGCTGGGGCTCGAAAACGGTGTAGATGACCTCGCCGTCTCTGTCCTGCAGGTTGACGTACTGGAAAGGTTCCTTTACGGGATAAGTGATGTTCTTGAGCCGTTCGAACTCCTCGTAGCTTGGAACCATAACGCGATTTCCAGTTACGTGAACGAGTTCCTCCGGAAGCTTTTCACCCTTTGCGCCGAATTTTTTGGGAGAAGACGAGCGGCCAAAGGCAGACTTTTGTTTATTGGACTTTACCGGCTTTGGTGGCAGTGGCCGTGGTTCAATTGCTACCTGTTGCATTTCTTCACGCCCTGTCTGTGCCGGCTCGTTTGGCTGATCCTTCGATTGTTGCTTGGGCTTGCTTTTATCGCCGGACCCGAACCAAGACTTCTTTTTCTTGATTTCTGGCTGGGCTGCAACTGTCGCATCTGAGGCCGGAGGTGACTTTTGTTTGCTGGCCATTACAGGCTTCGGCCGCGGCAGTGGCGGCTCTGTCTGCTGTATCTCTTCAGGTTTTGCCTGTGCCAACCCCGGCTGGTCTTTGGATTGTTCCTTTGGTTTGCCTTTATCGCCGGAGCCGAAGCTGAACCAAGATTTCTTTTTCTTTGTTTCCGGCTGGACTGCAACCGTGGCATCTGAGGCCGGAGGATTTTGCTGCTCGTTGGTCTGATCTTTGACTTCGGTCTGTTCTTCCCCCATTTTTCACTTACGCGCTCCTCAGGTATTTTTAATTACAAATAATTAAACTGCTAAATATCCTTAATCATTGACTCTGTAAATTGAGATCTATGCCGAAGGTAGCTACGTTTCGGGAGCGCATCGCAAGACCCGGCGAACCAAAGGAATAAAGTTTTGCCGAGACGTCCATGACCCTCCCTCTCCTCCGGTGGCCACTGGCCGACTCACTGATTTACTCTTTCCTCAATAGTCTAGATAGAATACTTATTTCGCCCGGAGCTATTTCGGGTCTCGAATAATTTTTCGGAGAAAATCGAAAAAACAACTTTTCTTCCCAATCGATTCCAAAGTCTGTAAGGAAAAAGTTCAATGGATCCATCAAATTACTATTGCTTGCCCCCGCATGCGTTGCCTCCGAGGGGGCCCTAGGTCATTACTAAAGCATGCTCGCGCTTGCAAGCCATCCTAGGGGGCCTCCCCTGTCGTTCCCGTACGGTCTTTCGTAGCGTCGCTAAACAACTATTCGTGTTTCCCATTTTTTTTGACAGAAAGGCGGATGAATGAGTTTCATTTTTTAGAGCAACTCGCGTCCACCAAGATCTCGATGAAGATGGGAAGTCAAGCGTTATATCTCTCCTTGTGGTGACCTGTTCTGCAAATGCAAGTCCAAGAGCAGGCCGTTAGGAATCTAATTGGTGGAGTCTGGAAAGACTCCTCGGCTGGTGAGATCTTTTACGATATCAGTCCCGCAGATACTACAAAATCGCTCGGGGCCATCCAGCAGTCTGACAATGCCGACATTCGCGAAGCCTTCGAATCCGCCAGCAGAAGTTTTGCAGAGTGGGCGGATACTCCTCCCATAGAGCGAGGAAAGCTCCTGTTCAAAGCAGCCGAGATGCTCCAAGGAGATCTTGAGCGGCTCTCCAGGTTGCTCACGTTGGAGGAGGGGAAGACGCTTCAGGAAAGCAGGGGAGAGGTCCAGAGAGCAGCCGATATTTTCAGGTTTTACGGTGGTCAGGCCGCGAGATTGAAGGGCGACACGTTTCCAGCGTCTGCGTCAAGATCCTTATTCTACTCAGTGAGAGAACCGCTGGGCGTAGTTTCGGTTCTCACCCCGTGGAACTTTCCCATCGCCATTCCTTCGTGGAAGATCGCCCCGGCGCTTGTCTGCGGGAACACCGTCGTGTTCAAGCCCGCATCCAAGACGCCTCTCATAGCTTACGGGTTGGTGCGGATCTTGCACGGTGCCGGCTTTCCCGCGGGAGTCTTGAACTTCGTGACGGGCTCCGGCGAGAAAGTTGGGGACGAAATGGTCACGAACGAGCATGTTGATGCCATCTCTTTCACGGGCTCTTACGATGCCGGCGCGCGCATTTACAAGCTGAGAGGCGACAATCCGAAGAAGATGATCAGAATCCAGCTGGAAATGGGAGGCAAGAATCCCACGGTGGTGGACGAGCACGCGGATCTGGCGAAGGCGGTGCAGCTCGTCACGCAGAGTGCGTTCGGCCTCACGGGACAGGCGTGCACTGCGACGAGCCGCGTTATCGTGCACGAGAAGGTAGCCACAGAGTTTAGGGCGAAACTGGTGGAGCGAGCGGCGCGGTTGAACGTGGGAGACGGGCTCGAACCAGGGGTCGAGATGGGACCGGCGGCGAGCGAGTCGGAGCTCAAGAAGGATCTAAAGTTCATCGAAATCGGGAAAAACGAGGGCGCGAAACTCGTACTGGGTGGAAACCGGCCGGAGGGGGAGAATCTGGAGCGGGGCTATTTCATCAACCCGACGATTTTCTCGGACGTCGGATCCGACATGGAGATCGCCCAGAAGGAGATTTTCGGCCCCGTGCTTTCGATGCTCACGGTCAAGAATCTGGACGAAGCTATTGAAGTGGCCAACGAAACGGAGTACGGGCTCACCTCCGCCGTAGTCACGGAGAAGCTGGCATCTGCGCTGGAGTTCGCCCAGCGGAGCAAAGTGGGCGTGGTAAAGGTGAACAGGACCACTACCGGCCTCGAATTCCAGATGCCGTTCGGCGGAGTGAAACATTCCAGCACCGACTCCTTCAAGGAACTGGGAGAAGAGGCGGTCGAATTTTACACGAAGAAGAAGGCGGTCTACCTGAGCTACTAGACGGAGCGAGTAACTGCCTTTTGCTTTCTGCTCAGATTATACTGTTACATTTGCTCCGATAAAATCTAAATTCGGCTCCCTGCCTTTGCAGAGAAGTGAAGATAATTGAAATTCGGAGTCTGCGTTCCAAACTATGGTGACACCCTCTCTCTTGATGGATTGCGCTCTGTAGCTCTCGAAGCCGAGAAGCTTGGCTACGACTCGATCTGGACGACCGATCATGTTTTGATGCCGAAGAACAGCGGCACGCCGTACGAGAGAATTTTTGACAGCATTGCAACCCTAGCATACCTCGCGCCTCTGACGCAGCGTGTAAAACTTGGCATATCATCTTTGATCATAGCGATGCGAAATCCGGTCGTCGCGGCTAAGCAGCTAGCCTCGATCGATTCCTTCGCGGGAGGGGGACGCGTTCTCCTGGCGATGGCCGCTGGTTGGAACGAAACAGAGTTCAAAAATCTCGGAGCGGACTTTCACCGGCGGGGAAAAATGGTCGATGAGTCGATTCTCCTATTCAGAAGTCTCTGGCGCGCCGACGCAACGTTTCACGGACGCACCCTGAAAGCAAATTTTGATGACGCCATGTTCGAGCCAAAGCCAGCGGAGCCACAAATTCCCATCTGGGTAGGTGGGACGAGTCCGGCCGCGATGAAGCGCGCGGCGGAGCTGGGGGACGCCTGGCACCCAAATGTCATCCCGCTGAAATCATTCAATTCTCTCGTCGCTCAATTCAGGCAGGTCTCACCGGGTGCAAAGAAGAAAGACATCTGTGTGAGGATCGGTCTCAATACGAAGGCAAAAGAATCAGAGTACGTAGGGCCAACGGGTGATAGGAGGATTGCCTTCTCGGGAAATATGGAAGAAAACCGTGGGATCATATCCGAGCTGGAAAGGTTGGGCGTTTCAAGCGCAATGCTCGTGCCGAACCCCGACGGCAAAATCCCAACGGAAATCCAAATGCAGAGCTTGAAGGACTTTGGCAGAGAATTCTTGAGATGATTGAGGATTTTTGTCTTCAAAAAGCCTTGTTGTAATTCGCCATCCATCCCGGTCATATCGAAATGACATGTAGGCACTTTTTGCAATGAAAGCTTCGGGAGTGGGTACGGTTCCGAAGCTGGACGCCCGTACCGTCCTGGAAGAGTTGCGCTCAATGGCCGATCCGAAGGCCGCCGCGGGGATGAAGAGGTTTGGCATCAGCAGTGGAGAGATCTTCGGAGTCTCGATCCTGAGCTCCGCCCTCCTGCAAAAACGTTAGGGCGCGCGCGCAATAGGAAAGGAGTAAAAGTAGCGGATGCATTGCGGAACAAAGGGATTCCAAGGTCGCGAGGTGGATCGCTTCCGACGCCCTGCGGAAGGTGAAAAGTGTCGAAGTACAGAACAAGCTCAAGCAGAGACAGATGAGGAACTAGCCGCTGGTATTGCTTGCCGGGCCGGGAGCAAGGTCTTCCACCTTCTCGGCTTTCACGACGTCCGATGGAGGAGGCAGTACCTTGGAGGAATTTTTCCCGATGTTGATGTTCTTTACCAAAATGTTACCGTTGAAGTTCACGCCAAAGGCAATGAACGTTGCGATGATTTCCGCCGTCAGATAGAAGACACGGAACTCCTGCACGAGAAAGGCCAAGATCGCCCAGTTAACGACCGCTCCTATGCCGCCTATGATAATGAACTTGAAGCCCTTCCTCACATAGTCTTTCAGGTCGAGCATAACGACATCATTACGCCGGAGGGTTATTTTAATAATTATACCATTTTTCGAAAGCGAAACTAGGGACTTTGGAAATCGATCTCGAACTTCCGCGGTCTTCATGATAAGCCGAATTTTGTATGGAAAGGGAATTAGTCAGCTCAGGACTGATTTCTTTCACTGGAAAATATACTAGCATAAGGTTCTTTGACAGCTTTGAAACTGAGACTCAAAGTGAAATTCCCATCCGGAGTTTCCTTCCATGTCCGGATCAGCTATCCAAAAATAACTTAAATCCTGCTCACGAACCTTCCGCGGAGCTAGCCACCTCTTTTTTCCATTTAGGTCAGAGGCGGACTTTCGGAAATTTCTGACGGTGACTTGCTAGCTTTCCTTCTCGGAGGATCCAAATGAACCAAAACACCAGCAGAAGCAACGACCGGTTCATGCTGCTGGGGTACATCACCGTCGTGATCTCAAGCCTCTTGATCGGACTGTTTCCGACCCTGTCGAAACCGGTTTTAACATCGGTAAATCCGCTGTTTTTCACTGCGATCTGCGCGATCGCGCCGTTCGCAGTTTTCACACCCCTCTCGATAACTTCCTCACGGAGGGCGTCTGTGAAAGGCCCCCAAAAACCCCCCTCGCCCAAAAATAACAATCTGAGAAGAAGAATTTACGCAATAGTGATTTTGAGTTCCGTCGTGGGCGGAATTATCGGCCCGATCGCTTATTTTTTCGGCCTGCAAACCTCAAGTGCCGCTGACGCCTCCCTGCTCGCGAACGCCGAGATGTTATTCACGATCCTGATCGCGTCGTTCGCCTTCCACGAAAAATTGAACCGGGTTGGGTTGCTTGCGGTAATTCTTGTTTCAATCGGAGTGATCGTTGTAGCTACGGATCTGCAATTTTCCAGTACCGCACTTGATTTTGCTGCCCCAGGTCACCTTTTGATCCTGCTCGCCGGACTCTGCTGGGGGATGGACAACAACTTGATCACATACGCCTCGGAGAGGATAGATGTCGTCAAGTTTATCCGGTACAGGTCCAGCATCACTTGGCCGATTTTGCTTCTCTTATCTTATTTGGCGATGACGTTTCCGTCGAATACTTCGGAACTCGGGAAGATTTTCCTGATAGGACTGGTCGTCTTCGCAGGATCGCTGTACTTTAATTTCCTAGCGCTAAAGTGGCTCGGCGCGATCAGGTCGACTTTGATCTTTCCAATATCTTCAGTGTTTGGGGTCGCGGCTGCGTACTTTATCCTGCACGAGACGATAGGAGTCTATCAGATAGTCTCAGTCGGAATCATCTTCTTGGGGATCTATTTTATGACTAGGACTGAAAGCGTGAGAAGAGAGTACAGCTACGATGTGCCGTGATCCTCAATGTATCACATGTAAATGGCGTTAACATTTCTTTCTACTCATAGCGCGACCTCCGACGTTCAGACCAACTTTGATAGTCTTCGGACAGCTTCCTCCAGATACGCCTGATCAATCTCGAATCCCACGAATGAGACGCCGAGCTGCATTGAGGCGATAGCCGTCGATCCGATCCCGAGGAATGGATCTAGAACGAGCTCACCCGCAGAGACGCCGTGGAGCTTGAGACACATCTCGGGCAGCTTTGCGGGAAACGCAGCGGGGTGAGGCCGCTCCGACCTGTTCTTAATCGTCTCGTACGGGATGAACCACGCGTTACCGCGATCCCGGCTATCTCTCAGAGCAGCTTTCCACCGGCCGATGTTTGTCTTGTCCTGATAGGGGACACCGATTGCCAGTTTCTGGAGCTTTACATCGCCTTTCTTTGTAAAGTGGAAGATGTACTCGTGGCAGTCGTTCAGGAATCTCTCGCTGACGATCGGTTTAAAGTGGCCGACGGCTATGTCTCCGGTGATTCCCGGATAGTCGCCAACGTCTCTTTTGCTGATCGCTATTGACTTCACCCAGTGGATGACATTCTGGAGCACGAACTCTTTTCTTAGAACCTGCGCAACGTCCCAGGCGATCCATTGATCCTTTGGCGTGTTTCCAATGTTGAGGAAGAAGGAGCCTTCGTCCTTTAGGACTCTTTTGATTTCTTTTCCCAGAGCTGACATCCAATTGAGATACTCCTCCCTTGGCAGATCGTCCCTGTGCATACCGTACCTGACGCCGATGTTATAGGGAGGGGATGTCACCGTGACGTCTACAGAACCGGCAGAAAGATGGTCACGCATCCCGTCGATGCAGTCGCACAGGAAGAGCTTTGACGTAGTACCGTTATCTCCCCGGATCAATCTGCAGCGATTTTTTGACGTTGACCTCACTTGCATCAGCGGCACGTACTTCAGTTGGAAGGGATTAATTTGTCCAGAGGAAAAAATCTTCCGGTCACTCACCAAAAAAAGAACAGACATTACTTTCCTGAATAGGTCGAGAGCTTCGTAAGAGCCTCCGAGAGCGCATCCAGCGCCAGAGTGGTTTTCTCGGTAGTACGAGTCAGGCACAGGCGAAAGTGGCCCGGGTGTTCGAAAAATTCGCCGGGGCTGACGAGTATTCCAAATTCGTCGATCAACCTGCTGCAAAACTCACCGGAGGCCATCGGGATCTTGATTTTTGGGAATCCGAACGGGGCCCCGTCGGGTTCGATCCATTCCACGGAATCAGCGTTTTTGCGGATGAACTCCCTGCCGACCGAGAGATTTTCCTTCGTCATGTTTCTGGTGCGCTCGTCAAACAGCTTCTTTTTCTCTAGGGCCTGTATCCCGATCATGTAGCTGAACCGGCCCACCTCGATGCTAACCCACCTGTTCAGCGCCCGGATCTTATCCATGAGGCGCTTTTCAGCAATCAGCCATCCCACCCTGATATCCCCCAGTCCATAGAATTTGGTCATGCTACCCGCAGAGATCACGTGGTCTCCCAGACCTCTCGCAACCGGTGCGGGGTCTTCGGCAAACTCTCTGAATGTCTCGTCCACGAAAACCAGTGAACCGCAGGCCTGCGCGGCCTGCGCAATTTTTTCGAGATCCTTTGCGCGGATCTTGAGGCCCGTTGGATTATTGGAGTTCGTCAGAACTACTAGCCGTGTGTCCTTGGAAATTGAGGCTGCGATTTGATCCGCATCTAACCGGAATCGCTGTTCGTATGTCATCTTGATCTCCTGCAGGTGCGCTCCAAGGATCCGCGGAACGCTGTACTCCGGAGGATAGTTCGGCATCGGGATGAGTACGCGATCACCCGACCTCACGGTGGAGGCGATCGCGAGGAATATCGCGAGAGTACTCCCAGCGCAGGTCAGTACTTCGCTGGGAGGAGCGCCGTATATCCTTCCGAGTGATTCCTCCAGCTTCAGGCTGCGCCATTTGCTGGACGAATCCAGGTTGGTTTCGATTCCAAACTCTTGCAGACTTGGAGCCTCGATGCCGCTCGAAGCCAGATTGAAGCGCGTCTTCGACAGGTTTGAATTGAGCCAGTCTAGTAGTCGAAAATCCTCTTGGCCGAATGACAAGGCTGGCCCATGGAGCTCTTTTTCCGCTTAAAGACAATATCGTAAAACGGACGTTTCGTACTGGAGAAGATCCGAGCGTATGCGGAAAGCAGGTAGTACGACAAACTGAGAGTTTCTTGCATTACACATGCATGCCGGATCATTTTTGATCGCAAGTTGTGCCGTGCGATCAAGACGAATGATTGATGTGAAATGATGAAACGGTACTTTTCGTCGTATTGCCCTAGTATACAGGTCTGTCCTGAAGCATCATTTGGGATTTCTTCTCTCTTCGCTCAAGATAATAGAGCGCTACTGCGGTCAGCCCAATGGAAGCAAATGAGGGAAGAAAGTAACCTGAGCTCAGCAGGGCGCTTGCAATCGCACCAGATATGATTAGGAGAAATACGAAGCTGAAACTGACGTTCATAAAATGCAGCTCCTGATCCCGCAGGCCAAGATTTGTAAGCTCGATGGTGACAGCGTCTGTAGTCCTCGACCGGAGCAGAGTTCAACCGGCATTATAACGTTGTGGATGATTCCGGAAAACGAAACAGTTCCGAAATTTCCGCGGCCCGGACGAGGATCGAAAGGGAGAGCTTTCGGGCCAAGAAAAAGGAATCGAAATCCCACGTCGAAATGTTATCGGATGTGAATTTCTGCAACAAACTTTCTCAGGAGTCCAGCCAACCTCTCCTGCTCTACAAGGGTAAGAGATCTTTGGAGGGATCCATGAAGAGAAGTTGCATAATCTCCTCGTACCTTTCGATACACTTTCTTTCCCTCATCGTTTAGCAAGATCTCTGTCTTCCGTCTATCACTAGAATCTCCAGTCCTTTTCACCAATCCCTTCGCTTCGAGTCTGTCTACAATCCCTGTGATGACAGGAGGTCTAACCATAAGCTCCTCGCCCAAAGCATTCATCGGAAGTGCGCCCCTCAGTGAGAGAATCCTCAACACACCGAACTGCTGGATCGTGAGACCCTCCGTTGCGGCGCTAGCCTTTACGACTCTGAAAATCAGTATCTGAGAGCGGAGGATGGTAACAAGAATGTCCTGATTCTCCTGTTCATTCTTCTGTACTATCACTATATCCCTTAGTGCTACTAATTATTAATATAGCTAACTAATCTCAAGTAAATTTCACTATGATTCCAAACGTTCTGCTAGTCTGGCCCCCTTACAGAGGATCCAGCAGGGTTGTGCTTTCATTCCTTCTTCTACTGTTCAGTGCTGGGATATTTTTGCTGGGAAGGAGAATGAGAAACGAGATCAGACTTCCCAGGATGGGAAAAATACTTGGGGCAATCGTCGTTGTAATATGGGCCTTTTCCATTCTGACCTTCCTCAAAATCAATGCCGATCTTGCTAGGTACACTGGCTCGGCGGGAAACCTGGGGCCCATATTTCCGATCACTGTCTTTACAGCAATTTGCACTTTTGGATATGTAGCTTACATTTCTAAGCGCGATGGGTTCTTTGCCTCCGTCGGGAGAGGGTTTCTTGCATTCATCGCAGGACCCATGGTATTCGAATTTCCATTCTTGTTGATCGTAATACCGACAGTAAGAGCGCACCCCATCTTGGCGCTCATATTTCTTACTCCGCTCTTTGCGATTATTTTCACCACTCTCTCCATGCTGCTTTTTTCTAAGAAGGTTGCCATAACGAAGTATTCCGTTTACTTTTACGGGTCCATGATATTCGTGTTCGCGCTTTGGGCCCTTGACGGATACTCCTATCCATCAAATCCGATCTCTTTCATACTAAATGCGATCTCGAAGGTGCTCGGCTTCGCGTGTGTTGCTTCGATGTTTCCGCCGAGATCGGCAGACATCTCGACTGGCATTCTTAGGGAGTCACAAAAAGGGAATGAGAAAGTGTCTTCAAACTGAAAGGCCTTCGTCCTAGGTATGTGGGTTAACGGGGGGATGAAAGGCGGCCGAAGGCGTGCTTAGGATCGCGCTCGGGGAGGAACCGATCAAAATCTACCCGTTAGAATGCACAGCAACAGAAAGGTGCCTAGAAATGCTGCGATCCAGATCGACGAGAAGAGCATGACGCGATATTTCAGAGCTGATGTCAATGAATTTGTTCTAATTGTCTCGCTCCTCGAATTTGAACATATGCTTTTTTGAAACCGGAGCTAGAATGGGGAAGCCAAATCTACTATTAGGTACTTTGCATCAATTTGGGAGAAGCTTGTGTGTATGGTGTCGAAATTTTCCATCGGGTAGCCCCTATTCGCGCAAAACTATTTTTTTAGTCCAATCGTCCCGATTAGTCCCACGGAGAACGATTCAATCAGAGAAAGAATCCACCAGTTCCCCACGAAGGGTCTCTCCAACGCGTACCTCGTAGAGCTTGGCGATCCAAAGTCTCTTGGGTTTGATAGACACGGGTACTTCTTCAGGTGCCTCAAAGATACTCGCTTGCCTGGAGAAGACTGGAAAAAATCCGGGGATGATCAGCGAGATAGTCCTTACGTATGCTGAAGCAGATCACTCAGGCAGTGCGGCGAGCCTAAAGGGAGCGTCGTGGACAAAACTGGCGGCATAGCGCGCATTTGCCACTACAAGCCGGGGCTCACTCTTTTCATCGGTTATACTCTGCGAACTAGCGGGTCTGGTGCTCTTAGCTTTCCCGGAAATTTCATGAGCAGGGATTCGAACCAGCTCAAGAAAGCCGTAGAGAGGATATCTAAATTCGAGTTTTCCGTATTACTGCCGGGGCACGGAAAGCCCATTACCGAGAACGTCTCTCAAAAACTGAAAGAGTTTGTTTCTAGCGGATTCAGATGAACTCACCGAGGAATCATCCAAGACCGAAAGAGGATGGATTGGTTCATAGCCTCTGAGGTTCGCTTCATTGCCGCAGAAAGAGGATCTTCCTACTTGAGAATTGGAATACTAAATGGGGGAGGCGATTGCGCCGGTTTAAACGCTGTGACTAGGGCGGTTGTCAAGCACGCTGAAGGATATGGCTGGGAGGTTATCGGAGTGAGATACGGCTGGGATGGTTTCCTCAGGGGTGATTATGCGAGATTAACCTATGACGAAGTCAAATCGCTCATAGGGGTCGGGGGAACGATCCTAAAGTCTTCGAGGACAAACCCGGCCAAGCATCCCAACGGGTTTCAGATCATATTGGAAAATTCCACCAAGCTCGGCCTGGACGCCGTGATCTGCGTAGGGGGAGACGATACTCTTGGAGTTGCTGCGCAATTGTTCAAAAAAGGCTTGAAGGTCGTAGGGGTTCCCAAGACCATGGACAACGATCTGCTCAGTACCGATTATACCTTCGGGTTCGATTCGGCGGTCAATGAAGCGATGCGCGCGATTGACAATTTGTGGACGACGGCAGAGTCCCACGATCGCATTTTCGTAGTGGAGGTCATGGGCAGAGAAGCCGGATGGGTCGCAGCCTACGCCGGGATCGCTTCCGGCGCGAACCTCATAATTGTTCCGGAGGAACCCTTCGATATTGAAGAGGTGGTGTCATTCGTAAGAAATCGCCATGAAAGAGGCGAAAGAGCAACGGTGATCGTCATCTCGGAGGGGGCAAGTCTCAAAAAACAGTCGGAAAAGGTCACCGGCGAATCACCGGTCGACGAATTCGGCCACGCCCGGCTGGGAGGCATCGGCCAGTTTGTCGGGGAGGAGATAGAAAGGGTTACAAAATATGATACGCGAGTCGTAGTTTTGGGGCACGTAATCAGGGGCGGCCCCCCAACTGCTTTTGACAGGATACTGTCCACTCGATTTGGATTTGCAGCCGTGGATCTTATCAGGGAAGGCAAATTTGGGATGATGACGTCACTCAGGGGTACAAAAATTATCGCCGTGAGCCTTGAAGAATCCGTGTCAAAACAGAGGCTGCTGGATTCGGATACCCTCAGCACTATGAAGATGGTTTCCTATTAGCGTGCGGCCTCTCTTACGGGAAAAAACGATTCCTCAGGTTTTTCCTTTTGAGGTCCTCCGATGGATGGATGTACCTGAATACCCACTCTTTGCGAAGTGCAACATATTTACTGCAATACTACAGAAACAAATTAGGTGAATGGCAAAAAGTCTATCAATTCGCTTTTCTCTGGCAGTAAAGGGGTTGAATAGATCAATTGGCCGGGGAAGCAAGACGGAAGCTTGAACGGATGCGCAAACCGGACTGCAGGGCCATCTGTCCGCAGCACCTTTCACCATGTGAGCTCGATCATGAGAAGCTGAAGAAAAAGTTCCACAAGCACACGCTCGACAGCAACTTGTGTTTTTGGGGATAATGATATCTCCCAGAACAGCCTCCGTGTTATAATTCGATCCCAGATAAGAGTCGCGAAACACGTGAGTACCCCTCCCTTGCCAGCTCGTTGGGTCTTCTCCCCTGCGCCGCGTCCAGTTCGAGCATCAAGTAGCCTCGATATTTGTACTCAATAAGACTCGACATCACCTTGCGAAAGTTGACTATGCCGCTTCCCACGTTGACAAAATCCTTCGTAAACGACACTCTGCTCCTCGGCACTTTTTTCCGGAGGTCTTTGAGATGCACTAGGGCTATTTTTTCGTGATATTTCCTAATGAACTCACTCTGGTCAATTCCAACTGCTTCCGCGTGCGCCGTATCGAAGCAAAGTTTCAAACCGTCGACTTCTTCGAGAGCCTGATCGATTTCCTGCATTGTCTCAAAGCACGTACCAAGATGGTTGTGCAGTGCTGGAACTACTGACGCGTCTCGGGCAAGTCTGGCAAATTTGGACAGCGTCCTTATCGCTTCTTCAATTTTCTTTTCTCTTCGACCCACGATCCAGAGTAGCGGTGTCTCCGATTTTGCCGCCCATTCTACATCGGACGGTTTCATCGAAGAATAAGAACCGGCATTTTCAAGCTCGGCGCTGTCTACGAGCTCCGGTAACTTGGCGGGGTTTCGGCGGAGCTCAGACGGCAAAAATCTCGTTTCAAAGCCTACGCCATCAAAATGCATCCCCTTGATGTCCGACAAAAGATCGTCCAGGCCGTCAGAGTCGGAAATCTTGCCCCACAAGATAGTAGCAATGGAGATCTTCACAAAAACTCGAAAGCGCCGAGTTTTCAAAGAGAAGTTAAGCGTATCTCCTTGAGTTTTTTCTTTTGGCAATAATATAGCAAAAATGGATCGAGGGAGAACATTTTTACCATCCGCCGGTCTTCCCGTTGCATGTGATGAACCAAACTCACGAGGGAATGATCAATGTCCTAGGTTACAACTTGTACTATCGGTCGTTTGAACCTGCGGCTGGAGACAAAATGAAAGGAATCTTGCTCTGCCTCCATGGAGGCCCTGGCGTCCCGCACAACTACCTCCTTTCGCTGGCAGACTTGGTAAAGTTCGGGTACCGTGTTATTTTCTACGATCAGCTCGGTGTCGGCAAGTCGGAGATGCCCAAAAACAAGTACATCTTTTCGATCGAGTACGGTGTAGAGGAGGTAGAGGCTTTCCGCAACACGATGGATCTCGGAAAGGTGAATCTTTTTGGATCGAGCTATGGCGGATTGCTTGCGATCGCATATGCTCTGAAGTACCAGAGGAACCTGAAGAGCTTGATAACTGCCGGCGGCCTTGCGAGCGTGCCGCTCACCGTGGCGGAAATGCAGCGGATGAAGTCAGAGCTCCCGCCGGATACCATTTCCATTATCGAAAAATACGAAAGTGTGGGAGATTTCGAGAATCCTGAGTATGTCACCTCCATGATGGAATTTTACCGCAGGCACCTGTGCAGGCTACCCCAGTGGCCGGCCGAAGTTCAGTACACCATGGAGAATATCAGCAAGCCGGTTTATTCGTTGATGAACGGACCGAATGAGTACACGATAGTCGGGAATATGAAATACTGGGATGTGACGGACGAGCTCCAGAAGATCAAGGTGCCGACCCTGGTGACGGGCGGCAGGTACGACGAAGTCTCGCCGAAGGTTGCGGAAAGCATCCACAAAGGGATTAAAGGTTCAAAGAGACTCACATTCGAGAATAGCTCTCACATGCCATTCTGGGAAGAACGCGACAAGTACGTGCAGGCGATCGCAAAGTTCCTAGATCAAGTCAACGTCCCAACAGTTGTTAAGAAAAGAAAGAAGAAATAAAGAAGAAACGCAAGCGTAACTCCTTAGAATATATCCCCTCTCAGATAAGATCATTCTATATAGATTTACATTCGAGAGGGATGTGAATTGTACTTTACGCCAGAACCGGATTGAGAATCCTTCTTGGTGCCGGTAAACTCGCTTTAGCTTTTTTAGGGCGAGCCCCTGATTCCAACTCTCTCAAAGGGTCTCAAGGGTTCCGACGACCAGATTTATATCATATGAAATAGCAAGCTGGCCTTGAATAGAAATGTCGGTGACCAACCTTGAAAAGGTTATGAAACTGCCTTCACTTTTTGAGGGCTGTTACACTTCACGAGACGGCGTCCCGGAATTCAAGATACTGGTCGACGGAAAGTGGCGCCAGAGTTCGGGCGGAGCTACGATCGATGTAAAATCTCCAATTGACGAAGCTTTGATCGCTCGCGTCCAGAGCGGTACGGCCGGCGACGCTGATGCCGCAGTGAATTCTGCCTACGCTTCACGCAAGAAAATCAGGGACATTCCTGCAATAGATCGGATCAACATACTCAACCGGGCGCGCCACATTATCGAGGTCAATCGCGACTATTTCGTGAAAACTCTGGTCGTGGAGGCCGGTAAGACGCACGAATCTGCTCTGGGGGAGGTTAGGGCTTCGCTCAACAGGATAAAGATGACGATGGAGGAGGCGAGGAGTATCTTCGGAGAGTACATCCCCGGTGACTGGTCGGAGGACACTGTCGCAAAGTTCGCGCTGGTAATCCACGAACCCCTGGGCGTAATAACCTGCATCACGCCCTTCAACTATCCGCTTTTCTCGCTCGTGGCGAAGGTCACCCCGGCGCTGGTGTCGGGAAATTCGATCGTGATCAAGCCTGCGACTGACGACCCGCTGTCATCAATACTCCTCAGCCGGGTACTCCAAGAATCCGGCATCCCTGAAGGGGTAGTGAACCTAGTGACGGGTCGCGGGAGGGAGGTGGGCGACACTCTCGTGGGGCACAGGCTGGTTAGCATGATCACCCTGACGGGAAGCACCGAAACCGGAAAGCATGTGGCGAGGATGTCCGAGATGAAGAAACTCCACCTCGAGCTCGGGGGGAAGGGATCTGCCGTGGTTGCAGACGACGCAGATATCTCGCTTGCTTCAAAGAAAATCCTCGAGGGTGCCCTAAAGTTCTCTGGTCAGAGATGCGACGCGATAAGCAGGGTACTTGCATTTGAGAAAATCCACGATGAGCTAATGGCGCAGCTCATGAAGGACGTCGTACACTGGAAGCTCGGAGACCCGCGTGAGAAAGGAGTCACCATGGGGCCGCTCATAAATGAGGGCGCGGCGGACAGGGTGCAGCTCTTGGTCGACGATGCAGTGTCAAAGGGTGCCTTGCGCTTGCAGGGAGGAACGCATCACGGTGCCTACTTCGAGCCGACTGTACTGGATAACGTACCGCTAGATGCGAAGATCGCTTGGGAAGAAACCTTCGGCCCCGTCGTCGTGGTCATTCCAGTAAAAGATCTCGACGCCGCGATCAAAATAGTGAATGAGTCGCGCTACGGCCTGGACTCTTGCATTTTTACTGAGAGTTTCTACACGGCGTGGAAGGCCGCGAAGAGCTTTGAAGAAGGGTCGGTCGCGATCAATGATGCACCGGCTCACGGCGTCGGATACTTCCCGTTCGGAGGGAACAAAGACTCTGGTCTTGGCAGGGAGGGTGTGGGACACAGCATCGACGAGATGACCCGCCTGAAGACTATCCAGTTCAATCTGGCTCCCGCTGGTCTGGGAAAGGTCAGGCAGCAGGCGAAGATGTAGAATGTCGTCTTAGTGATATCCATTAGTCCAGCGTAGTGGAGAAGAGAAATCCTCTTTTAATCTACTGACCTTTCGCTCTAGAAGGCACTTTTTAGGTCAAAGACCAGATCGAACGAGGAAAGGATCGGGATCAACACGAGCACGGCGCACCACAAGTTAAACCTGCTACTGGTCATGGCAGTATGCTTCATCGTGAAGTAAAACAGTGCATAGTACGCGAGAATTGAAACGACGTGGAAAGGTAATACCCACACTCCCAGAGCTTTTAGCTCCAGCTTCATTAGCGGATTCAACTCTAGCCCCCATCCAAAGATGACGTACGCAAAAGTAAGAATCGTCGTCAGCGAGTTTGCGGCCAGACTGAAGAAAAACGACCCGAAAAAGAGACCGGCGAGATCGCCGAAGGTCTTTACTGGCGGCTTCTTCTCGTACCTCAGCATCAGGTAAATGAGGACGCCAATGATAGGAAAGGGTTTCTACTTGCGCCGAGATTTAGAGCAGCTTCTTCCTCTATTATTGACGGAACCTCGCTTCTCTTCGGGAGTTTCCACAATATTCCTACACCCGATCTAGGACGAGGGCGTGGGTGTTCCAACTCCCCCCGGCGCGAACAGCCCGGAGAAGATTCCCTCGGCGAGTTGGTGGGCAAGCTCGAAGCTGACGATTGTAACCACGAGCAAGATCCCGATGTGAAAGATTGACATCGCGAGCGGCTTTCCGTACGCGACGCAGATCGCAAAGCCACTGGTATAACACAAAAGGATCAGGAGGACCAGCACGTCGAACGTGAGAGCGGGGATGTTTGCCTGTCCAATGTCGAATACCGAAAACGTGGAGTTTTGCGAAAAGAGTTGTGCGAACACTCCTACGACGGCGATTAGAGCTCCGCCTACCGCGGCGCTCGTCATCTGCATCGTGTATACAGTGGTTTCAAACGCTTTTGCATTCTGCTCCCGTCTTATTCGTATATTCAGGATCATTTCCATCAGTATTGACAGGGTGTTGCCGATGAACCCAACGTCGCCCCCGGCCTCCAATGTCGTACCCATCACCGCGTTCCCCATCATGACCATCTGGCTTCGGCTCTCCTGGCTCATGATGTTGAACAGTTTTCGCTTGTCGATTCCAAGTTGTGACCGGTTGTGCATCCTCTTGACCAGCGGCTTCATGGAGCCGAGCTCCCCGCGCAGTACTCCCAGTAGCGCGTGAGGGAGGGTTCCTACCGCCACGTATGTTCTGGAAAAGTATCTTACGAATACAAGATAGTCACGCTCGATTTGTTCTTCGGAACGCTCCATTATTTTGAAGTAGATGCCAAGACAGATCAGGGCAACAGAAGCCCCGAAGATGACCACGGGAGTCCTGAAGATCAGGATGGGGACAAACGTTGCCCCAAGCGCGCAGATTGCCATGGCGTAAGCTTTGCTAGGGAAGATCATCTTAGAAAACGGTTTGTAAACGAAATAAATTACCATCGTCATCATTCCGGAGACTACACCTAGGGTAACTGTAAGGAGGACGATCAGGTTCGAGCCGATTGAGTAAAGTACGCTCATGATCGTGACATCGACCATCAGGAATACGAGGGCACTGTTCAGCGTGCCGTAGAGCGAAAGAAATGTGTTCATCGATTCCTGCTTTCTTTCATTTGTCGACTGAAAGATGGCGGAAGCAGTCCTCAGCTCGCGCTCTAGAAACTCCACGATGCTGTCACCGTACGAAATCGACTGCGAGAATCTGATCAGGAATTCCTTGAAGGGCGCGACCTGGACTTCCTTGAGCGAGTTGGATATGGCGGAGGAAATTTTGAATCCGTAACCCGTGACGAGTCGCGAGATCCTTTTGAAATATTTGTTGTACGGCGGAAAGTTGTCGTAGTCGCCGAGCCTCTCGATTATGTCCTCAATGGGGTACCCCGACGAAAACAGCGCCAGTGAAAATCCCAGGACGAACAGGTAGTAAGGATCGATTTCGCTTCGTTTCTCGCTAAGACCCTTGAACAACTTTCATCGCGGCCTCCAAGCCCACCGTCTTTGTCTTGAGAATCCAGTTCCACACTTCGAAGTAGTTGAAGACCTTCTTCTCGACCAGATAGGAGAGAAAAGTGGCTTTCTGCTCTAACTCGTCATAGAGTATTCCGATGTTTCTTCTCTCGATCCCCCTCTTCGTTGCTATTCTATTTTCCAGGAGATAGGAAGCGCCCTTGCCACCGAAGACGAGCTTGTCGGCGATTGGATCGTACTGGAAGGGCGGAACGAAAATTGTCTCGTTAGAAGTAGGATCCACGTCGATAATCTCGTCCAGCTCGAGGATTCTCCTGATGAGGAATCCCTTCTTGTCGTACAGCGCCGTTTGAAACATGGCAATGTTCAGATTACTCACGTGCGTCCGCGGAACCTCTATGGGGTAAGAGGTCAACCTCTGCACGAGCGAGTTGAGCTGGGCGGCGTGGAACGTGGCCATGACGGAGTGACCTGTCTGCATTGCCTGGAAGGCGACGTTCCCTTCCTTGTCCCTGATTTCTCCGACCAGGATGTAGTTGGGTCTCTGCCGGAGCGCCGCCTTCAGCAGGTCAAACAGCTTGATCGCGCCCTCCCCTCCCGTGCCGACGTCTCTCGTCACCTCGGAAATCCAGTTGGCGTGCGGTACGGTGAGTTCGGGGGTGTCCTCGATGCTGACTATCTTGTGGCTAGGTGGGATGAACGTCGTAATTGCGTTCAGGGTGGTAGTCTTGCCGGAGGCCGTCTCTCCGCAGACAAAAACGTTCATGCCTTCTTCCATCATTGTCCACATGTAAGCGCCTAGCATTGGCGTATAGCTGCCGCTAGTAATTAGCTGGGTGATGCTGACGGGGACCTTGGAAAACTTTCTAATTGTCATGTTTGAACCTCGCCGGCTGACGTCTTCCCCAAAAACAAAGTTCACCCTTGATCCATCGGGAAGTGACGCATCAATGATCGGCCGATTGTGCGAGACCGGGCGTAACGCCTTCTCGCTCAGCATGATGATAAGCTCGTTCAGCTCGTAAGAGTCATTGATCGAGATAGAAGTCTGCATGGTCCCGAAGACCTTGTGCACGATGAAAACGCTTCCCTTTCCGGCGATCGAGATATCTTCGATGTTGTTATCCCGAATCAGCGGTTCTAACGGTCCAGAAAACAGCTTGTCCCGAATGAAATGATATGTGATTAGAAATCTATCTGAGCTCCTGAACTGCCCCAGAATCAGGGCGAGTTGTTGGCGGATGAATTTTTCCTTCCCTTCGACGTCCTTGGGGGGATCTTTCAGTCCGATTAATTTCGCGAACATTTCCTCCGTCTTGTCCAGCGACTCGATGGACGGCCTTTGCGGCTCAATGACTTTATACTGGGTGTATCCATCCGCCGAACGTGCACTAAATGCGTGCACGTACACGTTGTCCCAGACCTTGTACAGGATGTTGTAATCTTTCTTCCCCTTGTATTTGTTAGGGCCGTCCACAGGCGTCGGTTTTTCTTCGAGCGAGGCGAGGTAATCTCTGAGGAATACCACGCTGTCCATGTCGGAAATTAGGTCAGCCGCCTCGGACAAAAATCGAACTCACTCTCCGACTAGCTCTTTGATACTGAAAGTGGAACGACTTTCAATCCAATTGCAGGGTCGATATCGAATGAGACGATGTCGGATCCTCCAAATCCCCCAGTGCTCTTGATCCTCTCCAGCGATTTTAGGCGTCGCCCGCCAATGGAGACGGCGCTAAGGCGAAAGTAAACATCTACCATGCTTTTCATCTCCGTCAGAAGAATTTCAGGCAGGGTTCCCGGGTGGACAGTCAAGATGGTAGTGGTGCCTCTCTGTGTCAGGAGCCGGCAGATTCGGATGAAATCCAGCACCTGCATTTGATTTGGAAAACTTGCCATCACCGTCAGACTATCGATTACGGCAAAATCGCACCTCTTCTGGGTCGAGATGTATTGCGAGAACCTTGAGAGCAGTCGCCAAGCCAGAACAGAGTTCCACATGAACCCCCTGACGTTTACGGGAGCGACCGTCAGGCCGTTGTTCAAAAACTTGTATAGATCGATCTTTACGCTTCGCATTTTCGTAACAAAGTCCAGAGTGAGGCCCTCCGTTGTAACGAAGACCCCCCTCATGTCCTCGCTGAGAAAGCCGTAGGCCAGCTGCCCTGCAACAATCGTCTTGCCGGTCCCGTGATCGCCTTCCATCATGATTATGGAGGGATGGGGGATTCCATTTATTCTCCTGTCCATTTCATCGTTTCCGGTTCTGACAAGTATCATATTCTACGGAACTCCACTCCATTCCGCCCCAGGCCCATAGTTGGTCGTAATAACGAAGAGCAGAGTCGTTCCGGGAAAAGCCGGAGCCGGGAGCAGGATCTCAAAACGTCCCACCCCTGACGGGAGCAGGATGCCACCCAAGCTCGTCCATTCCAACGCGGAGGGAGAGGTGGTTGAATAATTGTACTCTTGCACCGAGCGGACTCCTAGCCCATTAACATCCTCCGTGTAGTCGACAATAACGGAAAAATGTCTGTAATCGTAGAGATTCGTCGATCCGTTGTTTGTGATGCCGACAAAGAGGTCCTCCCCGGAGACGGAGACGTTTAGGACCTTTACGAGAGTTTCGTCCGTCAGGATCTGGGTGGATTGAAACGACTCGAGTGCAGCATCGTAGACATCCTCGCTTTTTTGGTAAATCAGAGCCATTGACGCAATGGTTGACAGTGCGACCATCGCTATGAGGCCGAAAGCAACTGCCTGGGATACACCCAACCATCACGCCACCTGGAGAGTATAAGACGCAGAGATTCCATTAGGTGTGACGTACATCAGACTGTAATACTGGTTTTGCGACAAGGGTGTTGACGACGTTATGTTGATGCTAATCGTCTGTCCCGGGTTTAGTATGGTCGCGGTCGTATTCCAGCTGGGAGCGGGGCTGCCAAACCCTATTGGAAGCTCATCGTTTTCCTGTCCGAAGTAAACTGTGGATAAGGGAACACTCTGTACTGGGACGCTCCCCGTGTTCTGGATGTAGACCGCGATCGTCGTCGAGGTGATGTTCGTCGCGTAGTCGATCTGAATATTCGTGAGTAGTTTTTGAGATCCGTGCAGGGACGATTCCGTCATAGCCCCACCGATGTACGTGATGCTGACGTACACCGATCCTACAAGCGCCCCTATGAGAATTACACTCGCAATGATCAGGATCGCCTCGTTGATCACTTCGCCAGGCATCTGGTCTTTTCACCTCGCTTTGTTCAGCGCAGTTGCAATGGCGAGCAGCTTTCGCGTCTCGCGATCGGAGGCCGCGGTTTGTTCGATGCTGCAGGCGATCACCGCGAGATCAACCGGTTTTAGGTTTGGGGAAAATCGGCCCAAAAGATCGACAACCCGGGATGCGATTTCCAAGTCCTCTGTTCGGAGGACTCCGATGTCATAGAGATAATTCAGCCTTTTTTGGTCGCCCTCGACTATTTCCAGCAGGGCGCAAGACTTTACGAACTCCTGTAGACGGGTGCTTACCAGTGGCAGTCTCATCGTGGTGTTCGAACGCAACATTTCTCTGATCTGTTCTTCTTCTTCCCGGTAAGGTCTGCCATCCCCCTTTTGTTGCCGCTGCAAGGTGTCCATAGTCGAATCTCTCGCACTGTTGGAATATTCATGCGATCTCGACTCTTCATCGTGGTCGGCAGATTTTGCATTCCTATCAGTACTCGATTTTTCCGATTGCTGCTGTTGCTGTTTTTGGTTGTCTGCAGATAGCCCCACCGATTCCGGAAGTTCCTGAACGAAGGAAGACGAATTAAAAGGGGAGTTCTTGTCAGACTGCGATGATTGCATCGCGATCACTACATCATCGAGCTTCTGCATGAGCCCCTTGAGGTTCTCTTCGAACCCAGTAGAGCTCGCTGTCACGGCCTTGGTTATACTGGATTCAATCTTACCCAGGCCTTCCTGGAGGGTGGCTATCTGGGTCTCTATTTTAGCCGAATCGGAAATTGGTGGTTTTGCCGGGATCGAAGCAGGCTTGGGCTGCGGTGGTACCCCGGGAGCACCATCGGTACCCTTTTTCTCATTTTTCTCCGCCATCCCTGGATCACTGTCAGAATCGTCAAATGATTTCTTCCGTTTCAAGACAGAGCCAAGTTTTTCCTTCAAACTCAACTTTGGATTCACTTGCTTTAGAGATCAAAAATTCGTACCTTCATTGACAAAAAAGAGAAGGGGGGTGGGTAAAGTGATGCGCGCTTACCCTATTGTCGTGACTGTTCCGTCTGGTTGGTATACGTACTCGGTTAGTGTGAGCGATGAACCGATGTTTGGAGTAATTTCGGTCTGAATTTGCTGGTACTGGAAGACATTGTCTCCGGTGTTTGGACCAAAGAGGAGCATTACTCCGATCGTGCTTCCTGCGGGTGCAGTTGAACTACCGACGAGTGGGTCTCCCGAGACCGGGAAGGTGAATGCGACGTCCTTGGCGACACAAGCTGTCTCATTATCTGCGTTATAGGTGAAGTTGAAGCTGTTTACAGTACCGGTGCAGGCAGTTCCTTGAGATACGACAGAGAAGACGCCGACATCATTTACCGCCGAACTCAGATCGATAAGAGCTGCGTAAGGACTGGAGTAGTAGTAGTAGTTTTCACCGCCGCTAACCTGCTTGATCAGATTGGATCCCGTTGTCGAAGTCAGAAGCGTGTAGTTGTACATGTTGGACAGAGTGATGTTCTCTGCCGGAGCTGTGAACGAAATCGAGGTAGTTGCCGGAGCCAGCTGCACTGAGGAGATCCCCGCGCTCGGGGTGACTGTGAAGTATATCCAGTAGCTCTTGGTGTTCGTTGGGTAGTTTGTCGAGTACAACACCGAACCGCCGACTTCCAAAGCCGTGGATGCCTGCTGTTCACCGTTGTTTATGACTGCTTTTGCCTTCTGTGTGACGAAAAGTCCCATGTTGACGGCGACGTAAGCCAGCACCGATGCAGTAATAACGAATGCAATCAAGATGATTGCGGTATCGAGACCTGCAAGCGCTGACCGACTCCGTCTTTGTGGATGCATCAACTTTTGTTTGAGTCGTTGATTAGACATATGTTTCGTGAATCGAATATCTCAGGTTGTATAATATCGCTTGTCGAGAGTGAATTTGAACCACTACTCTAATCGACCCGGATCCTCTCGAGAAACAGAGGGTTGCTCTAAAATCTGAATCTAGAATTGAGACTCGATGGAACAAAGGATGGAAATCGGCTCGTGCGCAAAACGAAAGATTAGAACATCTGTCGTGAGCTGAATAAGATTGCTATGAAACCTACTCCCGATCGAGTAACCAAAGTAGTTGCGTATGGGAAGGTCTCTCGAGTTCTAATATGACAGAGGTTTGGCTGGCTTTTTTGAGTATTGTTGAATGTGCGATTTGTTTATTGCACCGATTCTCCTTTACCCGAACATATACGGGATAAATTATAATGGGGACGGAAGACTACTTTTTATTAGGAACATTCCATGTTAGCGACCTCGCAAACGCCGGATCTCTCTGCGGACGAATGGCAAATACTAGAATTCCACAGGGGAAAAGTATCTCTGTCTTCTACTGAAATTCAGACTGTACTTTCTTTTGATCGACGCAAAGTACTGGATTGTTTGCATATTCTGCATTATGAAGGATTGGTGTATTTTATAGCTCAATATTTGGGGATAGACGAGGAGATAGTGTCCGCGATTACCAAAAGAGGACTTGAGGCTCTGGAAAGAAATGCGATGTAAGTAATTAGAAAATCAAGAGATCGTCGTACCGGCGTTTTCCGTTAGAGCCCTGTTAGCGCGCGATTCGACCTTTTTGAAGGCCAGTCAGAAGATTAGGCAGCCAAGGGGGCGGAGCCCGGGCCCATTGTTTCCGGGCTTATCTTACGTTGAGCTAACTGAGTATTGGCTGCCGACTGCGATCTATCAAAGATCCCAAATTGTTCTGTGAACTCTTTGAAAATCTGTCTTTTCTTCAGCTGATGCTTTTCCTCAATCGAGAGAAGATTCGCGAGAGTTCGAAGAGCATCCAGAATATGCGGTCCTTTGTTAAGCATGACGCACTCCGCTCGTATTCCCATCGCCGCATCCGTGATCTCGGCACGCGTGGGCAGCCCACTCTTGGCCAGCGTTTCCAGAACCTGAGTTGCGATGACGACGGGGACGTGGGCAGCTTCGCACATACAGAGGATATCTTCCTGGACGAACGCGAGATTCTCGAAGCCTACCTCGACTGCAAGATCTCCCCTCGCGATTAAAACTCCGAAGTTTGGCAAGTTGAGTCCCCCAAGGAGAATCTCTCCTAGTCTATGAACTGATTCCCTAGTCTCGATTTTTGCGATGATTCCGAAATCGTCGTGACCCAGTCTTACCAGAACATTGTGGAGCGATTCGAGGTCTGACAGTCGATGCACGAAAGAGAGTCCGACGGCTGTTGCATGGGTGGTCACGAAATCGAGATTTTTCTCATCTTCTCCTGTCAGGGCGGGCAAATTAATCGCCGAGTCTGGAAAATTCAAGCCCTTTTCTGACTTTATTGAAATCGAGCCTTCTGAAGGTGAAAGTATTTCCAGCTCCAAGAACTCGTCATTTACATCGCGGACAATTCCGCCGATCTTGCCGTCGTCAATATAGACGCGCTCTCCAGTTTTCACAAAAGTGAGTGCCTCTGGGAGAGAACAGCTGATTCCGGCCGGTTGATCCCCAATGGCGGGAGTTCCAAGCCTTGAGGGATCTCGATAGAGCCTAATCTTATCGCCCAACTTGACGCTCAGGTCGACAGGCTGGGGCTTGATCTCCCCTATCACGAACTTGCCCCCGCTTTCTGATTGCAATTCGATCCCTTCATTCAAGTAAGCTGTTCTAGCAAGACCGATTCTCACCTTCGATTGAGTAAGTTTCTGAAGAATCACGAATATTCGCGGCCTACCCCTTGCGTCTTCGAACCGCAGCCTTTCTCCCACTGTCAGATTCGAGAGACTAGGTTTGTCCTTGAGAGAAACGGTAAAACCGGGCATCATCCCTGTCAGACTTAAGGCCTCCGTTATGGAGGCTTCGCAGTCCAGCAGGCCTTCGAGCATCCTCACTGTTTTTCCGGCAAAGTCCTTTGGGACCGACAATTTCAGTGGCCGCGCTTCCAGTGCCAGTGAGCCAGTTCGGATTTTAGGACCAGCGAGATCCATCAATATCCTGCACGTCCTTCCGACTTTTTTTCCTCGCTGATCCAACCTCTCCTCGGCAGCACGAATAGCGTTGATCAGCATCAACCATTCCCTTTCAGAATCGTGAGCACAATTTATCCTCGCGATATCCATCCCGGAAATCAGAAGCTGCTCCAAAAGTTCGGGCTGGAAAATGTAAGGGGAGTCGAGCGTTACCATGATTCGCGTCTTTCTGCCCTCGCGAGGCCGACCCAAGAGGCGCTTGCTTCTTTCCTCAAGAATAGAATTCGCCAGAGTGAATGACGGCTTTTGCAGAGTCGTCTGCATTGGGGAATAACCCAGATGCTCTAATACTTGCTCTATGCTAAGGAGTACATCGTCCTCAAGCCTCCCTAGCGAGGACAATCCAAGGCTCGAGAGCGAGATCTGCAATCCGGACAAGTCTTTCTCCCTGAGAGCGAGATAGGAAAGGAGATTGTCCCTGCTGTAATCATTTCTTGAATTCTTAGCTATCGGAAGCTCCAGAGCGGCTTTTTCGGACTTCTTCAATACATCGGAATACAGTTGGTATAATGATTTGCCGACTTCTTCCCTCGCATGCACACCTATTTCCGGATCTTGATTTCCGCTCAATTCGATATCATCGGCAGCTTATCCAAAAAAATGGCGCCTACACAAATATCCGTCTCCCGGAGATAAAAGGGAATTTCCGATTATCATTTCTGATAATCTACCGCTCTTCTCCGATGTGGAGGATCGTCTTCGGGGATTAAATAATCAATGCACGATTTTCAAAGATAGATGAGCGAGTAATGCAGTCGACTCAGTCACAAAGCAGGAGAAAAACCAGCATCCAAGAAGGAACTAGGTCTAAGGCTCGTAGGGCTGGGAGCAGGCGGCATTATCAGGCTCGAGATATTGAGACTTCATCACTTCGGTGTCCTATCTATCCGGCCCGCTCGGATATACACCCGTGCCGTACGACAGAGCACTAGTAACCATATTCTCGGTGTTAATGTTCTTCTGGGCCAACACTGCTGAACTAGTCGAATTAAAAACGTAGGAAGGCAGTTGAGTCAGAATCATGAGAAGCACTCTTTCCCTAGGCGTCTCTTCGTGGTATCATGTAGAATCGATTCTGAAAAGAGTTGCGCAAATGAATAAAGAAATCAAGTTCGGAAGGGATCTTGTTCCGGCAAACTTGAAGGTCTTCGCTGTATGAGTCGATCTTTCCTATCAGTTTCAGACATCTCCGCCCTAGAAATGGATACGATCCTATCGCGGACCAAGAGCCTTAAGGCGAGCATTAACTCCGGAGAGAAGATTGCAACTCTCGCTGACCATGTCATCTGTCTTCTCTTTGAAAAGCCCTCCACTAGAACTATCGCAGCTTTCGAGGTTGCAACCCTCCGGCTCGGCGGGGACCCGCTTTACTTTTCATCCCAAGAGCTTCAGCTGAGCAGGGGAGAGCCCATCAAGGACACTGCTCGAGTACTGGGTTCCGACATGGACGGGATAGTAGGGAGAGTATTCGCGCACGACACCATTTATCAGCTATCTCTCTATTCCGGGATCCCAGTCATAAATGGCTTAAGCGATTTGGAACACCCGACGCAGATCGTGTCGGACTTTTTCACGATTCAAGAAGTCAAGGGCAAGTTGAGAGGGCTGAAAATAGCATACGTCGGGGATGGTGACAACGTCTGCAATTCTCTGCTACTAGGAGCCGCGATGATGGGAATGAACCTATCGGTGGCCTGCCCTAAAGGATTCGAACCAAATGACGAGATCCTAGAAAGAGCTCGGTTGAACGCCAAGGTTACTGGCTCCTCATTGGTGGTCACAAATAGCACTAGCGAGGCAGCTACGGACGCTGACGTCCTGTATACCGATGTCTGGGTAAGCATGGGAGAAGAAGCAGAGAGAGAAAAGCGGATGAAAGCATTCGCGGGATACCAGGTCAACGCCCAGCTCTTGAAGCTGGCTAAGCCCGACGCTGTCGTAATGCACTGTCTTCCAGCGCACCGGGGTCTGGAAATCACAGACGATGTTATCGAGGGAAAGCAGTCAATCGTCTGGCAGCAGGCGGGGAATAAGCTTCACGGCGCGGGAGCTGTTCTGGAGTTTTTCCTGAGAAAATAGAATGGTAAGTGAAAGAAATTGGTAGCGAGAATTAGAGCCGAATTCGACAGGCTCAGGCGCGTGGCAATACACCGGCCGGGAATTGAAATGTTCTTCGGCCTGTTGGCACCTGAAGCTTTCCTTTACGAGAGAGTGTTCAATAGATACGCTGCAAGGATGGAGCACGAGAGGCTAGAATACACCCTCAAACACGAGTTCGGAATCGATGTATTTCGGATCAAGGAAAGACTCCTTGAACTGGCTGACAGGAAGCCAGAAGTCAGGAAGAAGCTTGTCTCGGCCGGCCTGAACGATCTGAATTTCACCGGTAACGAACAGGTCGTCGCTGAAGCCAAAAAGCAGGTCTCGGAAGGATCGAAGTTGTACGATTCTGGTCACTTTTTCAATCTACTATTACTTCATCCGACACTGGACTTGGAAAAGGGAGGAAGAGCTGCAAGAGCGATTCATTTGGGCGTAACTGAAGAAGATCCGGTTGCAAACCTCTACTTCATGAGAGACCAGCAGGCAGTAACTGACAAGGGAATCTACCTATCACGGATGTCGAAACCGCAAAGAGCGGGTGAACCGGCATTAACCCGGTTTATCTGGGAAACGCTTGGAGAGAAAATAGTACACGAAACCGAAGCTCCTGGAACATTTGAAGGCGGGGATTTCATTCCATTGAAGGATTTCGCTCTGCTCGGCCTCGGCGATAGGACCAATCGCGACGGCGCAAATCAGATGCTCGAATTCGGCTTGAATTTTGACGAGGTAGCTGTGGTCCATCAACCTAGTCATCCGCTGATTCCTGACGACGAGATCGACCCGATGATCGATATGCATGTGGACACTTATTTCAACATAGCAAGCAGCGGAGTCGCAGTCGGCTCAGAGCTATTACTCAAACGAGCCAAGGTCGAAGTCTATCAACGTGAAGGTGAGAATGCGTACATGAAATCTGAACCAGAAACTACACTGCACGACTATATCAAGAATAAGGGTTTTGAAATTATGAACTTGACAACTTTGGAGCAGTTATGTTACGCCTCGAATTTTCTCTGCATCAAAGACGGCCAGATTCTCGCCATCGAGGTGGACCGGGAGATAAAGAATGTTCTTGAGAACCTAACCTCGAAGGCAAAAGAGGATCCACACAGATATGGAAAGCTTCTGGAGCAGGCCAGGAAGGACTACCAAGACCTGAAGGATGCGGGAGGTTTCTTCCCACACAAGAAAGAGATCTACGAGCACAACATAGACGCGCTAGGAATTGTCATGACAAATTTGACTGGTGGCTACGGAGGCGCCCACTGTATGACGGCTGCCTTGGAGCGGAATTGATTCTGGTACAGTGATTCATTTAGCGAGGCAGAAATCTAGCGTCTTCTCAAATCCTACCCACGATCGTCTTGTCCTGATGTGGATTTTGACTTTATCAGATCGGTGAGGTATTCGACATATTTGGGCTCAACACGCATCACGTCCGTTGAAGTGAGGATTCCTACAAGCAATCCCGACTCGTCATCGATTACTGGGAGCTTTGAAACGTGTCTGTTAGACATGATCTTTGCAGCCTCCTCCAGACTGCTGTCCGGACTGACCGAAATTACGGGGGTCACCATTACCGACGAGAGTTTTGTTTTCTTCGGGTCCTGATCCGACAAAAGAGAACTCTTGATAACATCTCCCTTCGTGAGAATCCCGGCAATGTCGTCGTTTCGCATCACGACTACGCAGCCAACCGAATGGTGAATTATGGCTTCCGCGGCATCAAAGACGGTGTCTGAGACATCAAGAGTCGTCACTTGAGCAGTCATGCAATCACGGACTTGGGGTATCAAGGGATTTGACATTTTAGAGTACAATATCATCAGTATCTAATAAGATAGCTATCGAAACATAACGAAATTAGAAGCATGATCTTGTTTCCAGTGCACCGGGGTATTTATGCTCTAACAGATTTGTAGAATTTGTTTCCTCAACGTGACTTTTTTATTGCGAGATAGATCAGTAAGTCCCGAATGGGTGCGGGATTGTGACCAATAAGTACTTACCAGATGAACCTATGCTGGCTCTGGAAATGATGAAGAAGCTCGAACCAGAAGTGGCAGAAGCAGTTTCAAAAGCTATTTCAAATCCCTCGCAGAGAAAGATACTGGCGAGCACCGCCATGAAAGCCAAGTCTGTTGAAGAAATATGTTCTGAAACTGGAATCCCTTTAGCTACTGGTTACAGAGATGTGCACGCTCTAAGAGACATGGGCTTGCTGACAATAGCCGAAGTAGTGTTGACCGACTCAGGCAAGAAGTACGAGAAGTTCATTAGAGCATTCAAGCATCTTCGCATTTCTCTGGATGGCGACGGTCTCTCTGTTTGGGATGACGATCCTCCGGCCGTTCTTCGAATTGAGCCCTGAAGTGATGCGGCTCTAGAGTCGTGAAATATAATCTCCAATCTGCACATACGCCTTACCCTAAAATCGAAAAGCGTAGGTGCCTCATCCTTTCGCAGGCCCTCTGAAAAGAGATCGGAAGAACTGCGCTCGCCACCCCAAAAAATTTGAAACTAGCTGAGAAATTCTATTGGAATAAAACCGGTTATAATTACCTCGGATAAAAAAGTAGTTTCTGTGACTAGTTTCATTTAATCTTCCAAGTTACCATGTGATTACACTCATCACACTTCGAAGCAAAAGGAGCAACTGCCTCCTCAGCTCGAGTTTTCCTAGCTGCTGCCTGAAGCCGTTTGAAGGGTTTAATGCAGCCGCATCCACACCCAGTTATAGAATCGCAAGATCGACACAATTTCCTATCCGCAATCTACTGGAAATGATCTCTGTCAGTTGCATAAAAAGGGGGATGCGATCATCAAATCTGATACTCAGAACGGGAAGATGAATTGAATTCTTTCAGGCTTCGAGTCTTGGCTGGACATCTCTACTTAGTGAGGAAAACCCGAGCATCGAAGGATGAAATACTAGGGAAAAATCATTTCTCCGGATTCAGCATCTTTAATTCTGATAGCTTTGTAGGGACACGTTTGGGCGGCTGCAAGGATCTTTTCGCCGGGGACCTCTCGATCCATCACCTCTCTCATGCCAAGAGGCGAGTTATTGAGCCGTGATGAGTCGAGTGCAAATATCTCTGGAGCAAGAGCGACGCAGCTTTCAGCTCCCAAGCAGAGACTTTGCTCCACACTCAGAATGAGTCGTTTGTTATCCTGAGTTACGACTTCCATTTCCCCTCTCCGCTGGAGTCCATCCAGTTTCGAAGAGACAAGACGGATAATCACCTCAGAATAAGTTTCGTTCTTTTTCTTCGCCCAAGTGAGTTTATCGAAAGCTTTTGAATTGACGCTTATCGTCTTCTCTTCGGACATCCGGTTCGTTGCATATTATCCTTGGATTGCAATAAGAACCCCAGAGACGATTCTCAA
>JASHPQ010000296.1 GCA_030037995.1 Nitrososphaerales archaeon | reverse complement strand
GCACTTAGCCACATTTAACCGACATGAAGTCATTCACTTAGAGCTTGCCTAAGCTCTATCTCCGTTTTCGAAGGTAGCATGCAAGAGAAGTTCGAACACACGAACACCCTCGGAGGAGCTTCCGGAAGAGGCAAACGATCCTGCATGAGTGGGGATACCACTGCCATCTTTTCATCCGCAAACATTAGCACAGAGTTTGGTAGAAATACGCTCCTGATCACCTTGATCAAGGCCTTGGTGTCCGGCTCCCCTTTCTGGCCTGAAATAACGATTTCCTTGGGTCTGCCGAGCAGAAATTGGAGAGCTACTATCAGCTCCGTAAAAGAAGCAGGCTGTCTCGTCACAGCCTCCCAGAAGGCCATTAGGGTATCCGTTGCTTTCTTTCTGTAATCCTCGTCCGCCGTAATCTCCGCAAGGCGCAAGCACACTAGAGACGCGATCGAGTTACCCGAGGGAAGCGCTCCGTCGAAAGCATCCTTTACCCGCACTATCAGATGAGCAGCCCCCGCCATCGTTTGGAAGAAGCCTCCGTCCTTCTCATCACTATAATTCGCAATCATTGTCTTGGAAATGTCAATCGCCCTGCCCAGGTACGATGAGTTGAATCCAGCCTCGTAAAGATCGATCAAACCATTGGCAAAGAAGGCGTAATCTTCCAAGACCGCCTCGCCCCTAGATTCTCCTTGTCTGAAGCTCCGCGAGAGTTTCAGAGTACCATTGTCATCGTTCAGAGAAAGTTTTTCGAGTATGAATTTAGCGCAGGATTCCGCAGCCGAGAGATAAAGCTCGTCCCCGAAGGCCTCGAAGGCCTTGCTGAGGGCCGACACCATCAATCCATTCCATCCGGTGAGGACTTTATCGTCGATTGATGGTGCTGGCCTGCTCTGGCGATTTCTCAAAAGGATTGCCTTTGCACGGCTTATCAGGTCCACAAGCTGATCGGGAGTTCGACCTGATTCCGAAGCGATTTGATCGAGCGACTTTGCGGTAAGTATATTTCGCCCGCCTTCGAAATTACCCTCTCGAGTTACCGAAAAGAATTTCGCAACTGCTTGGATGTCCTCTGTCCTAAATCCCTCGGAATTCAATGCACTGGTTAACTCGTTCAAAGTCCAAGAATAGAAGGATCCTTCTCCCTCCGCACTGTCTGCATCAATAGCAGAGTAAAACCCCCCTCCCGATTCGATCCTCATTTCGCGGATAGCCCACTCGGTGGTTTCTCTGACCACTCGTGCGTATTCCCCATTTCCTGTAACGAGGTAGGCTTCAGAGTAAGCCATTATCAACAGCGCGTTGTCGTACAGCATTTTTTCGAAGTGGGGAACCAACCAGTACCGATCTGTGGAGTATCTGTGGAAGCCGCCGCCCACCTGGTCATAAATTCCTCCTCGCATCATGGAGTCCAGTGTCTTCCTGACCATGTTGAGAGAAAGGCTCGAGTCTTTTTTGCCGTCGTGATAGCGCAACAGGAAGAACAAGTTGGATGGCGTAGGAAACTTTGGGGAGCTTCCGAAGCCGCCGTAAGCTTCGTCGAAAGATCCAGCCAGCGCTTCGTAACACTCCTCTATGGGAGTTCGGTCGATCTTCGAATCGGAACTTTTCTTGAAATCATAGAGCTCCCGCAAAGAATCCCTCATCTGCGTGGCAGACTCTACGATCTTCTTCCTATCCGATTTCCATGACTGCGAGATGCTTCTAATGACATTCGCAAAACTGGGCATGCCGTACCTAGGCGAGGGAGGGAAGTAGGTCCCGCCGTAGAACGGTTCCAGGGCCGGAGTCAGAAATGCGTTAAGCGGCCAGCCACCTGAACCGGTCATTGCTATCACCGATTTCATGTAGATCTCGTCGACGTCAGGGCGCTCCTCTCGATCGACCTTGATTGAGACAAAATTCTGGTTCAAAATCTCGGCGATTTCCTCATCTTCGAAGGACTCGTGTGCCATAACATGACACCAGTGGCAAGATGAGTATCCTATGCTGAGAAAAATCGGCTTGTTTTCGGTCTTTGCCTTTTTGAAAGCTTCTTCGCCCCACGCGTACCAGTCAACGGGATTGTAAGCATGCTGAAGAAGATAGGGGCTCTTTTCGTTTACAAGACGATTAGCTCTCTTGGCTGATTCGGTGTTTTGTTTCATTGAAACTCGGATCCTTATTTTCTCAAAATTTGTTAGTGCAATCTGCGAAACGATTTACTGTCATCGAAACGGATCTTCCCCTTGCACCTTCGAGCCCTTTCGAGGCTTAAGCAGATAAGATCATCCCCTCGGGAAAGGCGCCGCGGGAACAATACTTCTCCTCGGAAACGGCGTGAAACCGTTTGCTCTAAACTCTACCAGGATCAGCAAGCTTTTGTCGAAGATGTGATGTCGGAAATGCGGGGCAGGCTATTTCATCGAAAATCAGCAAGGCCGATGACGGGGAACAGGAAAAAGGAAGAGTCGAGAAGGTATGGTTGCTTTAGCAATTAGTCTAGGGCCCCCTAGGAGGCAACGCATGCGGGGGCGAGCAATGGTAATTTGGTGGATCCATTGAATTTTCCTTAGCTATTGCTTGATGTCGTTTATTGCTCTAAATAGAAAAAGTACTTCCAGATTCATACTACCTAAAGGTACGTCGCCGACGAGTCCCGCAATTTGGGCCTTTTTTCAGAGTCTCCGTCAAGTTATATGACAATCTGCGATTTACAAGTAGTAGAACAATCGGACATGGAACGACCATATTTCAATCGGGCCGTGTGCTACAGGATGGTTAGCATACTTCAACGCGATCAAGTTCAAGACATTTGTTCGCGAGCGAGTGTTCA
>JASHPQ010000295.1 GCA_030037995.1 Nitrososphaerales archaeon | reverse complement strand
AGCCTCCGTTTTTCTGTAGATCGGCTAGAATCCATAACTTGTTTTCTTATTGTCATTAGATATCGTAGGTACATATCCGAATGAAAACACTGACTACAGCTATAACATTACTTGCTACCCTACTGCTAGCCAGTAGCGGCTTGCTAGTCACACATGCAGCAACTACCACAGCCAATTCATTACAACAGCCAACCGGGTATAGTTCAACTCAGCAGCTTTCCCTAGGACTTCAAGGATGGATCTTAAGCGCGGGCAATCAAAGCTGGTCCGTTTCCGGAGGAAGTCTGATGGGCGCACAGTTGGGTCAGGAAATGATTCCACCTGGAGCCAATCTTGAGTACTCAATGAGGGCATCAGTAAACGGCCTTTCCTCAAGTGGATGGGTCCAGCTTTCTTTGAGTGGAGTGACAGCTGACGGACAGTCGGTCACTTTCAACGCAAATGGCCCGGTCGTTGGCATGATTCCGTCCATCTGTTTCCCTGGCTACGACTCGCCCAATGCAAACGGCAACTGCCCATCGACTGACACAAGCGCCATCCCCGGCTTCTTTGAGGCCGCAGTCTCGACCACTGAGACTCTTGGATCCACAACGACCTCAAACCAGCTCGTACTCCTCATTGAGGCACCGATTATGAGTCCTTGGGGAGGCCCAATAGTAATCTCCTCTACTGACGGGTCGGTCAACATCGTAGCCTCGTATCAGAACGGCATGGCCATCTGGTCCAACGTCCAGCTGACAGGGTCTCTCTCTGGCACATATAACGGAAATCCGGCTTCGGGATCCTTCTTCCAGACAGCTAACGCCGTAGAGAACTTTGTCAGCGGAACTGAGAACGAATTTGGCACAGTCGCTTTAGTAGGCATGTCGCCAAGTTCTCTTAACGCTCAGGGCTTCTATTCGGGAAGCTCAACAGTTCCAACAACAGGAAGTTACGACTGCTCCGCACTCGCGGGCCTGCCCGAAGGAACGTGCACTGAGACTGGACTCACCTCTACGGGCTCCTTCACGATGATGGGTCAGAGCACGACAATAACCGGAAGCTACAACGTTAACTGGCCAGCTCCATCGGTAACGTGTAGCGGGACGATCACTGCAACAGTAACAAGGTCAAGGTAGCCAAAAAAACGTCATAGGGCACGGCTCAAAAGCCTCAGCCCCTCCCCCTCTTTCTCTCTTTTTTGAGGTTTCCGCAATATTAGAATGCAGAAGTTTCACTTTACCGCATTCCACGATCTTTTGTAATCTGTACATGGAATTCGGCAAACTCCCTAAAGTAAGCTTTTTCCGTATGTTATTTCGTATCACGGGGTCGGGGAAGATTATGGATCAGCGTTTGCGACCGAGATACATGGCGATCACTACTTTGTCCGTATTGGCGCTGCTTTTCTTTGCGAGCTCCATTAGCGTGGATGTCGGCTCTTACAGCTTCGCTGCATCCAGCAGCAAGCAGCAACCCGTTAGTCTCAGTATTCAAAACGGCTTTATTGCAAATGCAGGGCCGCAAGAGTGGACGATGTCTGGAGGTATCCTTGGAATGGCTTACGATACTGCAACCCCGGTTCTGTCAACCGCCACTTGGACGGCCGTCAACTATTCGATGTCTGCAAATGTGAACGGTCTGTCTGCAAGTGGTACTTTCAAGCTTCACCTTCATGGAACCACCGCCGACGGTAGTAAAATCAGCGTAAGAGTGCATACGATCATAGACGGCGCTATGCCTGCGGTCTGCTTTCCATCGTACTCGGTGACCGGAACTTGCGCACCGGGCGACACGAGCGAAATTCCCGCGTACTTTGTCGCGAGTGGTTATCTGACAGTTCGCACCGGATCGACCATTTCGCCAGAGTACCCAGTGTCTCTAGTGATTGAAGACGCTGCCTTGAATCCTTTCGGCGGGCCGATCATGATTTCATCAACAGACGGATCTCTGCTGGTTGTTGCAACATACTCCCACGCGAGGACAGCGTGGCAGGATGTTCAAACTGCAGGTATGTTAACGGGTACGCTTGGATCGACCGGGGTTTCGGGTGGGTTCACCCAAACTATTCACACCGAGGAAGATTACGTGGCCGGGACCGCGCAGGACTCTGGAACGATCTTCTTGGTTGGAATGACACCCTCCTCGCTGAACTCGCAGGGGCAGTTCCACGGGACCTCTACAATTCCCACTAATGGGACGATTGACTGCTCGCCTCCAGGTTTGCCAGGGACGTGCACCGAAACTGGATACAGCTCGACGGGGACATTTTCATCATCTGATCCAAAGGGATCTTCTCTGCAAGGTACCTATAATGTCCAGTGGCCGGCTCCTTCGATCAGCTTCGGAGGAACCATAACGGGCACATTCGGCTAAACGAAAAAAGCAAGTCCGAAACGTAGAGCCCTGCGCTCTAGGGCTAGCAGTCTGGGATCGATCGAGAAAAATGATGAGCGCCCTAATCTAGGTTAGGAATATCGAGCGGAGATACATTTCCTTTAATTGATTTCCGATAACGGTTTGGGGAGAATATGGAAATCACCTCGACTAATGTTTGCTCGCTTGCCAAGCCGAAAAATATTGGAAATTTTCTTGATTACGAAATTGTTCTTGCTTCGCACGCTTGGAAGCTTGAAAAAGCAGAGGAGAATGGAAGAAACGGAGTTCTGGTCATCATGAAGTGCAAAAAGTGCGGGGCTGACCGGATCTCTGTCTTTTCACCTAAGGAAGTTTAGTCTCCGGCATTATCGATGGCAGCTATATATTTGAGAAATGCTCTCATCTCTTGAGATTCGCACTTTGCTTGGTAGACATTCGAGATTTGCTAGCTACTTTGGGATCTCGAATATGGGTAAGAGACTGAGAAAGAGGTACCGAAAGGGAATTAGTGAGATTATCGCTTCTCTCCTAATGATAGTCGTCGTGGTAGGACTTTCTGCCATAATCTTCACCTTTGCAACAAACAATTTTTCTGAAATGGGTTCAAATCTATCGAACCTATTCGGCAATTCACAAAATGCTCTAGAGGAAAGAGTGGTCGTGGAGCAAGTCACATTCAATGAAACCGGATGTTCTTGCACGCACCTAGGGGTAAATCTCTATGTAAGGAATGATGGTATCAACCCTTCAATAATCTCGGCGATATACGTCACTAATGTGACCGCGAGCAGTTTGGTCACAACTTCTACTCTTTCCAAGCAGATCAACTCCGGTGCGTTTGCGATAATCACTGTTGTTTTCACTCCCGATGTCGGTACCACGTACAG
This sequence comes from Nitrososphaerales archaeon, assembly GCA_030037995.1. Lineage (GTDB taxonomy): Archaea > Thermoproteota > Nitrososphaeria > Nitrososphaerales > CADDZS01 > DATLTL01. The sequence goes on along the minus strand of JASHPQ010000295.1, from coordinate 5,762 downwards.
CTTCACAATTGCTACACAGCTCGGCAATACGGTGGTAATTAATGCAAAAGCCTGATCCACGCAATCGGGGGGAACACCGCAGGAATTTTCGCCTTGAAAGGCGAAGGAGATCCGTGTCCACGGTAATCGGTAGCTTGATTTTCGTCCTCATTCTCGTCGCAGGACTAACCACAATTTACACATTATTCGGCTACTACAATAGTTACAATGCGCAGTTGTTACAGAATGATCAATCTGCTCTTCAGAGGCAAGAGACAGCGCTTTCTGTCACGGGATTCACTTTTGGTTCACAGCCGACGCCTACAACAATTGCGACTTCTACTTCGGTGACCCTCAGCACAGGTTACGTCGCAGTCACAATAACGAACGGCCAGTCCTCGGCGACCCCAAATCCCTTCCAGCAGATGATCACGTGGAATCCATCATCCTACTCATCCTATGAAGCTTCAAACCTAGGAAACATACGTTTCTGCACCACCTCCAGTTGCGGTACAGAGCTCTATGCTTGGCTGGAATCGTGTAGCTCAACCCCTTGTGCTAGTGCATCATCTGCTACCGCATGGGTCAAGCTGACATCCGCTATCGGCGCGAATGGAGCTCTGACAATCTACATGGTCTTTGAGTCGAGTACGACGAACTTTGATGGAAATTACTGGGGAGAAGCTCCAACTCTTTCGACGACTTATGCGCAGTACGACAACGGAGCTAACGTCTTCGCAGCTTACTTTAACGGCAATACAGCTACGGGAGACTTTTCAGTTTACACGGGACTAACGGTCGCGCAAGTAACGGGTGTCACGGGTCCCGGGGGAGTAACTATCAACGCTATCCAGATTTCCGGAACGGCCGGTGCTCATACCGCCGCATTTGTATTCAATACTGCTTTGAGCAATGTCGCAGTAGTAACGGAAGCAAGTTTCCAGCTCGCCGGGGATCTGGGCGATGGAACAGGAATAACTGGACTGATGAGTGCCTCAAGTGCGACTAGTTCCAGTATAAACGGAATTGGTGTCGGTATGGGCTTTGATAATTATTATTTTTACCAAGCTTACGAATCCGCCGGGGCGGTCACTGAACCAGAAAATGGAGTCGGCGCTTCGGTAGGAACCTGGGCTTATGGAGGTGTGAATTACACCGGCAAGACTTCAACGTCCTTTTCTTCCTATATCGCGCCCCAACTCTATAACAGCAATGGTGGTGATACAAACACCTATTCAATCAATCCAATTCCATTAAGTGCTGCTACCAACATCTATCTCGGAGCAATCGGAGGTTCTTCCGCCGTGGATATTTACTTCAATTGGGGCAGAGCAAGGTTTTATCCGCCCGGCGGGGTAATGCCTTCGACATCCTTCGGATCGGTTCAGACCAGTACCGCAGGTTCGCCTGTAGCAACCGCGTACAGCTTCCAAAACAAACTCGTTTACTCTCAGGGGTTATGGTGGGCGTTTTACAGCGACGGCACTCACATAGATTACGAGACTTCTCCAGATGGGTCTACATGGAGCGGTCCCACTGTGGTCACCTCTTCGTCCGACTCAACCAAAGGGTACGACTTCAGCATCTGGACAAGTGGATCTACGATTTATTATGTACTAACTGCCACTGGAGTTAGTGCATCCTTCCTTTGGCAGTATGGTACTTTGCAAAGTTCAGGATTGATTAGCTGGACAAATTCACAGACTTCGCAGACCACATCAAACACTGTTTACGCCTACGATTCAATTGCCACGGATTCTTCCGGGAATCTATGGATCGCTCTAAATACCTTTGATGGCACGAATACACATATCGAGGTATGGAAGTACACTCTCTCCTCCTCGACTTGGAGCAAGTCGGATGATATTTCACCTGTCTCGTCGGATGAAGTTGGAATATTGGTGCCGCTTTCAAGCGGCGACATGGCTTTGATCTACGGGGAAGGAAGTGTCACCTCGCAAATCAAGATAATTAGCTATACTCCGGCTTCCGGCTGGAGCTCCACTTCTACAGCCGTTTCTCCTCCGTCCGATTACCTACTCTTTTCCTCATCAGCGACGGCGATTCAAAATACGGTTTACTTCGCCGGTCTAGCCTCTACCAGTACCGGCGTGACGACAGGGACTGTAAAATTCTGGTCGTTCACCAGTGGGGGAACATCCACTTCTTCCGAGACAACGATTCAGGCAACTACGGCCGCTTGGTCTAGCTCTATAGCTGAAATGCCCACAAAGACCCTCGTCCTATATTATGGAAACGGAGCGAACCTCTACGAGGAATCAAGTGAGAATTATGGTCTCGCCTGGTCATCCGCTCAGACAATCAGTAGTTCCGAGACTTCGGTTGCAGGTGTTACTTCTACTGATGGTTCTGCTGGAGTTCTCTGGACGAGCGGCAGCTCCAGTCCCTACAACGTCAGATTCGCAGCTCTTCCAGTGTTGAACGTCTTCAACAGTAGTCCATTTGCGGTTCAAATGATAAGTCTTTACATTTTGGATACTACCACGAACTCGTTAACTCACTTCGATACAAATCCGTCGGGTACAGACGTTACAGGTTCTTTTGACTATTGGATCGGGGCAGGTGAGGCCATGTCGATCCCGCTTTCTTCGAATTTTGCTTGGACGACAAGTCAAAGCTACGTAATAACCGTCGCATCCGATCAGGGCGTACTCGAATCGTTCACTCTGACTTCCCCAACATGAGATCCTTCCATCCACACTTACCTAAAATCGCGCATGCCTTGTTCAATCTGGAGATTGCTCGAAACATTGAATGGAATTTTTAATCTCAGATGGAAGGGATTCCATCATCGATATCGCAGGCGAGGAAAATCGGGGGTATCTGAGATCATTGGGACACTAATTTTTGTCTTGATTCTGATGATCGGCCTAACTACAATAATTACGATATTTGGATATTATAACAGTTACAACAGCCAGCTTTTGCAGTATGATCAGACTGTTCAGCAAGACGAGCAGACTTCCCTTTCAATTTCCGGTTTCACTTTTGGGGCAAACCCAGGCACGCTAACTTCGTCTACTTCTACTTTGTATTCGAACGTTCCAATAACCCTGACAAACAGTCAGACGTCTGCGACACCCTCAACATTTCAGCAGAAGATCACGTTCAACCCTTCAAGTTATTCAGGAAGTGAGGCATCAAATTTGGGCAACATTAGATTTTGTCTTGACTCTGCATGCAACACCGAGCTATACTCTTGGCTGGAGTCGTGCACGCCCTCCTGCACACCTACCGCGACTTCAGCTTCAGTCTGGGTTAAACTGACATCTTCAATCGGAGCAAATGGAGGAACTTTGACCATCTACATGGTCTTCGAACCCGCTTCAACAAACTTTGACGACAACTACTGGGGCGAGGCACCCACTCTCTCGGGAACTTATGGTCAGTACGACAACGGCGCCAATGTTTTCACATTTTACGATAACTTCGCTGGTACTACGCTCAACACCAACAAATGGACTACGATCAAGAGCACGAGCGGCGTGACGGTATCGGTGGATAACGGTCTAACTGTCACCACGACCTCAACCAGCGCGTACGGATTCGTCATGTCTCCGCTGCAAACTTATCCGCTTGTGGCCGAGACATACACCTCCAGTGGGGATTCGATCCTCGGGGTGGCGACTTCGCAGAGCGTCAACGGATTCATCGCCCCCTATAGTGGATATTCCATAGACTGGTCCGCGGGAGATGACTACATCACTTACCAGGCTCCTACCAGTGATACGAGCTTGGATGAAATAACCCAGGCCACATTCCCTGCTGGAATCTGGCAGGTCACTTGGTCTGCGACGGCGACTCAGTACTTCGTGGACGGAGTGGGCAATACTTACTCAGGCACTCATAACGGCGTTGCGATTGCAAATTATGGAATGTACATTGGACAGTCAAATGGAGTAGTCGCGAGCAGCGTCTTCTACTGGGCCAGGATGAGAGCCTACCCTCCAAATAATGTCATGCCCTCAGTTTCTTTTGGCACCAAGGCTGGTTCGGGGCCGAGTGCGGGAACCTCTTACTCGTTTGAAAGGAAGGTCATTTACTCACAAGGGCTCTGGTGGGCATTTTACAGCGATGGAACGAATATAGGCTACAGCACTTCGCCCGATGGGTCTGTCTGGAGTCCCGAGACCACCTTACCGGCCTCGGTCGGTTCCACTGAGGGTTACAACTTTAACATCTGGGTACGCGGGAGTACAATCTATTACGTCTTAACTGCATCCGAGCAGAGTGCATCGTTTCTCTGGGGATACGGAACTCTTCGATCTACCGGGGCCATAAGCTGGACAATCTCAGAGACATCTGTATCTACAACAAATAAGGTCGACTCTTACAATTCTATCGTCACAGACACTTCTGGGAACGTCTGGGTCGCTCTGAACACTAACGACGGAACCAACACACACATAGAAGTGTGGAAATATTCATCGGGAACTTGGGCAAAGGAGGACGACATTTCTCCTCTAGCCTCCGACATAGTACCCCTCTTGGTACCGCTTTCAAATGGAGTTGCCCTGATTTATGGGGAGGGCAGCATCACTTCGACGGTGAATGTGATTACTACCACGACCGGCTCTACCTGGTCGACGGCTGTATCTCCTCCTTCAGACTATGCATTGTTTTCCTCTTCCGCAACGGCGATAGGCAGCACGCTATACTTCGCAGGGCTAGCCTCGACGAGCACGGGAGTCACCACGGGAACCGTGAATTTCTGGAGCTTTGTAAATGGCGCTTCCGCGACTTCTGCGGAGACTCAGCTTCAGAGTTCTACCTCGGGCTGGATTGTCTCGATTTCGCAGGAACCATCTGACACGCTTATCGTTTTCTACGGTTCAGGAACAACTGTATCGATGATCTACAGCATGAACTTTGGAAAAGCTTGGAGCTCCGCCGAGACTTTGAGCTCTAGCGAAACTTCGATCACCGGGCTCTCTTCGACCTATGCTGGCAGCGGCGTAGTCTGGACGAGCGGGAGCTCCAGTCCATTCAACATCAGGTTTTCCGCGGTTCCTGTCATCACGGTAATTAACAGCAGTCCATTTTCTGTCCATCTGATAAGTCTGTACATTTACAATACAGTATCTCAAACCTTGGTGCACTTTGACATAAATTCCTCGGCCCTTGGGGTTACCGGAAGTTTCAACTTTGAAGTGTCTCCAAACGAGCAGCTTTCAAGCCCGCTCTCTTCATTTTCCTGGACAACAAATGAGAACTATTTGATCACTATAGCGACGGATCAGGGCGTATTGGAATCGAGCACGCTTACTTCTCCAACCTAAAATCCAAGTCGATCATAATTCCGAAATGAGACGCTATCTTAACGACCCTATATCACGTTACTTTTGAGATCCGTTTTCCAATTAGCGTCTATGTTCAGAAACAAATTCCCCTCGATCTTCCTTAATATCAGAGATCTTCTTGCCCTTTAGAAGGCCTTTGTATTTGCCCCTGATGGATTCAGGATCAGGCCTTTACGGTCAATTTCTACCTGCATTGTGACCCACTAGCAGGTGGTGAAGTTAACTCCATCAAAGCATATCTGGAGTAAGGGCTTACGGGACGAAACGCGCATTGATCGTCCTGAGCACTTAGGACGAAGACCAGGGAAGAATCTGGATGCCTTCGTGTGAAAAGGCGACCGAGTGGTACTTTCTGCTGTGGTCGCAGCCCCTCAGCTTCCGGACGAGGAAGCGCGTACGCAGCTCCATCGAGTCCGTGACGTAGCTTTCGAGCTGGAAAATTCCGTCGGCTACAAACTCTTC
>JASHPQ010000294.1 GCA_030037995.1 Nitrososphaerales archaeon | reverse complement strand
AAGTGACGCTCCAACGATGTCTACCTAGTTACCCGAATCTCAACTTTCGAAAGGAAAGCGTTCACCAGATCTAGCGCAGTTGTAATTCCAGTCAGTTTCTCGCCTTTCATCAAGGGCAACCTTTTGATTCCCCTCTCCAGCATGATCGATGCTGCCTCCTTAACAGTAACACCGAATGGAGCCGTGATTAGGGGTCTTGTTGCTAATTCTTCCAGGGTGATCGAATCTAATTTCCTGTTTTTCTGGCCGAGGATGCCCAGCAGGCTCCTTTCCGTGACTATGGCAGACGGCATCCCATCTGTTGTCAGTATGACACTGCCCAACTTCTTCGTATACATAAGCTCGATGGCATCACTGACGGAGGCGTGCATATCCAGCGTCTTTACGTTTGGAGTGTAAAATTCTGTCAGCGGCTTGTCCACTAAAGTATTCGAAAACACTCTGAGAAAATCTGTAGTCGTGACGATCCCTTCAAGAACTCCGCTCTTATTATTCGTAACCAATATCCTCGCTCTCCGGGAGATCATCTCGCGGGCAGCGTCTTTTACCGAGGTCTCAGGATTCATTGCGATAAATGATGCCGAGATTATGTCCTCAGTGTTAACCAAGGGGCTTATTCCTTTCCCCAAGACTGCCTCTCGAATGATATCTCCGTCGGTTACAAAACCCACAGGAATGTTGTTTGAATCAAGTATGGGAATGGTGCCTACGTTGAATTTCACCATCAATGAAATTATTTCCGCCAAAGGTGTATTTGATCGGGCTGCAACGACATTTCTTGTCATTATCCCCGTTATACTGGTCAATCGGATCTATCGCCTAGTTCATTTGCTGTACGACGTTCGATAAAAATAGGAGACCCGATTACCAAAAATGAGAATTGGTATCGTTACCATAGATCTTCACTACGACCGTCTGATGTAATTAGGATGTCTACATATTTCCCTTCCGTGGCCAATTATGAACGCCCTGAATATCGACGCTTCTTTCCAACGAGTTTTTAGATGCCCTCGCGATCACAAAGAACCATGCTTGTAATATTTAATTGTCAAATACGATTACCAAGCTTGGGAACCGTATCACTCTTTCGATTCTCAATTTCAGAGCGAGTTCAGAGGAGGAATTGAGATTGTATGTTAACTACTGGAAGTGGACTGGTCTTTGAAACTCGGAGAATTTATTGATAAATTTGGTCAGCCCTTTTCGGAGATGCTTGGCATTGACTTGAAGTCACGCACTAAAGAAGAGATCATAAAGTGGCTTCTGGCATCCGTACTCTACGCGAAACCGATAAGAGAATCATCTGCGACTGCCACGTATCGTGTATTTGAGGGAAATGGAGTCCTGACTTGCGAGAAGATCGTGCAGACTGGGTGGGACAGGCTGGTCGTCTTGTTGGATGAAGGTGGGTATACTCGTTATGACTTTAGCACGGCAGACAGATTATTGGAGATTTTCCAGAATCTTGGAAAGAACTACGCTGGCGATCCCAATCGATTATACGACTTGGCAAAGGACAAGAAGGATCTGGAAGAGAGATTGAAACACTTGGGCAGAGGAATCGGAGACACTACAGTTTCCATTTTCCTAAGAGACATGAGGTTAGCTTGGCCAAAAATCAAACCACCGATCTCTCCACTAGTGGAGCTCGCCATGAGAAAGCTGCGAATCAGGGATCTCGACAGATTCGCGGAAGAAAATGACATTGATGTTCTCCGCTTGGAGACCGCACTGCTCAGATTGGGAAAAGACTTTCTCAAGAAGGGAAAACACTTGGATGTCGAAGTAAAGAGAAGAAGATGATTTTTTCTTCTTCACCCAGAGATCTAGTCAACACGATCTTGGTATCGACTAATGAAATTAAGAAAGTTGGCTGATGGTAGGTGCAAGAGTTCTAGGTCCTTGCGACAAGCGCATCACAGATATCTTCGGGCAGAGCGGGCGCAATATTCACTTCCGCGGCTTTGCAAACTTGGGAGATTGCATCGTTCACGGCGTTTATGACCGCGGCATACGAGCCGATCGTTCCACTCTCTGCCACTCCCTTCACGCCATCCAGTGTTGCCGGTGCCGGGGTCGTTTTGTGGTAGACTTCGATGTCAGGACTGTCAGTGGAGTCCGGAATAAAGTAATCCTTGAACGTCGGATCCAAGAGGTTACCATCGTCGTCGTACACCAGTTCTTCCAGCAGCGCTCCGCCTATGCCGTGTAAAACGCCACCGTGGATCTGACCTTCGACTATATTCCTGTTAATCATCCTGCCGCAATCCTCGACAACCACGTACTTCCAGATTTTCACTTTGCCAGATTCTACATCAAGAGTCACGGCACAAAGATGAGCTCCGCTCGAATAGCTCATCGATTTGGCGGTGAAGCGGGAATCAGCGGAAAGCTCCGTCACGCCCAGTTTTTCGAAAAGCTGCTGGAACGTCAGTTGTATAGTCGCATCTGAGGGGACGATCAACAGCCCGGGACGCAGCTTGAGGGACTTTCTGTCTACTCCTAGGGACTCGGCCGCTTTTTCTAAAAGTCTAGACTTGAGCTTGCGCGAGGCATCCACGACCGCGCTTCCACCAACCGCAGCGGACCTGCTGCCGAACGTGCCGACCCCGAAGGGGATCAGATTAGTGTCGCCCCAGACCACACGAATTTTCTCGATCGGCACTTCCAGTTCTTCTGAGGCGAGCTGCGCGAAGGTGGTCTCTTCCCCCTGACCATGCGGTGAAGATCCGGTGTAGACAATAATATCGCCGGTCTTTTTCAAGACAATCTTGGCCGACTCCGTGGTGAACGAGAAGGCTGTACCACTGTCGGATTCTCCCCCAGAGGAGTTTTGCCACGACGAGCCCCCACCACTTGCCGATCCTGCCTGACTACCTGACGCGCCTTGCCAAGAAGCTGCTCCACCTTGATTTGCTGAACCCTGCCATGAAGAGGCTCCTCCACCCGAGGAGCTCGGCCACGAGGAGCCTCCTCCACCGAAGCCCTCTCCCTCGAACCCCTCTTCTTCGTCCTCTTCCCCGGATTCTTCACTGCCTCGGACTGAAATCCCGATTCCTCCAATTAATTTAGAGCGTGGAGAATCGGAATTCATTCTACTTCTCCATTGCAACAGTTCCCGGTACTTCGCCGATCTTACCAGAGTGTCCAGAAGTGATTCATAGTCTTCCTGCCCGCTCGATTTTCTTGGCTTTTCCATGTTGAGCTTCCGAAACTCGATCGGATCCATTCCGACTTTCTTTGCCATGATCTCTACGGCCCTCTCGATGAAGTAGCATCCCTCTGGGGCGCCGGCTCCCCTGACCGGACCGATCGGCATCTTGTTTGTCACGTACGCGCTGACTTTTAGGTTCTTGTTTGGTATGTTGTACGCTCCCGACATCGTCCACATGGTCATCGACGGCATGTGAGTTTGCGTTCCAGAAACGCCGACGTCGCAATCTATGTTTGCTTTTAGGGCAATCATCTTTCCGTCCTTGTCGCAGGCTAGCGTAACTTCGCAGTACTCGTCTCTTCCTGCCGCTGCCTCGAGGAACTCTTCTGTTCGCGTCGCCGTCCATTTGACAGGCAAGCCGGTCCTTTTTGCAAACAAACACGCGAGGATAGGCCACGGATAGGAAGCGCCTCCCTTGCTGCCGAAGCCACCCCCGACATCCATCACCCTGACGTGGAACTTCTGCTTCGGGAGCTTCAGCTCGGAGGCTAACATGCCCTGCATGCCGTGCACGGACTGAACAGTGGAGTAGACCTCAAAGTTATCTTTCGCTTTATCGTACGACACGAGGACCGCGTGGGGTTCAATCGGGGCGGCCTCCTGCCTCTTAATCCCCTCTTTCACTTCGACCACGAAGGGAGCCGAGGCGATCGCCTTAGCCGGGTCACCTTCTATCTCATCGCTCTCCTGCGAGAGATTGTCCTTCCAGTCATCGTAGAGTATGGCCTTTCGCTGTTTTGATTCCTCGATCGTCGTGACGACCGGGAGCGGTTCGTACTCGACCTGCACCGCCTCAAGCAAATCCTCCAGCGAATTTCTGTCTTTTACAAGTATAGCCGCTACTGGTTCGCCTACAAATCTTACCTTGTCCACTGCCAGGTGGTAACGTTGTGCGCGTCTTTGCGGAGGCCACGGGTTCTGGCTGACCGGAGCGACTCCTGCTTTTACCAGATCTTCACCTGTGAGACAATCCACAAATTCTGGAGAAGAGCGAACCTTTGAAAAGTCAATGCTCACAATTTTGGCATGTGCGAAGGGACTTTGGACCAGTCCCATGAAGACCTCGCCCTCTGCGTTTAGGTCATCTACGTAACGCCCCCTACCAGTCAACAATCTTGGGTCTTCGATCCTGAGCTGTGACTTTGCTTGGAGTTCTTGTTGCATCATCAATTTCTAGATGCCTCCCTCGCAGGAACTCCCCCATGGAAAATCCACGTCAAACAGAATGTAAGAAGGACCGAAGAAATTGTGAGAGAGAAGCATATGACACTCTCTGAGGCATCAACGTAAAACGTTTTCATGCACTAGATTGGGAATTATTCTCCCCAAGGTGGCTTTGACAATAGGATCTGCCAAAGGGGAAAGAGCCATCTCACTTTTCAGATAAGAGTATATGCTAGAATGACCCCACGTGTTCTCAGCATACAAAGAAGAATATGAGATAAAGTCCGAAATGATCTCAATATTTCGTTCTCAAAGTCGAGAATTATCTCATTAGTTCCAGAGGTGTTGAATCAAAAAGTGATTTCCAAGGTGATACATCGAAAGGATCCATTGTCCCGTGGTGCCATATCCCGTAGCCGGCGGATGTCAGTTCCGGAACGTACCCTCGATACTTCTCGTTTAAAAGATATGAAAATTAACTTATACCGAGATCCTATCTAAGATGCTAGAAGTCGTCGACCTCACCAAGATTTACTCCGAGGGAACCGAAGCGGAAACAGTCGCGCTGGACGGCGTAAGCTTCAAAGTCCCAGATGGAGATTATATTGCCATCATAGGTCCCTCCGGCTCCGGAAAGAGCACTCTCATGAATCAAATAGGCGCCCTCGACAGGCCCACATCCGGGCGGGTGGTCATTGACGGAGTGAACATTTCAGAGCTTTCAAGCGCTCAGCTTGCGGAAATTAGAAACCAGAAAATTGGGTTTGTCTTCCAATCGTTCAATCTGATAAACCGGATCTCTGCCGTCGAGAATGTCGAGATTCCCCTCCTTGTGACCAGCATGTCTCCTAAACACAGGAGGGAAAGGGCAATCGCGATGCTGGAACAAATGGGATTGGGAAACAAGGTCAACAAGAGACCGAATCAATTGAGCGGAGGAGAGCAGCAGAGAGTGGCGGTCGCCCGCGCTCTGGCAAATGATCCGAAGATAATCTTGGGTGACGAGCCGACGGGGAACCTCGACACCAAGAATACGGAGCACGTGATGGAAATCTTGGAGCAGTTTCACAGAGATGTGGGAAAGACGCTCGTGCTGATCACCCACAACATGGAAGTCGCGAACCGGGCAAAGAGGATCATCTCGATCCGCGACGGCAAGATCGAAAGAGAGAAAGATAACCCATTTTGGGATTACCAGCATGGGGAGCCTAACGGATCATTGACAAAGGAAGACGTTGTGTGAGTTGAAGAAAAAAATGAAGAGCTTCTACAAAATCTCAATGCTGCTGCTGACGGTACTTTTTGTGAGCACGATCTTTCTATCTCCTTCGGTCGTCAACCAACTGACCGTGAGAGCCAGCGCACAAACTTACGAATCTTCGGGATTTACCGTTATCAACTCATTCTGGGGAACTCCGACTGGCAATGTGCAGGCAGGACCGGGAGATCAAGATGTCCCGCTCACTGTTACCCTGCAGTACTTGTACCCGTACCCCTCTGTTTCTACGGAGTTTGAGATCAAGCTGCCCAGTGGAATAACGAGTACTTCGTCCAGCATGGCTGGTCAAGACAAAAACAATGCAACGGCCTACTACGTCAACAGATTGGATCAGGGGCAGATCTTTCAGATTACTTTGTATCTAGATCTGGCCAACAACACAAGCCTCGGACAGTACACACTTGTCTCCACCATTTTCTGGTACGCGCTCCTTACCAACTCCACCAGCACGCCTGAGGTCTATCTACAGCAGGATGTAAATCTGATCGTGAACTTGAACGGAAATTCCAAGCTTATGTACTCGACCAATGATACCGCCCTAACCCCCGACAAGATCAATAACGTTGTCCTCACTCTCACCAATTCCGGCAGCGGCAATGTGACGGATATTACGACTACCGTGTCCGACATTTCCCAGACCGCAAGCATCCTCAACGAGCTACCTTCAAGCGTCAATCTCGCATCAGATTCGAGCGTAAATGAGACTCTTGAGGTATTCGTACCAGAATCTGCCGCCGGGTCAATCTTGGCTCTGAACTTCAACATCACGTATCTAGATCCGTATCAAAATCAAGAATCGACCACGCAGTCGCTAGGCTTTTTCGTCAGTTCCGTGACGAGCTCGAGTCCGCTCACGTACACCATAAACCAGTCGTCCCTCGCTCCTGGAGGAATAACCAACCTGACGATGACCGTTACAAACACCGGGCAAAGTGTCCTGTCGAACATTACGACAGTCGTTTCCTCACCTTCTTCCGTCACTAGCGCATCGTCTGTCGCAGCTCAGAGTATCAGCATCCTCACCCAGCCCTCCTCGATTAGCAGCATTGCACCGGGAACCTCAGTAACTCTCACCTTTAGCTTGTTCATCTCTGCCGCAGCCGCGGGCACCCCCTTGACACTGACCGTCACCTCGACCTACGTCACGGCATCCGGACTCGGACAGTCCACTTCGAACAACTACGGCCTGTACGTCGCGAACCTTACGACGACCTCGAGTCCGGTGATCTCTGTGTCAGAGCTGAATGATTTCGTGACCACGGGCGTTCCCTCACAGGTTGCGATACTCGTTAACAATACGGGCCTTACGCCTATCTACAATCCGAGCTTCTCGCTTTCCATCACGTCTCCACTTTTTGTGTCTGCAAACTCGACCTATACAATGACCGGCGCTCGAATAGATCCAGGAAGCGGAGTTATCTACGAGTCCACGATTTCAAGCGGTCCCAGTTCCACTGTTGGAGTGTACGGCGGAAGTCTCACCGTGGCCTACACTAACGAGTTCGGCGTTGCCAGCAGTCAGGTAGCTCAGGTCAGCTTCACACTAGCCGGGAAAATCGCCATGGTCGTGCAGGGCGAAGTTATTTCTCAAACCTCCAACACTAACTTGACCGTGAGCGGAACTCTGCTGAACGAAGGGACCGTTTCCGCCTATTACGCAAACGCCGTAGGATACGTTCAGGGAGGAAGTCCCGATTACGCTCTGTCCTCTTACATCGGAGAAGTAGATGTCAATACACCGGTTCCGTTCACCGTGACCGTGCCTTACGTCGCCGGAAATGCCCCGGTTACTGCTAACGTAACTCTCTTTATGACCTTCCAGGATAGCTTCGGAAGGAACTTGACTTATGTCACCAGCATGCCAGCAGCTCTTCTCTCTGCGGCGCAGCTGGCTCAGCAGAGCTCGGTGAACAGTACTGCAACTCATAAAGGAATGCGAGTTTCGGGTGGACTGTTCCTGATCACAATAATCGTGGTCATTGTCCTAATAGTGGCAGTTATCGCGATTAGACGTCGTCATGCCAAGGGAAAGGCTGGCAAGAAATCGGATGTGATCTAGCCGAGTATGAATCAAAAAACTCGATTCACGTCATTCGTAGTCTCTCGTAGCGCGAAGGAGAGCTGAGCGGGAAGTTGCGGCTTCAAGATCTCACAAAGTTTGCTTGGAAAGCCCTCACCGACAGGAAGCTCAGAGCGACTCTTACGATAATTGGAATTGTGATCGGACCTGCAACCATCGTTGCGCTACTAAGTATAACCGGAGGTCTCAGTAATTCCATCACAGGAGCACTGGATTCGACAGGTAGTACGAGCATATTCGTTTCGCCAGGAACTTCGAGCTCGTACCTCACGTACCTTGATGTCCCCGTCATCCAGAAAATGCCCGGAGTGAGCGTCGTAATTCCCTTCTGGCTTCTAACTGGAACGATAAAGCAAGGAACGCAGACGACAACGGTTCAGGTGATGGCTGGCGATTTTTCCAAGCTGGATGCTTTCCTGCCGGGATTAACGCTCTCAACTGGGACTGAGCCGTCCAGCTCCGACCTCGCCGGCGCGGATGTCGGATACTCAATTGCATATCCAGATATCGCTGGAGCGGCAAACGTCAGGGTAAATCAGATCGTGACCGTGTCTTTTCCTACGGGATTTGCTACGGCGAGTGCCGCCCCAAGTCAAAAATCATTCGTAGTGAGAGGCACATTCAAAAAATTCGGCCAGGGAATTTTCGTAAACCCCGACACCGGAATTTTCGTTCCCCTTAGCGAAGGTCAGGCTCTCCTTCATACAGATCACTACAGTGGTATTGTCGTTGTCGCCTCGAGCGCGTCGACTGTAAACGAGGTCCTCACTGAGCTCACGAACCAGTTCGGCCAGTCTATCAGAGCACTCTCTATATCATCCCTCGTCTCGGCCATTTCTTCGATCACAGGAATCTTGAGTTTGGTTCTCACGGGGATTGCTGGGATCTCTGTAATTGTGGCCTTCATCGGAATCATGACTACAATGTTCACGACGGTCGTGGAAAGAACAAAGGAGATAGGCGTCCTGAAGGCGCTCGGATACAAGAGTAGCAACATCTTGTCGCTCTTTCTCGCCGAATCAGGAATAACAGGCCTTATCGGGGGACTAATAGGTGCGAGCTTAGGAGCGGTATTCTCTTTTCTTATTATTGATGTGTTGCAGGCATTTGCGAACAGAGCCGGAAGCAGTAGCTCCACGACACGAACTGGACTTGGTGGAGGAGGGGGCTTTGGCGGAGGGGGCGCCTTTGGCGGTGGTGCTGCTTCAAGTGGTTCAGGGAGCGGCCTTTCTTCGCTTCACATTACGCCTGCTCTAAGCCCTGAACTGTTGATAGGAGCGGTAGTTCTAGCTGCAACTGTCGGAGCGCTTGCCGGTCTTTTGCCAGCGTGGAGAGCATCCAGACTTCTTCCGGTGGAGGCGCTGTATTCGCAATGAAAGCAGCGCGCGCGTGAAAGCAGACAGACGAGTTTTCGACCGGCCGTTGGCGAGATCGAATTAGCATCTCGCAACAAAGTACGCAGTGTTACTGCCACCATCTGAAAACTCCACCGCTCATTTTATGAGGCGGGTACTCGACTGATTTGACTGGTTGAATTTTAGTTGACGGCGAGTCGTACTGGGCGAATTCTAGTTACAGGTGTAACGGGACAGATCGGTTCAGAGTTAATCTTCGAGCTTCGAAAGCGTAACGGAGGAGAGAACGTCGTTGCCGCGGGTCATAAGCGGGTGCCGAGCGAAACGCTTCAGAACTCCGGACCGTATGAAACTCTCGACACCACGGACAAATCCGCGATCGAGAAAATAGTGAACGAGTACGGTATCGACTCGATATATCACCTTGCCGGGATACTGTCAGCCGCAGGTGAAAAAAATCCCCAGCTCGCTTGGCACGTCAATATGGACAGCCTCCACAACGTTCTGGAAGTGGCGAGAGAGAAAAATCTCCAGCAAGTCTTTTGGCCCAGTTCCATCGCAGTCTTCGGTCCTGAAACTCCGCGAAGGAACGTGCCACAGGAGACCGTGCTAATCCCTCGAACGGTCTATGGGGTTACCAAAGTCGCCGGGGAACTTCTCTGCAACTATTATCATGACCGATTCGGGCTCGACGTCAGGAGTCTCCGCTATCCTGGTATCATAAGCAGTGAGACGCCTCCAGGGGGAGGGACGACCGACTACGCGGTCGAGATCTTCTACGAAGCGATCAAGAAAAAGCGCTACAAGTGCTTTGTCCGAAGGGATACCGTACTCCCAATGTTGTACATGCCAGATTGCATTTCGGCCACGATCAAGCTCATGGAGGCCGACCCCTCGAAGATCGAGATTTGGACCAGCTACAATCTGGGTGGACTCTCCTTCTCCGCAGAAGAACTGGCAGACGAAATCAAGAAACTTATCCCGGATTTTGTTTGCAGTTATCAGCCTGATTTTCGCCAGAAGATCGCCGATTCCTGGCCGATGTCCTTGGATGACGGTGCAGCGCGAAAAGACTGGGGCTGGAAACCAGATTACGATCTGAGTTCCATGACGATGGACATGGTGAAGAAGCTTACAAGGCGATTCGAAGGAGAAGCGGCCGAGAGCTGACGATCTCAAGATCATGCCGTCAACTTGACAGAACCAAGGGTTAATCTAGCGGTCTTTACACCTGTGTACTGATGAGATTTTGCGGAATCCTACAGCATTTCTTCGTGAAGAGTACGACGATCTGGTCAGAAATGAAATAGACTGGAAGCTCCGTATGTTGCAGGGGCCGAGCGCCCCGTGGTGCACGGTCGATGGCAAGAAGGTGCTAATGTTTTGCTCGAACAACTATCTCGGACTGAGTAATCATCCTAAACTGAAAGAGGCGGCCATTCACGCGGTCCAGACTCACGGAGCCGGGTCGGGTTCGGTGAGACCGATTGCCGGCAACATGGATCTGCATATCGAATTGGAGAAGCGCCTCGCCAAGTTCAAGGATGCAGAGGCTTCGCTCGTCTATCAAACGGGCTTTGCGACCAACGCGGGGCTGATCCCGCAACTCACGGGGGAAGGCGATCTTATAATCAGCGACGAGCTCAATCACGGAAGTATCATCGATGGAGTCAGGCTGTCTCGTGCAGAAAGGGCCGTGTACAAGCACACGGACACACAAGATCTCGCCCGGGTACTAAACGAGTCGGAGAAACATTCCCCGAGCTACCGCCGCATTCTGGTGATTACCGACGGCGTTTTTTCGATGGATGGAGACATCGCACCGCTGGATCAAATTGCGGATGTCTGCGCAGACCATGGAGCCATGGTGTACGTTGACGACGCGCACGGTGAGGGAGTTCTGGGTGAAGGAGGCAGAGGTATCGTCTCCCATTTCAAGCTC
This sequence comes from Nitrososphaerales archaeon, assembly GCA_030037995.1. Classification (GTDB taxonomy): domain Archaea; phylum Thermoproteota; class Nitrososphaeria; order Nitrososphaerales; family CADDZS01; genus DATLTL01. The sequence goes on along the minus strand of JASHPQ010000294.1, from coordinate 271 downwards.
TCCAGGGACAAGGTGCAGGTCGAGATGGGTACGTTTTCGAAGGCTTTCGGAGTTGTTGGGGGTCACATCTCTGGATCGCACGATCTGGTCAATTTTGCTTACAATAAATCTCGGACGTGGCTCCTCAGTGGTTCTGCACCTCCCGCCGTGGTGGCTGCTTGCACGGCCGCGATCGATGTCCTGGAACGGGAACCGGAGCACGTCCGGAAACTGTGGGATAACACGCGCTACTTCAAGAAGGCCATGAAGGATCTGGGATTCAACATTGGAA
>JASHPQ010000293.1 GCA_030037995.1 Nitrososphaerales archaeon | reverse complement strand
CCTTCGCCGGCAGCCTTGGCGTACATGTCAAACACGAGCCTTCCCATCTACGTGACTGGTCCGTACACGCTGGTGTTCCACACAACCTTGGCGTTCCAGTATTTGCTGGGAGTCCTCAGCGGGTTGGGCGGCGAAGTCTATGATGCACAGTACGTGATGGATCATGGTGGGCCCCCGGCTTATGGGACTCCAGCATTTGGTTACTATTCAGACAACGCAGTGCCAGGAACTGGTCCCTATGAGATCACTACGTATGTCCAGAACGCCTACATAACCTTCACACAGAACCCGAATTACTGGGGCAGTAGTCTTACGGCAGGTCAGGTGGCTGCGAACCCCCTTCTCGACCGGGGTCACTATATGCAGGTGATAATGTACTATAAGGCCGATGATCTCGCCAGATACACAGATCTCTCCAAAGGGGCAGTAGAGATTGCCTCTATCGAGTCTGCAGACTGGAACCTGATAACGAGCAATCCGAACACCTACGGCTGGGTTCAGTTCCCGCCTTGGGCGAACATCGTTTCATTTCTTGCATTCAATGTTAATGATTATCCAACTAACATCACGGACGTGAGACTTGCAATTGATCACGCAATCAATTATACGTTGTTGGACCAGGTGGTCTTTCCTCAAGGAGCTGTCACTCCATATGTCGGACCTTCGACGCCTGGATTCAGTAGCGACGGCGCCTACGACCCCGGGAACTATCCTCAATACTCCTTCAACACAACACTCGCGCAGCAATTGCTGAAAGACGCTGGCTTCAGTTCCAGTAACCCCTTCCCAACAATCACACTATCCTTGGTCTCCGGTTATACCATACTGACCAATATCGCATCTTTCATCCAGTCACAGCTGGCTGCGAACCTAGGCATAACTCTCAACCTCCAAGTGTACTCGTACCCAACTTACATGAATTTTTATAATACCTTGGACATAGTCTCGAACGCAACCGAGGTAGCCAACATAGCCTTCAATGGCATACCCAGCTATGGACAGATCCAGAACACGCCAGTAGACAATTGGGCTGAATTCACAGTTTGCGAAGGCCCGACCTATTGCCCTAACGAATTTTCGGGTTGGCAGAGCAATGCAACTGCAGCATACGTAAACGCTCTGCTGGGAGGTAGTACTGGTAATCGGACCTTAGACCAGCTCGGGATGGCGGCCCAGCAAAGTGTCTACGATCAGGCTCCGTTCATATGGATTGGAGTATTGAAGCTGGTGACGGGAGATGGCTCTGTGGCCTATCAGAAAAGCACCATCGGCGGGTTCTGCTTTGACGCCATGTGGAGCGGCGCTGACACCGCGCCCATCTTCAACACCGTTACTCCTCCCGGCCAGCCTGTGGACTGCCAAACATAGATTACTCCACCTGTCTTTCCAGTCAATTGTCACAGGAAGTAAATCGCAGGCGCAGTGCATTTCAGAGTAAAGCCGTCACGGAAGTCCGCAAGCGCAGACCGGAGATAGCTCTCTGGACTGATCCTTAATGGCCTCGAACCAATCTCAATACCAACCCGTCTGTACCTTAACTTAAGAGTCAGATGGACAACTCAGTTGCGTCTCGTTCCTTATATCATCAGAAGACTCGTGCTTGCGATTTTTGTTCTCTGGGGAGTCATGACAATAACTTTTGTCCTCTCCCACCTTGTTCCAGGCAACCCGATCGACGCGCTGCTTGGGAGGGCAGCTACATCGCACCCCGAGCTTGTGGCAAAGCTCTCGGCGCAGTACCATTATAACAATCCGATTTACGTTCAATACTATTACTACTTCGAAAATGTCTTTCATGGTAATCTCGGATATGCAACTTCTAGGGGCTTCGTCCCTGTCGTCCAAGTAATCGCAGAGACTCTCCCGTTCTCGCTCCAGATCGCATTCTTCGCGTTTTTGATCGCCATGGGACTTGGAATCCCGCTCGGAGTGCTGGCGGCGAGATATTCCCACAAACCGATAGATCACGGCATTAGGGGATTCTACTTGGCCGGCGTATCCAGTCCCGCCTTCTTCGTGGCTCTTGTCTTTCTTATCGTCTTCACGTATTATTTCCGAATATTCCCGGCAGCGGGAGCCGTTGCCACTGGCATAGCGCCACCGACTCCTATAACCGGGATACCAATGCTCGACGCGGCGCTCGAACTTGACGGGACGTATCTCTCAAGCGCCCTATATCATGTAATTCTGCCGGCTGCGACTCTGGCGGTAGGTGCCTTCGGCATAATTGTCAGGATTCTGAGGGCTTCCACACTCCAGGTCCTCCAGGCAAACTACATTCGAACTGCAAGGGCAAAGGGCGTTGGCGAAGACACTGTGTTCTTCAAGCATGCAATGAGGAACGCGTTGATGCCAATAGTGACCCTTTCATCTCTGATATTATACGGGCTAGTCTCAGGGACGCTTTTTGTCGAGAACATCTTCTCGTATCCCGGATTAGGCCAGTACGTCGTGGGCGCGATAGCTGCTCAGGATTATGCGGGCATCCTCACAACTACACTGGTCTACGCCGTGGTCATCGTCGTCGCAAACTTAGTCGTCGACGTACTCTACGTGGTGGTGGACCCACAGATAAGGCTAGGATAACGAACAGCTTTGAGCAACAGTAACTCGACCGAAATGAAAAGAGTCGGGAGCCTCCGATCAGTTTTCCGGCTCATGTGGGCCCACCCGGGCTTGCTTGCCGGTTCCATTATCGTCTCCGTTTACATGGTTATCTCGGTTGCCGTCTTTGTCTCCGGCCTCTTCGGTGGAAGAATCACACCGTACAACCCGATCGAGCTGCTCGTCGGACCCCCTCGGTCGCCCCCGTCATGGAGCCACCTGTTTGGGACTGACACCCTCGGCAGGGATCTCTTCAGCGAGGTAATCTCAGCGATGCCCACCGACATGGGAGTAAGCGTGGCAGTGGTTGCGGTCGCGGTAGCTGCGGGTCTATTTATCGGGTCCTTCGCGGCTTACGTCGGCGGGATATTCGACGAGGCTCTCATGAGAGTGACGGATGTCTTCTTCGCTCTTCCCGTCTTGGTTCTTGCTATAGTAATTGCGGTGATACTGGGACCTGGAATAAGAAATATGATGATTGTTCTGATGATAGTTTGGTGGCCAACCTATGCTAGGCTGGCGAGGGGTGAAACATTGAAAATTGCCAGCCAGAGTTTCATCGAAGCGGCGCGGATGAGTGGGATCGGCACCCTCCGGATTATCTTCAGACATGTATACCACAACGTGATCTTCATTATACTTGTTTATGCCACTCTCGACGTGGGGACCATAGTTCTCGTATATGCGGGACTCAGCTACTTGGGCTTAGCCGTTACTCCGCCCCACGTTGACTGGGGACAAATGGTGGATCTATACCAGGACGACCTAATCTCATCGCCGTGGTTACCCTTATTCCCCAGTCTTATGATTGTGATAAGCGTGATTGGTTTCAGTCTACTGGGAGACGGTCTGAGAGACGCCTTGGAGGTGAAATAGGCTGATGGAACTAATCAATGTGGAAGACCTCATAGTGAGGTATGAGACTCAGGGAAATGTCTGAGCTCTCGATGAACGGAAGCGAAGAGAATACACGGAACAGAGATTGTCATGACACAGATAGAGAAGCGTAGCTCCTCCGAACAGTTAGGAGGCCTTTAAGGTGGAATCGGACCGGAATGAGTACTACTTCATTCTGGGAATCGCGAGCGCCGCTTTCGGTCTCTTCGTCTTCCCAGAACTGTTATGCTCACTGGCCATAATCATGGGGGCCTACGTGTGGAGAAAAGAGGCCGGAAAACGGAACAGAGGGCTCGGGGTCGTGATTTTGGGCATCATATGTATGCTCGTGGGACTCTACTTCACCTCAATCATTTCGCTCGGGAAGCTACTGCTATAGATATAGAGTCAGACGTCGCAAATGCTACGAATCTGCGAAGCTGGGAAAAAAAGTACCTGTTTAGCCGATTTTCACCATGTCGTGGGGGAGGCGAGTCAGCTGCTCCCCTCCCGAACTTTTCACGAGGAAGGTGTCCTCCGTCCCCACATAGACGCCGGGCTTTAGTGCAGAGTAGAGCTCGATGTTGAAGACCATGTTTTCTTGAATCACTCGGGTAGATTCCCGCGTCAACCAAAGCTCTTCCGTCTGGATTCCGATGGAGTGGCCGGCGTTCAGGAAGAGCGGCTCCTTTCCGTGCTCCAGATATCTCGCCTCCGCATCCGCGCACACCTCGGAAAAGTTTCTTCCCGGCCGAAGGGATTTTTTGCCCGTTTCGACCACGATCTCGGCCATCGTTTTGTTGAGCTCAGAGAGATCCGGAGACACATCTGCGATGCACCCCAATCGTCTGGTATCCGAAACGTATCCGTCCAGTATGGCCCCCACGTCCATGACTACTAGGTCTCCCGGGGAACCGATACCATCCTCCAGAATTTCCGGGTTAGTATTCCCTATTGCAATCGTCGCGTGATCCACTCCCGTCCCGTCATTCTCATAGATGAGTTGTTTTGACCGGGAGACCAGCTTGAAAACGCTCCAATCGGGAGTCATCTCGGAAAAGATCGTTTCCTCCACTTTTTCGGCGATTTCTAGTGAGTGCTTTAACTTGGAGATCTCTTGGGGACTTTTCACGAGCCGCAACTCGTCCAGCAGCTCGTCTATGACCACCAGTTCGATCCCCTCGATCTTTGCCTTGATTACTTCGGCAAGCTGGTGGGGCATTGAGGATTCGATCCCAACCCTCGCCCCCTTTGGGAATTTCTGTTGTACAAAAGGGATCAATTCCTCCGTGGTTCCGTTCTCTAGAAAAGAGGTCAGAACTTCCTTTGTCCAAAGCTCGTGATGTCCTACTGCCCCTGCCCAAACAATAGCAGCGGGCATTCCTTCCGCATCAATGACCGAGTACGGCGGGAATTTATTGGAGAGAGCAAAGAGGATCGGGTTCTGGTGTCCCCTCGTTACCGGGAGGCCTGTTGAATAAAAGACATTGTCGTTGGACGTGAGGACCATACCAGACAACTCCATTTCTTTCAGGAGCCTTGCGCACCGATCGGGATCATATCCCAGTGGTTTGATGAGAGCCAATTAGAAGAAAAAATTTTGCACATTGCCTGGAATTTTAATCTTTATCCGGTGTTAGTCAGAGATTCAGCTTCCAAAGTTTTTATCCCAACTCGCGGCCAATTGGATGAAAAATCGTTGACCAGTTTCGACAATCAAACTGTCATTGTTACGGGCGCGGGTTATGGGATCGGAAGAGGAATAGCGACGCACTTTGCAAAGAAAGGAGCAAGCGTCGCTATTTTCGATGTTGATGAAATTACCTCCAAAGAAACTGAAAAGATCGTCGTAGATGCCGGCGGGAAGGCGAGAGCGTACAGGACAGATGTCTCTGATTATGACAACGTGAGCGAGAGTGTTTCCAGAGTGAGAAAGGAACTCGGGCCGGTGGACATTCTAGTGAATAACGCTGGAATAAGATACGTGAGAAAGGTGCTCGAGATTCCGAACGAAGAATGGAACCGCACCATTGCGATCAATCTCACGGGAATGTTCTACATGGTAAAGGCGGTCGTACCAATGATGCAAGAGAAAGGGAGAGGGAAGATCGTCAATATCGCGTCAGTCAGCGGCATGGTCGGCCAAAATGGGAGAGCCGCGTATGGCGCCTCCAAGGGAGGAATCATTCAGTTTACGAGATCGCTAGCAGTCGAGCTCGGCCCCGAGATTAACGTGAACGCAGTTGCACCGGGATTTGTTCCGGGAACTGGGATGATGAAAGAGATCGACAAAGATTCCCGGAGCTCTTCGTGGATGGTGGCGAACACGCCCGCCAAGAGGCCGGGAACGCCGGAGGATGTGGCAGCGGCCGTGGCTTTCCTCAGTTCAGATGAAGCTTCCTTCATAGCAGGAGTCACTCTGCCGGTTGACGGCGGTTTTACCGCTTCAAAATATCTCGTAGAAGGAAAGTTCTAGGGCATCTTCATCATCGAATCCATCCTTGCTTTCGAGTCCCTTAGGGCTTCGATTGGATGATCAAAGTGGGAAAAGGGATTGATCGTAATAGATCCGTCATAACCCATGCGACGCAATGTCTCGAGTACACCTTTCAGATCTACATCTCCGAGCCCGGGAAGCAGGTGTTGATGAGGTAGCACTTTCGGGAAGTAGCGCCCGGAGAAAAATGTTTTCTGCGGCCGAAGAGAGTCACAAAAATGCACATATCCCAAGACGTCTTTTGCGTACTCGATCATCTCCCTCACATCCTGTCCGAGGATGAAACTGTGTGGTACACAATAGAGGTATCGAAGCCGGTTTGAGTTTATTTTTTGAATGAAGTCTACGGCAAGCCTGTTGGATTCGATGAAATCTCCCGGATGTGCTTCAAAGCAGAGAGTCACACCTGACCTCTCTAGATTAGGGCGGAGCTCTTCAAATGATTTTAGGAAGGCCTTCTCACTCCCGGCTCTGTCCTCCAGATCTCCATTTAGCTCGGACGCGAGGATCTTGCAATCGAGACTCTCAGTTCTCTCTATTGCTCTCAAATACTGTTGAACGGCAATGGTCCTGACCTCCTCGTCGGGATATGAAAGAGGATAATTTCCAAGTAGCGCAATTAATTCTAGGTTGTATCGGGATGCGGTTTCAAGCAATACTTTTGCATCTTCGTCACTCGATTCCGCCGCACTGAAATGTGCAAACCCCGTCTCTATGTACTTGTAGCCGGTGTTTGAAATCTCCTCAAGAGCCTTTTCGAGTGGGAGGGATCTCAGTAGGCTTGTGTCAAATGCAATCTTCATCTTAGACCATCTCTTCACAATAGCTGATCAACAGTGGCGATATCCCGCATGAGGCAAATCCGAAACAAAAGGGGTAGAAGGTGCCTCTTTTGCTCAGGGACTTTATGACAAAGATACTTCCTTGCCTAAGCGCGCTGATTCATATGCTTTTAGACACAACTCGAGTGCCCTCTTTCCATCTTCACCAGTCACGAGTGGCTCCTTGTCATACAGGATGCAGTCTACAAAATGCTGCACCTCGCGTCTCATTGAAGATGTCACCCATTCGGTGGTGGAATGCTCCACGAATGGATACTCCCAGGAGACATCGCCATAGCGGCCCCACCACAGGGACTTGTCGTTCGATCTCCTGACCGTGGAAAACACCCGCAGGGCATTGGAAGCGAGAAAATCCACGAAGATGGAACCCTTCGTTCCAAAGAGCTGGAACTCCTCGGTCCAGGGGGAGGCCGTCGTGGTGGAAAATCCAAAGATGCCGAGAGCGCCGTTGGAAAATTTCAGCGTCCCCACGGCATTATCCTCCACCTCGCTGATCGAGTTTTTTCTATACTTGGTCGTTACGGCGTACACGCTCTTTACATCTCCCACAAACCATCTGAACAGGTAAAAACAGTGGATGCCATCGTCCATCATCGTGCCGCCGCCGGACTCTGCCGCCCGGATCCTCCAGTTTGAGGGATCGGAGGAGTCGTCATTGGGCCCTCCGGTGTAGCCTCTCACATAGCAGATGTCTCCGATCACGTCGGAATCTACGAGTTGTTTTGCGACTTGGTATGCTTTGATGAACCGCATGTTTTCCGCTGCCATGAGTTTCAGCTTCCGCGCTTTAGCCTCCGCGATTACCTGGTCAGCCTGCATTAAGTCGATGGTGAAGGGTTTTTCCACAATCACGTGTTTTCCCGCACTTAATGCGGCGAGGGCCACGGGACCGTGGAGATTATGCGGTAGACAGATGTCCACTGCATCCACTGAAGGATCGCCCAAGAGATCCTCGAAGCTGGAATACCCCTTCGCTCCGGATTTCTCCACAATGTTCTGGACGGCTTTGGGATTCTTGTCGCACACCGCGACGACTTGTGCCTTTGTGGGAATTTCCATGTAGCCCGGGAAGTGTCCATACGTTCCCATTATACCTGCACCGATCAGACCGATTCTAACGCGCTCCATCTCTTTTCACCCCCAGAGCTACGATTCGATTATTTATTGATCTTAAAGTGCTTCAACGGGAGCTGGGAATTCTTGGGAAAGTTCTATCCAGAGAAGCTGATCCTTTCGCTCGATCAGGGGACGACTAATTCGAAGGTGCTTGTCTTCACCCACGCCGGAACGATAGTTTCGAGCGCGACCCATGAGCTACAGCAGCAATATCCAAGTGCCGGTTGGGTGGAACAAGATCCCAATAAGATCTGGGAAAGCATCCTCCTGTCCGCTAGGGGAGCCCTCTCCAAAGTCAAGTCCCCGATTTTATCGGCGGTCGCGATAACAAATCAGAGGGAGACGACAATTTTATGGGATAAACGAACTCTTGAGCCGGCAGCTCCCGCGATAGTCTGGCAAGATCGTCGCAGTTCGGGAATTTGCGAGGAGCTGCTCAAGAGAGGGTACGGGGATCTGGTCAGAGAACGCACGGGACTGGTGATAGATCCGTACTTCTCGGCCACGAAGATCATGTGGCTGCTTGAAAAATACCCTAAATTAAGAAGGAAGGCCAAAGCCGGACAAATCAGTTTTGGTACCGTAGACTCCTTCCTACTAGCCCGCCTAACAAATGGCAGGGTGCATGCGACGGATCTTACCAATGCTTCACGAACGATGCTGTTTGACACAAAGAAACTATGCTGGGACGAGGAACTGCTCAAGCTCCTGAAGATTCCTTCGAAAATCTTGCCGAAGGTACGACCTTCCAGCTGCTTCTTCGGAGAGACCGATCCGAAATACTTTGGGAGGAAATTGCCCATTGCCGCCATGATCGGGGATCAGCAAGCCTCTCTTTTCGGGCAGGCCGTATTCAAACCCAAGATGGCGAAGAACACCTACGGGACAGGCTGTTTCCTTCTCTCCACTACCGGCGGTCAGAGGATCATCGACCCGAACGGGAAGCTGCTGTCCACGATCGCCTGGGGGCTTGATTCTGGAGTAACATATGCTCTTGAGGGGAGCGCCCTGGCCGCGGGTTCGGTACTACAGTGGCTCAAGAAGGGCCTGAAAATAGTTGAGAGATCTGCAGAGCTCTCGAGATTATCCATAGGATTGGGAGTTAACGACGATGTTTATTTTGTCCCCGCACTTTCCGGGCTCGGAGCTCCATTTTGGGATGCTAGAGCCCGGGGTCTGATCATAGGGATCACGAGCGGAACGACGAGACAGCATCTGGTAAAGGCAGGCCTGGAGGCGATCTGCTACCAGAGTCGCGACGTGCTCCTAGCGCTCGAAGAAACGACGGGGGATCGGATTGATGTATTGAGAGTAGACGGAGGAGCAAGCGCCAACAATCTGCTCATGCAGTTCCAGTCGGATGTTATCGGCAAAAAGGTGCAGCGGCCCGAAATCACAGAAACTACGGCCCTCGGTGCTGCGCTTCTCGCCGGCTTTACGGTAGGAGCTTGGAGGAATCTCGGTCAAATTGAGAAGTGTTGGAAACTGGGAAAAGAATTCCTGCCGAAGATGGATCCTCTCGAAAGAGAATCTCTGTACGGGAGATGGAAGGATGCCGTGGGTCGCTCTAGAAATTGGGCGAAGTAGTGACTGGAAGCTGCACATCGAGTGCCTTTTTGTAATCCTGGATCTCTGCCGCCATCCTTTCTTCGTCCCAGTCAAGCAGTCCGCCCATTACGGCAGCCACATTCTCAACGCAATCTAGCCCTCGACACTGGCTGAAGGCTATGGGCGCTCTCCTAAGCAGAAAATCCGAGACGGTAAGGGCGAACTCCGCCTTTACGGCGAGTATTATTTGGGCCACAATGTCGGCATTATTAGGGCAGACCCTTCGTGCATACTTCTTGTCGATGTCCATGATCGCGATGAGCTCGCTCACACGGCTTCCGTAAATTTCCAGGAGATGTAAACCCTGCACTTTATCCAGCCCATATCCTTCCAATTTTTCCGAATTGACTCTCGCGAACTCGTCAAAACGGTCGATTCCCCGCCCACCGGGCAGAGCCTCCTTGTCGGTGGAACAATTGGTGTCGCGCCCCAGTCTTCTTGATATCAAGTCGGTCGCGTCCTTGGATGCTATTCGGTAGGACGTAATCTTGACTCCGAGCACGGAAACGACTCCATTAGCCGGTCCTCCCTCGACTATTCTGTAATTACGAGAGACGTCGGATTCCCTCTTTGGCCGGCCGGAGCGTACGAGAGGACGGACCCCAGAATACGTGAATAGGATCTTGTCTCGAGAGATCCCCTGAAGGACACTAGAGCTTTCCATCACAAGATAACGGATATCTTCATCATCTGCGCGTGATTCAGCGGGATTTCCGGAGAAGTCAGTATCAGTGGTTCCTATGAGAGAGTATCCGAGCCACGGAATTACAAAGAACAATCTGTTGTCGGATTTGGCATGAACGATGATGGCACTCTCGTTCACCCTCGGGATTACTACGTGGATCCCCTGAGTAGTCCTGAGCCTTCTCTCACCATCGGTTTTCTGCAAATTCAAAGCCCTCAACACGTCGTCAGTCCACGGCCCGGCCGCGTTCACCAATATTCGGGAGCGAAATTTGAAGCGCTTCCCGGATAGAAGATCTTCGACTTCAGATACGTTATCCGAAACCCCTGCATTTTGATAGCCAATGACACGGGCGTGATTGAAAATCTTCGCTCCCCTCTCGGCGGCAGAGAGCGCGTTTTCTATCGCAATTCTCTCGACAAACGACGCCTGACAATCATAGAAAAGAGCTCCTCCCTGCAGTCCTTCTCTTTTCAGACACGGCTCTAGTTCAGCTACCTGCTCCGGTGAGAGCATCCTGTGTGACGGAAGCATCTTGCCCATCGAAAACAGATCGTAAGCAAGCATGCCGAGTCTGAGCCGAAATCTGTCATAATAGCTTCGACCGTAATTGGGAACCACAAATTTGAGCGGGCGGACAAGATGGGGGGCCAGATGTAGCAATTTCTCCCTTTCCCGCAGGTCTTTCAGCACCAAGCCGAAGTCATACGTGTCAAGATACCTGAGCCCTCCGTGGATCAGCCTGCTGGAGCGGCTGGTTGTTCCGCTAGAAAGATCGTTGCTTTCAAAAAGGGCGACAGACATTCCCCGCATGGCGGCATCTCGCGCAATTCCGGTCCCCGCAATCCCGCCGCCGATGATTATAACGTCGTAGAGATCTCGGGAACTCGGGAATAGGTCACGCATGGTGGAATTTATTGCTCGTTATTTCTTTCGCTGAGGAGCCATGTGCGAATATGATCTCTGTTCCTCGACGTTCGCATCTCGGGAAGGTCAGGTAAAAAGCTTAAACGTAGCGGTAGTTCGCTCGGGTAGTGATCATGTCATCAGCAGCTCCGTCTACATCTACGGGAAGTTCCGAACCGGGCGCCGTTACGAAACTCAAAGAGAGATTTGCAGATCCTTCCGTTCAGGAATCGCTAAAGGGCTTTTCAAAGACTATGCAGTTTTCCTTCACGGATCTCAAAGAGGATTATGTCTTCACAATAGACGACGGGAAACTGGTGAACTTGGAGAAGAAGAATCTTCCCAACGCGAATATCGTGATTACCGTTGCGAACTCGCTAATGGAGGGCATAATGAACAAGACCTCCAACCCGATGACTGCGTACATGACCGGCAAGCTGAAAGTAAAGGGCCCCATGGACGATCTCATGAGAATGCAGAAGCTGATGATGTAGACCCTCTCGATCATCTCGCACAACATACAGCGCAGCGGCTAAACTGCTGGCGTCACTTTCTCCTTGAATAGTTTGAAGAAATCCTGTTGGTCTGGGCTTAGGCTGGCCACTTCCACGCAGTCAAAGCCCAGCCGTCGGAACTTTTCTATTGCAGAGATTATTTTTTCTTCATTATCCGTGGCTAGCATTCTCTCGGCGATAGTCCTACTCTCTACCTGGTCTCCCAGCGATTTGATCTCCCGGGGATCTATTATTTTGTTTTGAAACACTCCGGGAGAAAAAGTTCCCGCGAACGACCGACAAGCTTCGATGGCCCGGTCAAGATCCTTGTCGTAAGAGACGACAACCTCAGCTATCTTTCTCACGGGCCGTTCAGAACGCACATCGGTGACGGCATCATTCTCTCTTGATCTATCTCGTACACCCCGCTCGAATGCTGGAATCAACACTTCCCTGATTCGTTCCTCCGGAAGGTTCAGGGTAATCCAGCCGTCTCCCGATTTTCCCGCCAGATACGCGGCTTTGGGGCCGAGAGCTGAAATGAAGATCGGAACTGGGTGCACCGGTTTCGTAAATAGTCGCGCATTGTTGATTGCAAAATGCTTTCCTTTGAAGGAGACGTAGCTCCCACCCCAGAGTT
>JASHPQ010000292.1 GCA_030037995.1 Nitrososphaerales archaeon | reverse complement strand
AAGAGCTACGATCGCAGCTACGAGATCTCTGCGGGCGAACAAAAACCTCCGATACCGGGGTCTTCGGACCCGGTGTTTCGTGGGGATCGGAGCCGCTGGAACCCTGAAGAATTGCTCGTGGGATCGCTAGCCTCGTGCCACAAACTGTGGTATCTGCATCTTTGCGCCGTGTCCGGTATAATGGTCGTTGAATATGTTGATCACGCTGAGGGCTTTATGGAGGAGACGGACGACGGATCGGGTCACTTTGTAAGGGTTATCCTCCGGCCCGAGGTTACGGTCAGCGCCAATTCGGACACTGCCAAGGCGAAAGAATTGCACGAGGCGGCTCATGCGAAGTGTTTCGTAGCAAACTCGGTCAATTTTCCAGTTCAGCATGAACCGCAGATCACAGCTGTCTAGATCAATTCCGACCTCGACTGGGTAGAGGTCTTCCGTGAATCTGTGCCCTTTATCCAACTGAACGAGTGTCATTATTATGATTGAAACTTTTGATCCCACTTAGCATGAATTTTCTCGAACTAAGGAAAGGTGCTCTAGGAAACTTTTGTATTCCTTTCTTTCCTCTCAAGGCCCGCTCCAAGAAATCTGTTTTTCAATACCATGTGGGGTCTTACTTTCACGTCAGTCACCTCCCGTATGCCGTCCCCAAACAGACTGAAGGCAAGCACGATCAGCAAGACGACCACGGATGGAAGCAGCGCCTCCCAGGGATAGGCGTACACCACGGTCATGATTGAAGCCACCATGGCGCCTAGTTCCGGCAAATCCGGCGGAATCCCCACCCCGAGGAATCCGAGACTGGATAAAGAGAGCAGCGCCGTTCCAACGTCCAGGGAAGCGTACACCAGAACGGCGGGGATGATGTTCGGAAACAGCCCCTTGCGCATTATGTAGAAAAACGACGAGTTGAGCGTCTTCGAGGCCGCGATGTAATCCTCCGCCTTTACCGCGAGGACCCCTCCCCTGACCAGCCTGACGTATGGCGGCCACCAGACGAAGGTCAGGGCGAGAGCCGCGTTGAGCAGACTCGGGCCCAGCGTCGCCGCGACCGCGAGCGCCATGATGATCGTCGGGAAGGCGAGGAAGAGATCGCAGACCCTCATAATCGCTTCTTCTACTAGGCCGCCGACGTACCCCGCGATCATCCCGAACACGAGGCCGATGATCGCCGAGAGGAACACGATGAAAAGAGGGATGCCGATGTCCACGGGCAACGCGGCGAGCACCCGCGAAAAAATATCCCTTCCGGCAAAATCGGTTCCGAATAGGTGCGTGAGACTTGGCGGCGCGTTGGTGTTGAGCAGGTTCTGGGCGGTGGGACTGTAGGGGGCGATAGCTCCCCTCGTCAAAACGTAAAGAGCCGAGAGACCCACGAACACGATCACCGCGACCGTCCCGAACCCGGTAAGAGGGTTCGAGAACGCCAGTCTCCGAAAGGCGGAGAGGGCACTCTTCGTCCTGGCCGAAACTGATTCCTTTTTCTGCGGAGCGATTGCGCTCTTTTCCGGTTCTTCTTTTTCTTCGATAATCATCCCTGCGAGCTCGCACTCCCGAGAGCAATGCGCGGATCCAGAAGAGAGTAAATGACGTCCGCCCCAAAGTTCGCGATTACGACGCCAAACGTGAAGAAGATCACGATAGGCACCAGCACCGGATAGTCATAGTTCAAGATGGAGTTGTAGGCGAATTGCCCTATTCCGGGCCAGTTGAAAATCTCCTCCACGATCACCGTTCCGGAAAGCATCCAACCGAACATCACGGCGCTCACCGTCGTGGCGTCGATCAATCCGTTTCGCAGGATGTGTTTTCGGTTCGCCTCCCCGTCAGGTACGCCCCTTGCCCGCGCCGATTTCACGTGAGTCGACCAGCGTACCTCCAGCACCGAAGATCGAGTGACCCTAGTTATGATGCCGAAATCAAGTAAGGCGAGCACGAGCGCGGGCAAAATCAAGTGCTGGATTCCGGAGACAAAGTCCGGCCAGTTTAGGGCGAGAAGGGAGTCCAAAACGAAAATGCCGGTAATGTGCGGAGGAGGAGTCAGTGCGAGGGAGTACATCCCGCCGGAGGGAAGGATTGGAACCGCCACGGCAAACAAGAGGATCGCCCCAATCGCCCCGAGATAGTAAGGAGTCGCCCATGTACCGAGGTAAAGCACGCGGATTACAGAATCCACCTTGGTGCTAAAGTGCATCCCGGCGATATAACCGAGAACGATCCCCATCAAGATCGTGATGATTAGGGCGGCTATCACGAGCTCCACGGTATTTGGGGCGTACGACCAGATTTCCGAGGCAATTGACTGCCCCGTTACCGGGTCGGTGCCTAGCTTTCCAGTGAAAATGCTCACCACGAAGTAGTAGAGCTGGACAGAGAGCGGATCCTTGAGGTGGTACTGCGCCTCGATGGCGGCGACCGTCGTGACGCGAGCTTTTGCCCCGGCCCACAGGGCCGCGGGATCCGGGTTCAGGAGGTGCGAGATCAGGAAGACGATGAAGACGACGCCGATCATGATCGCGATGGTGGAGAGAACCCTCTTACCGAGAAAGTAAAGAAAGTCCTTGAGATAGACCATGCCCGTGCTTTACTTTTGCTACGTGTAGTGGACGGTGTTGTAGAACATAAAGTAGCCCGCGCACGACCCGGTGGGATTGGCGACCATCCCCGCTACGTTGTCCACGTTGACGGCGAGCTGCACCGGGACGTAGAGCCATACGTCGTTGTAGCTATTGAGCATGGTGGTCGTCACGTTTCGATAACCTTGCAACAAGGTCGTGTTGTCCGTGGCACCCGCGGCGTTCGTCGCGAACGTGGATTCATTTGCATAAAGGACCGGCGCGCCGATGTAGTCTTCACTCGCAAGGGCGGTGACGTAGTCTTGGCTTGCAAAATAATCCTCCGAGTAATAGCTGATGCCAAAGCCATCGGTCGCTCCGGTGGTATTGGTCTGGAACAGGTACGCGGTGTACTGCGAAAAGGTCATCGACACGAGGTTCACGTTGATCCCGATCGCCCCAAGCTCGTTGGCGATTATGGGAGCTGCCTCCATCTCGGAGACTAGATCAGGAGAGTAGAGGAAGTTGATCGTGGGAAAGACTTGTCCGGGCAGCACGGTGCCATCGGGCAGCTTGGCCTGGTAGCCCGCTCGCGATAGGTCTTCGGCCGCCAAAGTGGCGTTGTACGAATACGGAGACAACCCTTGGACAGTGGCGTTGTAGTCAGAAAAGCCCGGAGGAATCGGCCCGATCCACGTTTGAGCCAGTCCGTCAAAGATGGCTTTGATAACGCCGTTGTAATTAATCGCGCTAGCGACGGCAGCTCTCACGTAGGTGTTGTTGAACTGGGGATTGATGGCTGGGTTCATGAAGATAAAGTACGCCGCAACCGCAGATCCAAACTGGATCGGGAGCTCCGTGACGTTTACATTGGGAATGCTCGTTACGGTCGACAACCCCGAGATCTCGGAATCGTCCTCCGCCCCAACGATCTGGGCGACGCCGGATTTCAGATCGGCAATGATCGAGCTGGTTGGCTTGTAGTAGATGATGATCGTGTTGAGGATCGCAGGCTGGATCGCGTAGTTCAGCTGCGACGCCGGAAGGCTGTTAGCCCAGTAGTTGGGATTTTTTACTAGCTTGACGCTCTCCCCCTGAATCCAGGAGCTTAGAAGATAAAAACCGGTACCGAGAGCGTTGGTCTGCATCCAAGAATTTTTCTGGTTCGTCACCACCCCGCCGTGCGCAACTACGACGTTCGGATCCACGGCGAAGGAGCAGGGAGCCGTCAAGGTGGCGAGGAGCGCGGAGTAGGGCACGTCCCCGTTGTAACCGTAGCCGAGGTTCAGGGCTATCTCGTACGCATTGATCACCTGGAAGGACTGGTTCGAATTTTCCATCAGGGTCAGGTTCGCCGGCGAGGGGGAGGTGTAGTTGATGGAGTTCAGCGTCGCGTCGGTGATATTGACCGAGGGGGAGGTCGTGCCGAAGTTTTGCTCGAGGATGAACGAAGGATCCTGGTTCATGACCATCGTCCTGTAAAGGGAATACCACATCACGTAGGCGTTGAAGGGATCGCCGTTGGAGAAGGTAACTCCGTGTCGAAGCGAGAAATTCCAGTTCATCTGATTGGCCGAGATCGTCCAGTTGGAGGCAAGCAGGCCTATGTAGATGCTGTTGCTGGAATAATACGGAGCCACCAATCCCTGGTAGACGTTGGAAGTGATTTCGTTTCCGGGAGTGGTGAACTCCACTGCCGGGTCCATGGAGTCCGGCTGGGATTCTTCCTCGACCACGAGGGTGCTGGGTCCCGAGCTAGTGGATGAGGAAGAAGGGGAGGATGTCGCAGTCGAAGAGACCACGGGAGAGCTGGAACTGCTGGAGGTACTTGATACGCTTTGAGAGGAAGAAATGGAGCTCGATGGTGACGGAGATGAAGTACTGGAAGTTGAAATGCTCGTCGTCGGCGGGGGAGTAGAAACCTTGCTTGAAGTAGCAAAGTACACTCCGACCCCTGCGATAATAATGATCACTATTACTACGATTGCGGCTAGAACACGACTGATTGCTTTTCTTTTCACGAGGGTTGCTCTCTCATAGACGCAAACGAAAAATCACTTATATTGTTTGCTTCGATTTTTGTTAATGTAAGTTCCGCAGCTGGCTGATTGCAAAAATCTTGGGAGAAAAGAGTTAGAGCATCAGTCTTTTTCTTTCAATCAATGTTATAGGGGCTCTCTTGCTTCACCGCTTCTAAATTTTCAATTTGATTTTATGATACTGCAGGAGCTAGCGCTGAATATATCTTCGATGGAATTCCGTATTGCAGCAAAAGCTCACACCGGCGGGGAATTCGTTTGTTTATTCCAGGCATACTTTCTGGAGTTCTATTGAATCTTGTTCCCAGTACTTTGGAAGATCTCGGTCCTTATCGGATGGCTCCAAGCGTAGACTGAAGGGCATTTCTCCTGTGCTTCCTTGACTATGCCAGCAATGTCTTTGTCAGCTTCCACTTCAAGAACTAGTTCCTGAATCAGAGGCCATTTCGAGTCCGTCAGCAGTGGTCCGATATCATAATGCACCTTTCCCTTTATCTTGAGGGTCTTTAACGGCACTCGCTTTTCCGCACACATAAGGGCAAGTGTGGATGCAAAACAGGCCATGGTTCCATATAGCACGTAGGTAAAAGGCGAAGTATGGACTCCCAGTCCACCCAAAATGGTTGGTTCATCGGATGCAAGAATGAATTTCGTGTGATCCGTTTGCACTTCGGCTAGAAAATTCGGAACTCCTTCGAGCATGTATTCCCCCTGTATGACCTTCTCCACAAAATGGTGTCCATTTTCCTCCTCGAATTTCTGTTTTGACTCGTTGATTCTTGCCAAATCTACGTTGTTAAATCTGATGTTAGAAGATCTCTCTTCTGAGATGCCCATATGCACCGATTTAGGAGGATGAGAACAACTCTCTTTAGCCTTTCTTTGTCTGGATAAAGGCTACATCCAGAATCGACGGGGAGGGTGGATAATAATCGTGGGTCCTCTGAGAAGCTCTCGCTGACCAGTTGCGGAATCCTTTCGAAAGGAAAATTAGGAAGCAAAAAAAGAGCACCAATGACGACGACCGATCGAAATATTAAGCGAGCCCTCTTCCGGTTTCACTATTCGGGAGGTTGAAAAAAGTGGACGTAAGAAACAACACCTTACTCGCGATCGGAAACACTCCCATGGTCAGGCTGAACCGGTTGGGGGAGGGATCGGATGCGAACGTTTTCGTAAAACTAGAGTTCTTCAATCCGACCGGGAGCTACAAGGATCGAATGGCTCTGGCGATGATTGAGGGCGCGGAAAAAGAAGGAAAACTAAAGCCGGGCGACACGGTCGTAGAATACACAGGCGGAAGTACCGGAAGCTCGCTCGCTTTTGTTTGCGCGGTCAAGGGATATCCTTTGAAGATCGTGACTTCGGATGCATTCTCCGAGGAGAAACGAAACACCATGAAGGCGTTCGGCGCAGAGCTGACCGTCGTCCCGAGCGAGGGCGGCAAGATCACTCCCGATTTGATTCCGCATCTCATGAAGGTGGCGGAGGAGTTAGGAAAGGAGCCGCACACATTTTGCACGGACCAGTTTAACAACCGTAACCAGTTGAAGGGCTATAACAAAATAGGGACAGAGATCCTCGAGCAGCTCGATGGAAAGATGGATGCGTTCGTCGCGGCCTTCGGAACTGCCGGGTGTTCCATGGGAGTGGCCGAGGTGTTGAAGGCTAGGAACAGAACAATCAGAGTGTATCTCGTAGAACCGGCAGAGGCCCCGCTTCTGTCCAAGTCCCTCAAGGGTACGCACCACATCGAAGGTATTGGCGTCGGATTCATCCCCCCGCTACTTGACAAAGAGCTCTATGATCGGATCCTGACGGTTCCCACCGAAGATGCGCAGGAGATGGCGAGAAGACTCGCGAGAGAGGAGGGAATCTTCTCCGGCACCTCAACGGGTGCAAACGTTTGTGCAGCGCTCCAAGTCGCCAAGGGGTTAGGCGGTGGAAAGAACGTGGTAACTGTCGCGGTCGACAGCGGACTCAAATATCTCTCGACGGAAGTCTACCGTTAGAAAAATTTTGAATTGGGAGGCGTCAAGGCTAAGGGAATTTCGAGCCAAATTCAAGCAACTGAATATGTACGTCGTTCTTCCGCAACTCCCTTGAATGCGTGTATCCCGCGATCCACAAACTTTCCCAAGGAAGAATAGCTCTGAAAACTCATGGATTGCTCGATATTTTTAGCTCCCTTTTTCCCAGAGTGTTATGAAGATAGAGCTCGCGACGGTCCCCTTCAAAACTGAAGAAAGAGCGGTAAAAATCCCGAGAGATCGGTCGTTTGGAACGAATCACACACCGTCCTACAGGTAGTATGAAATCAGAAAGTAAAGTACTTAGTGAGATAGTAGTTAGCCGATATGGAAGTAATCCATCGCATGGCCTCTCCAGATTGCCTACTTCGCCTACTTTCCAGTAACTTGCTCAATTTAACCGGAGTCTGGGTATCCTACCATGGAGAAGCACTGGCACCACTAAATCTCTTAAAAATCAGTTCGAATCTTTTCACTTTGGCGCAGCTTTTTGCAAGAGGACTCTTTCAAAAGCCCGAAGTCCCGCCGACTTTTTGAATTCTTGAAAGATGCCTACGTCAAAGACGATGAGGTTCTGAGAGTACCTCTTGAGAAGTGCGGCTGGAGGAGCCTTGTCCAGATCGCAGAAGGCACCGGTTTTGCCCCGAATTCTCTCTATGGGAAGAGACCGGGCCATGTCGGTCCCGACCTACAGGAGCTTATAACCGATAGGTTAATCGAAATGAGATACTTCGAGGGGGAGCGCGGCCGTGGTGGCGAAGTAATGCGGTTCAGAATCGTTCATCCAAAAAATGTGCCGCCTAGCAAAATCCTCCAGCCACAAAAGCTCGAGCCAGAGAACTTCGTCCAGTCTAGGGTCCCACCGCATGTTGAAATTGGAAATGTTTCGTATTCAGAGCGACGTCTCGCTGCAATAATGTTCACCGACATGGTTGGGTACGCCGCTATCGGTCAAAGAGACGAATCGCTGTCATTAGCTCTGATTGAAGAAAGTAGCAAACTCCTCTTACCGGTCTTCCAGAGACACAATGGAAGGCTCGTTAAGACACTCGGCGATTCATTTCTGGTAGAATTCCCAAATGCCCTAGAGGCGGTCAGATGCGGGTACGATGTACAGCGAGTCGTGAGAGAGTTCAACATCGCACAGCCTGTTGAAAAAAGGCTCAATCTTAGAATCGGAATCCACCTTGGGGATGTGGTAGAATCAGGTGGAGACATTTTTGGCGACGCGGTCAACATCGCTTCCCGAGTTGAACCATTCGCAGAGAGCGGTGGGGTCTGTCTGACCCGGCAGGTTTACGATCAGGTGCGAAATAAGATCGACCTGTCATTTACGAGTCTAGGTGAAAAACTCCTCAAGAATGTAGAGCTACCGATGGAGCTGTATAAGATCGATCCCCCTTGGAGTGAAACAAGAGAAGAATCATTAGGGCTAAATCAGAACCGGATAGCAATCCTCCCGTTCACCAATATGAGTCCTGACCCCAACGACGAATACTTCGCAGACGGTATGACCGACGAGATCATTTCGACTGTGTCCGAACTCGAGGGGGTCGAGGTCATTTCGCGAACGTCGATCACGCAGTACAAGAAGAATCCAAAGTCGATACGAGAGGTCTCGAGGGAATTGAATGTTGGGACCATCCTAGAAGGGAGCGTGCGCAAAGCAGGAAATAGACTCAGAATCACCGCACAGTTGATTGATGCACCGAAAGATCGACACCTATGGGCTGAAACGTATGACAGGAACCTGGAGGATGTATTTGCCGTGCAGAGTGAAGTGGCGGAGAAGGTGGCAAACGCGCTCCAGGTAAGCGTGCATAAGGTAGAGAGTATCGAGTCGATTAACAATATCGAAGCATATTCAATGTATCTCAGGGCGATGCAGTTCTCGCAGGAGTACTCCGAATCAAGCTACCGAAAAGCCATCGCGCTCTTCGAAGGCGCCATATCCAAGGATCCGA
>JASHPQ010000291.1 GCA_030037995.1 Nitrososphaerales archaeon | reverse complement strand
CAGTCCAAGTGGAGTGAACTTGCAGATCGCCCTTCAACCCGCCATATTCAAGAAGCTTGGGCAATTTGTCCGCCGCTGCTGCCTCTATCTCACCAGTATTCTCCCTGAGCTCGGGAGGAGTCCACTTTAGTCCCAGCTTTTCGTATATTTCGTCCTCCTCCTTTCCCGCTATGATCCGAGAGCCCTGAAACAACCCGTATTCGTTAAGTTTCCACTTTTTGTCTTGGGCAATCCTTCTGAGGGCCACGTTATGATCCTTGTTCCCGGTGAAGTACTGGAGCGCCGCTCCAAAGCTGGCCATCGGGACCACGCGCAAGTCGGCGTTCATCCCCATATCCAGTTTCACGGTGGATTTTGTGTCTCCCTTTGCGATTACCTCTACCACCTCAGGCATAGTCGTGAAGAATTCCATAATCTCTGTGGATCTTTCCGAAGCGACGAGAAAATCTACGTCGCCGATCGTCTCCTTCATCCTTCTGACGGAACCACCGGCGATGGCCTTCTCCACCTCCACGTGATCCTTGAGCCTCTTTTCGATCTCTCGAATAAGGGCCAGAGAAAAGCCGAGGACGAACCGGCCCTTCGTCTTTTTTGCAAACTGTATCCCTTTCAAGATGTTCTGTTCTGTCTTCTCTTGAAATCCCGGAATTTTGGAAACCTTGTGCGAAAGACAGGCTTTCTCGAGATCGTCAACGTTCCTTACTTTCAATTCCTGCCAGAGCGCCTTGATTCTTTTAGGACCGAGCCCTTCTATCGCCGCGAGGCTCTCGAGATCGACCGGAACTTTCTCTTTCAGCTTCTCGTAGTACTCAACTTTACCAGTTTTCAGAAACTCCTCAATCTTCTCGGCAATACTTTCTCCGACGCCCGGAATCTCCATGAGCGTCTTAATTCCGCCCCTCTTGTAGATGTCTTCCACATCATCTTCTAGGGCCTCGATCGATCTCGCGGCTTTTTCGTACGCTCTGGGCTTGAATGGAACATCATCCATTTCCAGCAGGATGGCAATGTTGTTTAGTATCTGTTCAACTTCCCAGTTGCTCACATCCGACCACTTGTTTGCATTAAATCATGTAATAAAAACCAGAACAATTTGGAAAGCTCATGAATTTCGGTGACTTTTTTCCTTCATAGAAAAACTTCATGCATTTTGGACGGTTTATGACTTTGATTCTACGGACGGGACGACAAGTACCGGTACGGTGGAATTTTCGATTACATGCCTTGCGACGCTACCCATAGATTTGAAAACGGCGAGACCGTGAAGCCCTTTTACTCCAATTACAATCATCTCTGGTTGTTCCACTCGTGCGACTTCAAGGATCTCCGCTGAAGGATGCCCTGAAGGCGTGGTCGCTCTTACTGGGACTCCTGCTTTTTGTATCTCATCAGTAAATTTGCTCGTCACGTCATCGCTGAGCTCCTTCAAATAATCTGCGTAGGCGTCAGGGTACTGCTCCACTCTCTCAAATTGTTCTACTTCTTCGGGTTCTCGCGTGGGCAACTGTATAACAGACACTAACAATATTCCTGCTGAAAGTCTCTTTGCTAGATCACATGCGACATCGACGACCTTGAACGAATGTTTGGATCCATCTACGGCTACGAGTATCTCATTCATCATTTGATCTATCGATTCCGACTGGGCTTGTATAATATAGTTAAGGCTCTTTTGCTATGTGGTCCGATTTGAATTAAAAGAGAATCCAGCCCTCACCCGGCCTTGGAGCGCCTTTTTCGGAAAAATTACGCCCTCTAGCACATCAGAAAAGCAATGTTACGAGGTGAGTATTTCCAAACTTGAGAATTATCCCAGCGTTTATAAGATTCCTCGATCTGTGATGATCTACAGTGGATATCGCTATTGCCTGCAGAAAGTAAGAAAGGTTCCAAATCAAGTAAGAAATCAGATCTCGCCGTCCGAGATAATGGGAACTATCTTGACCGAATGATCAATGACTATACGAGGCGCTTTGACAGAGCGTGGCCCTCGATGTTTCAGGGCGGCCCATTTGGCCCGAGATGGTGGAGATCATTTGAGCTTCCCGAAACGAGGCGCGCGTTTGCAGACCTGATCGATGCGGGAAAAGAGTACCATGTACACGTTGAAGTTCCAGGAATTCCAAAGGACAAGCTGAATATTTCGGTGACATCCAGAGGCGTTAAGATCGACGGAGAAGCTGAAACGAATATTGACGAAAATAAGGAAGGGTATGTACACAAGGAGAGGACCTGGTCAAAAGTGAGGAGGGAGCTTACTTTTCCTGAAGAAGTAATACCTGACCAAGCTGATGCGGTCGTGAAGGATGGCATTTTGGAGCTCACGGTTCCAAAGAAAAATCCAACCGAAGTGAAGTCCCACAAAGTTCAAGTGAAGTAACTAGCAGGATCCGACATAGAGCCGGAGCCCTCGCGTTTTTCAGTGAACCCTAGGCTCCAGTATCGGGAAACGTCCCAAACTGGATCTGGGGCAACGTTAGACTTCATAAAAATTAAGGCTGAAGACTAGATGGTAGTATCGCACATCATCGACATAGTCGAGCTCGGACCGGAGGAGGCCAGCGAGCTAAGCAATTTCATTAGCTCGGCCTGGAAGGAGGCAGGTCCGGAATCCCCCGGTTGGACTGGCGCCACCGAAGAAACAATTCACGATCTTACGTCGGAGAAGTACCTGGTACAGATTTTAGGCGATCCGAAAATGAAAATTTTTCTCGCCGAAGATAACGGCAGGTCGATTGGGTTTGCGGCAAACAGGAAAATCGATGATGACGTGATCGAGTTAACCGGTATAATAGTGATCCAAGACATGCTTGGAAGAGGTTGCGGTTCCGCTCTATTGGAGCGGTCAAAGAACTGGGCCATCGAACATGGTTTCAAACGGATGATCGTAAAAACCGAGCAAAACAACAAGCGGGCGATTTCATTTTACGTGTCTAACGGTTTTGCGGAATCAGCTAAGAAGACTGAAGATATCCTTGGTACCAAAGTAGACATTGTTGGTCTCGAGCTCCGTTTGAAGAGCTGAGGGAAATTCTTTCAGTGATCCTCTCAATAGCAAGATGGCTCTTTTTGGTACAGACCACTCAAACACCGTGCTAGTCTCCCCCTTCCGAAGGTGGGTTGCGTAACTCTCATAATAGTACAGGATGCAGTCTATAATCTATGGCGACTACGATCACGGTAGAGCGGTCAACCCCTAGACAAGCTGAAGTGAATAATGCGAGAGGAAGGAACGATTAGCTTAGATCAAAACGATCAAAGTGCTGACAGAGAAATGCGAAAGTGTCACTAAGAGAATGTTTGGGATAGATAAGAAATTGAAGCTATCGAAAAGGGAGCGCGAAGACTTTCAGCGCTCTCATTTCTCGTGGGCCAGCTGTTTGAACACCTCGAGATTCTTGAAGAAATACGCCTCGGCGAATATTATCAATTCTGAGAATTATATCGGTCAGTTAAATAGTAAAAATCCTCCCTAGTAATAGCGGAAAATAAATGGTTGATCTAGCTGAAGTTTTGGTCCTGGCAATCATAGGAGCTGTTATAGTATTTTACATCTGGTACGCTTCTCCTGTTATCAGAAAGAAACCGGTTACCGGTGCGGAGTCACTCGTTGGAGCAAAAGGGGTCGTTTACAGTGATAGATTAAATCCGGACGGCGAAGTGGGTATAGATGGGGTCATTTGGAAAGCCTCTCTTGCAAATCCTAGCACAGGTCCGTTGAAAAGGAATGATCCCATTGTCGTAAGCAGGGTCGATGATCTAACGTTGATAGTAGATCGCGATCCCGTATTGACGGAAACCTCCTAGAATTTAGCTAGGGCGCTCCAGGTAACAGACGCGGGCACTATCACTATGCGTTGATTTCTTGTTTATCCTGCATTTCCAGGAACAGACTTTCTTCATGCATTGTTTCAATATGCTCCGAGAGCTTTTTCAGCGTCGGAAAATTGGATGCGCAGTACATACAGATGTGCCCCTTAATCGGTTCCACGATTGGAAAGAACTTGGAAGAGCTCAAGCGCTTCCAGTTTGTATTCATGTTGGTCTGAGTCACCGTTCCGATCAGCGCGCCGTCCTCCATGACCGCGAGCCTTCTTATGCCCCGGTTAAGCATTATTCGAAGAGCGTCGCCTACTCTCGCGCTGGCGTCAATTTTCTCTACGGGCGATGACATTACCTCTCTCACTCTGATTCTCGTACCGTCCCTTTCAGCAGCGACTACCTTGCTCAAAAGATCCCACTCCGTCAGTATCCCGATGGGTTCGCCTTTTTCCTTGGCATTCTCTGCCACGAGGACGCTCCCTGTGGATTTATCGCGCATCAGTTTGGCCGCGTCTGTCACGGCGTCATCTGCAAAGATGATTACCGGAGGCGTGGCGAAATTGGACACCGGCTTGCTGAGAAAATCATTACCCCTCGGTTTTTTCGTGCGCTTTTTCGCTGATGCCTTTACCACCTTTATCAAACCTATCCCCCAAAGACAATGATGTAACCGCCCCCGGTGTATATTTAGACTTGAGGCCCTTTCTCACTTTTTGAGAACCGCCTCAGCTATGCGCGCCATTAAGGGTATATTTTCAGAAATGACCCCTATGGACAGGAGTCAATCTCAGGAGTGATGATCGTCTACTCATTATATTAGACGAGGAAAACGAAGCATCATATTGGTGCTATCATTCCATTGAGCGAACAGATTCTGCTCAAGAGAGCGGATAGTGGCGATTGGAAGGCAATACTCTCGTTATACGCTTCTCTGGATGAAGAAGATTTGGAACGCCGATTCTTCAATCTTCATCGTCTCAATCCCGAAGAGGCAAGGCAGATGGCGGGCAGAAGCGGTCATTATACACTGCTTGCACTCTCCGGTGAAACTCTAATTGGTGAGGCGACCCTCGAGCGCGACGGGGAAATTGCAGTGGTGGTGGCGAAGAGTTGGAGAAATCATGGCATTGCGTCCCTCCTTGTCAAAGAATTGATACAGGTCGGGCGAACCGAAGGGTTCTCAAGGTTATGGTTTCTTACTTTAACCGGAAATTTGCGCATGGTAGGACTAGGGAAAGCTCTCGGCTTTCATGTGATTAGTCATTCGAACATGGAAGAAAAATGGGTTCTGGATCTCTAGCGCTGGTTTGAAGAATTCCCGGCAATACCTTCCAGCTCGATCTCTCTTATGTTCGTCCGCTCCGACTTCTGGAGTTATAACCTGCCTCGTGTACCTCGACACATCTGTTTCCGTCAATCTCATTTCTCCTTTCTTCCAGCCTATTGTCGAATCATTCCTTTTCTATCGTCAAATACTCGGCTTTGTTCGCGAGGCTAGTTGATTGTCGAGAAACTCCCTTGGGGGGCAATTCTCAAATCTGATAATGGTCTCGGTTTCTTAAATATTCGAGTGCCTAAATATTGGTAACAAAGGCCAAAAAGCCGCCATGCAGTCGCACATGCAAATTCTGTTTGCCGGTGCTACAACAATCCTAATATTTTTGTTAGTTCTAGAGGGTGTATACTTTTCGTATTACTCGAATGTACCCAGTTTTCTTTTTTCATCGTTTTTAATCTTTGAAATTCTCTTCGTTCCCTTTGCAATTTTCGTTGTTTGGTTTTGGTTCAAGAGACGCGAGCTGGCCAGACGAAAATTCTGACATTATCTTATGATTCTCAATTTCGAGAATCATAACTCTCTTTTTGAACTAGGGAAAAACAAACAAGTGCAAGGTCACAGGTCTTCTACACATGCTAGAATCAAAATGGATCTGGATGAATGGTAAGCAGGTGGAGTGGTCGAACGCAAAGATCCACGTTCTCACGCACGCTTTCCACTACGCAACTGCCGTTTTTGAAGGTATCAGGTGTTTCGAGACGGATGAAGGGCCAGCCGTATTCAGGCTGTCAGAGCACATTAACAGATTTTTCGACAGCATGAAGATCTACATGATGCACGGGACTTTTTCATTCGACGAGGTCCGAAATGCGATAAAAGAAACCGTTTCAATAAACGGCCTGAAGGAGTGTTACATTAGACCGATAGCGTACTATTCATACGGTGAGATGGGACTCAACCCACTCCCAAACAAGGTGGAGCTAGCCATCTCGGTCTGGGAGTGGCCGAGTTATCTAGGGGAAAAGGCTGAAAGAGAAGGGTTAAAATGCCAAGTGTCCTCTTGGCGCCGGATTCACTCTTCTGCCCTTCCCCCCCAAGCTAAGGCCACGGCAAACTACGCCAATTCGGCTCTCGCGAAAATCGAAGCACTCAAGGGAAAGTACGACGAAGCCATTCTGCTGAATATGGACAGTATGGTCGCAGAAGGGACCGGCGAAAATCTCTTCAGGGTAAAGGACGGAATCCTCAGCACTCCACCCGCCTCCAGTGGAGTTCTAAGGGGCATTACTAGGGATACGATCATCAAAGTGGCAAAGGACCGCGGGATAGAATTCTGGAGAAACGACCTCTCAAGAGAAGAGTTGTACACCTCTGACGAACTATTTCTGACGGGGACGGCGGCGGGTGTTACTCCAGTAAGGGAAGTCGATGGCAGGGCGATAGGACTGCGGCCCGGGGAGTGGCCAGTCAGCCTGCGTCTCAAAGAAGCGTATCTCGATATAGTCCATGGGAGAGACTCAAAGTACCGCTCTTGGCTCGATTTTGTCTAGGTTCATTTGGGAAGTGCCAAACGAAACTTCCGTGAGATAAGAGAAGTGGAGGAATAGAATGTGAGGCTTTTCGATAGGGGTTCGACTTGAGCGCAACAATTCAAAGCGAATGGACAAAGGAGTTGTGTGCTTTCTTCCCTTCTGCCGAGAACCCCTACCGTATCACACTCATAGGTGTGGGCAACCCAATAAAAGGGGATGATTCTGTTGGACTGTACATCATTTCGAAGCTTCGTAAAAAGTACGGTGCAAATCCGAAAAAATTCCTGAGGATCGAATACGGAAGTTCCACAGAAACCTCACTTGCGAGGTTGGAAAGGAGGAACAGCAGAAAAACAAAGAAGACCGATATTATCGTAATATTCGACGCAATGGAGTCGAATTCTTCTCCCGGGTCGATCATTTTTGCAAACATAGGGGAGACCAAATACAGCTTTTTCGCTACCCACAATGTACCTTTGAAGCTCGTTCCCAGCGTTGCAAGTAGTACCGCGAATGTCTTTGTAGTGGGAGTTCAAGCAGGAAATATCAATGTGGGAGAAGCTCTGAGCGAGGTCGTACGCCACTCCGCTGAATTAATCATCGATGAGATAAGCAAATTGATCGAGGCTGTGTGAAGAAAAGTGCCCGTGTCAACACTCGACATTATCGTAGCTCCAGCTTTGATTGTAGTAGCCGATCTGATCATCTACGCGCTGGTTGGTAGATTGGGTAAGCGCTCCGCGGGAACGGGCGTAAAGTACGAGCCATTTACCGGTGGCGAAGAAAACGTGCCAAAGAGAGGGCTTTACCAATCGGAAATGTTCATCTTTGCGATGTTATTCCTGGTCGTCGAGGCCTTTGCTCTGCTATTGGCTGGATCTTATGAAGCTACCAGCAACTTCTATCCGCTTTTGTTTCTTGTAGGAGGAAGCAGCGTGATCATGCTAACAGTCTGGTGGTTTCTAATTTCAGGGGGAGGAAAATTTTGAGCGCTTTAACAAAGTGGTCCAGAAAGCGGTCCATATGGGTCTTTCATGTTAACGCCGCCTCATGCAATGGCTGCGACATTGAGATAGTTGCCACCCTAACTCCCCGTTACGACGCGGAAAGACTCGGGGTAGAACTGGTCGCGAGTCCCAGACACGCCGATGTCATGCTCGTTACCGGGACCGTCAACCCGATGACGAAAGACATCCTGAAAAGAATCTATGAGCAGATGCCGGAACCCAAGCTAGTCGTCGCCGTGGGTGCTTGTGCATTGGGCGGGGGAGTGATGAAGGGATGCTACAACGTAGGTCACGGCGTTGATAAAGTAATTCCAGTAAATCTCTTCATACCGGGCTGCCCTCCGAGACCCGAAGCCATTCTTTATGGTATACTGAAGCTCGTCGGTGAGCACCCAAGAGGAAAAGTGGCCACAGAGGAGCATGGAAGAAAACAATCGGACATCGCTATGGAGGAAATTGAGAGGGTGGAGGAGCCCGAGCTTGGACAATAGCAAGATACAGGATATTGCGGCAAAAACTGGAGCTCAGATTATCAGCAATCGCGGCTCGATCGTCCTAATGGTGACGCAAGATAGACTAAGAGATATCTGCAAGATGAAGCAAAACGAACTTCCAGAGTTTTACCATCTTACAACGATCACTGGAGTGGATGAAGGAAACACGATCAGCTTATACTACCATTTTTGGCAAGGCAAGGAATTTCTTTCGATAAAGACGAGCGTGCCAAAAGACAATCCAACTCTCGACTCACTTTCGGACATACTCCCAGCCTCGCTCTTCTATGAAGCAGAGGTGAAAGATCTTCTGGGAGTGATCTTCAAGGGGAATCCCTTGATGGACCGCAAGCTGCTGCTTCCGGACAGCTACCCTGCCCAAGCGCCGCCTCCATTGAGAAAGGAAGCTGACCCAGAAAAGATAAGGAAGATGATGGAGCTTGAGTGAGAGAGAAGAAAAGGAACCACCTCCGCAGAGGACCGAAGCTTCTGCCGGTCTCATTCAATACTCCCCGGAAAATCTGATGCCCTTCGGGCCCGTGCATCCGGCACTCCATGAGCCAGAATATTTCAAATTAATACTTGAGGGCGAACAAATCGTCGATGTCATTCCCAGGATCGGGTTTGTGCACAGGGGAATAGAAAGAGCCGCCCAAGATAGAACGTGGATCAAGAACATCTACCTCTTCGAGAGAATCTGCGGGATCTGCAGCTTTGCGCACAGCCTGTCGTATGCCCAGGCGGTCGAAAGCATCCTGCAATTTGAGGTTCCGAGAAGGGCCCGCTATATCAGAGTAATCGTGGCAGAGCTAGAGCGTATCCACTCTCACATGCTGTGGCTGGGCCTTGTGGGCTATTGGACCGGGTTCGAGACGCTGTTCATGTGGATCTGGAAGGATCGCGAGCATGTCCTAGACATCATAGAAGCCATCACGGGCAACAGAGTTCACAAATCTTACTCGACGATATCCGGCGTTAGAAGAGACCTACCGGACAATATCGCGGAACCGATGAAGAAGGAGATGGCGTACATTCAGCAGAGGTTAAGATACTATAAGGAGTTAGTATCCTCAGAAGAGACCCTCATCACTCGGACGAAAGGGGTCGGACACATCAATGCTGACACAGCAAGAAAGCTCTGCCCAGTAGGGCCGCTCCTGCGATCCACGGGTATTGCGAGAGACGTTAGGGTGGAAAACCCCTATGCCGCATACGATGAAGTAATTCCCCAGATAAAGACGAGCAACGACGGAGATATTGCTTCGCTTCTCACAATCAGGATCGAGGAGGTCTTGGAATCTTGCAGGCTTATTCTCGAAGCGATGGAAAAGATTCCATCCGGGCCGGTGAAACTCACCGCTCCCCGATCCGTGCCCAAGGGTGAAGCTGAATTCCATGTAGAGGCTCCGCGAGGAGAGCTATTCTACTTCGTCAGATCTCCCGGAGGCACGAGTCCAGAGCGCGTGAAAATAAGGACGCCAACAATGGCGAATATTCTTACCGCCACCTCCATGCTGAAAGGGCATACACTGGCGGACGTTCCAGTTGTCTTGACCGGAATGGATCCCTGTTTTGGTTGCATGGACAGGGTGTCGGTTTTTGAAGCCGATAATCAAAAGTCTTGGTCGATCCGCGGCGAAGAACTCCGCCGATACGGTATCGATTACTACAGAAAAGCTAGGAGCCAAGGGAGCCAAATCGAATCTTGGACGCCATTCAAGTAGTAGAGATCCTTCTGTTTCCCGGTCTCACGTTCTTCGTCTGGCTAGCGTTCGTATTCGATTGGCTTGATAGAAAGACCTCGGCACGTATGCAGGGCAGGTTTGGCCCGATACTCGCTGGTCCTAGGGGAATCCTGCAACCTGTTGCCGACTTTTTCAAGCTGACAACAAAGGAAGAAATCATTCCTGAATTTTCTGATAAGCTTGTATTCGAGTGGGGACCGCCGCTTTTCTTCGCCGCTCCCGCTATTGGTACGATTTTTATTCCCGTAACTGGTTTGAACGCGATTGTATCCAATCCGTTTGACCTTCTCTTTTTGCTTTTCATCTTCGCCTTCTCGAGCCTAATGGCAGGGATGCTGGGGTACGCGTCTGCTGGAAGGTTTTCAACGGTGGCGACTGGAAGATTAATACTGCAATACACTGCCTTCGAGATTCCGCTTCTGATCTCAATCATCACGCCAGCGACCATAGCTGGGAATCTCTCTGTCAGCGGTATCGTAGCGGCGCAGCCAAATTTTCACTGGTTCATTTTCTTCGCGCCGATAAGCTTCGCAGTTTTCATCATAGCTTCACTGGCGGAGCTTGAAAAGCCCCCTTTTGATATTCCAAGCGCAAAGACTGAGATCGTAGCTGGGTGGATGACGGAGTTTTCTGGAAGACCGCTTGCGTATGTGAAGCTTACGAAGAGCCTGAGCTACGTTTTCTTGTCGGCTCTTGCAGCCAGTCTATTTCTTGGCGGCACTTCCGGCCCAGTGCTCACTCAGATCTCTCTTCTACAAAATTTAATCTACTTGGCTTACTTCCTGATCAAAACGTTCGCAATTGGATTCACCATATTTGCAATAAAAACTGCTCTAGCGAGGGTCAGAATCGATCAGGCTGCCAGTCTTTTCTGGACTATCCTTACTCCTCTCAGTCTCTTCCAACTTGGCCTCGCAATCGTGCTCAAGTGATCGACGCAACATGACTCAAGAAGTAGATGATGGAGGGAGAAAAAAAGGAGTAACTACAAAGAAGATCGGAGGTGCCCTAAATGAAATGTTCCGGACAGCATTCCAACGTCCGATCACCAAAGATTATCCCTTCGGGGCTCCCCAGGTGGCCGAAAGATTCCGAGGAAAACTCGACATTGATCCAGTCAAATGCACTGGTTGCGGCGTCTGCGAGGCCGTCTGTCCCGCGGCAGTAATCGAGATGATTCACATGGGTAAAAGAAAGGTCGGAACAAGAGAGATCGAGACAAAGAGACCGATATTCAATTTGTATACATGCATTTCATGTGGACAGTGCGTCGATGATTGCAGATTTGGGGCGCTAATGCTTACCCATGAATTTGAGCTTGCAACGGTTGACAAGAATTCCCTGATAATGGACAAGGCCCTCAAAATTGTCAGCTGAGGTAGCGCTTCTTCTCTCAGCGATTATAATCACTGCCGCTGTTGTGGCTCTTTTTGCGAAATCAGTTTCTGTTTCACTGATTGCCTTATTTTATGCGAGTATAGCGCTCGGAATTACTTTCACGGTGTACGGTAGTATCCTCGTGGGTCTTCTGGAGATAATTACCTTCGCTGGGGCGGTGTCGGTGTTGCTACTTACGGCCGTCCTCATGACGGGAGAATCGAAGCTTGATATCGGGGCGAGCAAACTTAAGCTCATCCTCGTACTTCCCGCAGTCGTCGTCGCTTCCATCACTTCTCTATTCGTCTTTGAAAAAGGACTTCCACTTGTGAGCTCGAGTACTACAGGCGGCCCTCCATTTACCCCCTCGGATTTGCTTCAATTTGTCTGGGAATTCCGGCCTTGGGATCTCCTCATTCTTTTGATGATCTTCGCATCCGCCATGGTCGTCGTTACAAATCTCTTTTCGAAGGAAGTTTAATCCAAGTTGTCCTCGTTGGTCGTGACAGATCAGCTGGTATTTCTCGTAACCGCAACGACCATGATCTTTCTCGGAATCGGTTCGATGACTTATTCCAAGAACTTGATTAAGACAGTCATGTCCTTTCAGGTAACTGTCATTGGAACAAACCTCGCACTGTTTGCCTCCGGGTTAGGGCCTCAAGCCGCCGTCATATCAGATTCCTTTCTACTATTTTCAATTCTCTCCGGAGCGAGCGTGGAGGCGGTCGGGATCGCGATTATTGTTACAGTATTTAGAAAGTACGGAACGTTGAATCCGGCGGAAATAAGGAGGTTGCGCGGTTGACGCTTGCCGCTTGGGCAATTTGGCTCTTGCCAATTTTGGCGTCGCCTCTAGTACCGTTTATCTCCTTAGTCAATGTCAAGGCATGCAAGTGGTTTGCAGCGGTGGTATCGGGTGTTACCGCCGGCATAGGCATTTACCAAGCACTGTCGTTCACGCATCCATATTTCGAGAGCGTTGGTAACTGGATTCTTACCCCCTACACGAACATCTCCCTTCAAGTAAACGTGGATGGGCTTTCTGTTCTCCTTGCTGCGTTTGTCTCCTTCCTTTCGTTCGTGATAGTTGTCTACGCGACGGAGAACATGAAAATGGAGAAGGCGCAGGCGAGATTCTACTCGCTCGTCTTGCTTTTCATAGGAGCAATGCTCGGCCTCCTCATGGCTGGAAATCTGGTCCAGCTCTATTTCTTCTGGGAGATCGTAGGAATCTGTTCGGCGCTTTTGATTGCTTTCTGGAATGACAGAGAAGCCGCCAGGAAAGCAGGCTTCAAAGCTTTCGTCGTAACGAGATTCGGGGACATTGCGCTCCTGATAGCTGTGGTGCTCACTCTCACGACGCTTCACACCACAAATTTTGAATCGATAACGTCTGCCGTTCAAACTCGTGGAGTTAACTCCACATGGTTTCTAATTGGGGTATTGACGCTCGTTGGCGCGATGGGCAAATCGGCCCAGGTCCCATTACACGTCTGGCTCCCAGACGCGATGGAGGGGCCAACTCCCGTCAGTGCCCTTATCCATGCTGCAACAATGGTTAACGCCGGAGTTTACCTGATTATCCGACTGTCGCCGATCTATGTTGCATCTCCACTTCTTTCGACGATTGTACTCGCCGTAGGTCTCCTGAGTCTCTCTGTGGGAGCTGTTTGCGCTTGCGAGGAACAAGATCTCAAGAGAATTCTGGCGTACTCGACTATCAGTCAGCTAGGTTTAATGTTCGCGGCAGTCGGAGTTGGCACCATTTCCGGAACCGCCTATCAGCTCATCAGTCAGGGACTATTCAAAGCGCTTGCGTTCATGGCCGCTGGTTCTGTGATTGAGGCAATTGGCACCAGAAACATCGAAAACATGGGCGGCTTGAGGCGCGTAATGAAGTACACCTATCTTGCTTTTCTTTTCTCAATGCTTTCCATGGTCGGTCTTCCTCCGCTTATAGGCTTCTGGACAAAAGACACCATTCTCACTACCGCTCTGTCCGCCAACGACTATGCTTTCCTGATCATTGCGCTTGCGTCCATTCTTACCTCCTTCTACAGCTTTAGAGCGTTGATCAAGGTGTTTCACGGTCCGAAGAGGCCTGATGCAAAGGAATCTCCGCCTCTAATGCTCATTCCGATGATGGTACTGGTGATGGCTGTAATTGCCGGATGGCTGGTGTTGAATCGTCAAAGCCTTTTCCTTCCAGCACTCAGCATAACGATAAACGACGTTTCGTCCTCCACCACAGTGTTCGTACTCTTAACGGGGCTCGCGATTTCCTACGTAGCATTTTTAGCTCGAAGCGAGGCAGCGAGAAGGCTAATCGAGACGAGCGCACTTCTGCGCGGAACCTTAACTATCTTGCGTGATGGATTGGAATTCGACAGATTATACTCGGTCGTGGCCATATCGGTGGTTCGACCTCTCATTCGCTTCGCCAAGGGAATTCAGACTGGCGTGCTTGAGAACAACATGGCATTGTTACTTTCGGTACTGCTCGTGCTGATTCTCTTGATCGCATCCGGGGTGATCTGAAAGATCTTGGCCTGGCTGACCGACATGATGGAGGTCCAGTTCGCTGGAGCGATGCTTGTGCTCGCAGCTGATCTGGGAAAGAAGTACTACGGAAAATACAGGGCTTATTTCGTGGGTGTTGTGGCGATTGTTGCTCTCCTAGTATCTCTCGTTGAGTTCCTTTTGAATTGGACACAGGTCCTACAGGGCACTCTACTTTTACAACCAATACAATCCATTTTTTCGACCTTGTATTCGCTAGATAGGCTTGGTGTGCTTGTAATTCTCATGATACTCGTAGTTGGAATAGCGGTCGGATTTTATTGCATGACAAGTTTCTCGAGCGAAGTGAATTCCGGTCCCTTCTTCGCACTTCTCATGCTCCTTGCGACCTCTTCTATTGGAGTAGTCTCGTCTGGCGATTTCTTGACCCTCTTCCTATTCTGGACAGGAATCAGTGTCGC
>JASHPQ010000290.1 GCA_030037995.1 Nitrososphaerales archaeon | reverse complement strand
TAATTTGATGGATTCATTGAATGACTAGGCGATTGTAAGTAGCGATTATTGATTCAAATAGCAAATCACCCCGCGATTAGGCAACCGTGCAATTTTTGGTACAGGAGAGCTCGTTTCAAGTTCTGTTAGAGCAGTAGAGCAATGCTATTGCTAGCGAGCACCCGTTGCTCTAAATAGAAAAAGTACTTTCTGATTCCATACTACCTGTAGGTACGCGAGAGACGGACGGGAGTTTGGGCCTTTTTTTGTCGACTGAAGCTCACGGGCTGGTGTCCCCGTGCAAAGACATAGACCTGCGAGTCACCGGGCCGAGCTGAGCTGCAACGGGATCTCCGTATAGTAAGAGTTGGTAAAGCCCAGTATTGTGACTTGGACCCGGTCGGAGCAGTTCATACTGGAGGCCTTCGAAGCTTGCAGCCAGCTCGTTATCGGTGCGTAGTCATAGTTGGATCCGGCGGCCTTCACGTAAATTACCGGTTCGAGGAGGCAGCCGTAGGGAAGCGAGAAGGTGTAGTAGCCCACTCCTGGGTATGAAACAGAAACTGTGTAGAGGAGGGTCTCGGAGGTGTTCTCGATTTCCACGATGGAAGCGGAAGAGAAGCTCAGGTTGGAGGTGGGAGTCACGACTCCATTCCCGCTGATCGAAAAACCCTCCGGAAGAGAGGCGGTAATCCCCAGAGAAGAGATCGACGTGTTCCCGGAGCTGCACGGGCCGTCGCAGTGATAATTCACATAGAGCTGCGCCCTGCTGCCCTGGCCGAGGAAAATGATCGGGACGTACCACGTCGATGAACTCCCCCGAATGTTGACAGAGTCCTCAAAGGGACTGGGCAGAACGGGCACGGATCCTGATGGGAGGGAACCTGACGTAGGGGTGGTGACAGTAGCCGTCACGGTCTTCGTCTGATTGAGGGCCACGATGGCACTTTGAAAGCTTCGAGTCTGGTCGCTTCCCACTAGATACCCGAACGAACTGGAGGCAACTATCGAGACGAGGAGGACGAGTGCCAGTACGACTATGGAAGCCTTTGACATCGTCTCTCTTCCAGAAACTGCTTTGCCATTTTCTGCCTACCGCCTATATCACGATAACCTATTGTAGCTCATTTCGCCCCAATAGCCATCGAAGGAAAGACAGCGCATTTAGTGCTAAAAGACTTAAAGAAACGGCCGAAGAGGAGCTGTATTTGCCCGAAGGACGCGCAGCTATCTCCATGTCTGATTCTTCCGAAGATCAAACTCGCAAGACGGCGGACGACGTCGATCTCAAGATGCTCAACGCCAAGAGAATGCTGGAGCTCAGAAGGCGGATGAATCAGGAGCTCGCCAAAAAGACGGAGGAGGAGCGGAAGGCGGAAAGGATGAAGAACCAGCCGTCGGACCGGGAGATCCTTCTGAAGGCCCTGACAGATCGGGGTGACGAGGTGTTAGTCGCCGCAGAGGCCGCGTACCCTCGTGAAATGCGGATCATGATCCCGCAGCTCGCGACGCTGATAAAGCAGGGGAAAATCTCTTCCATTTCCGGGGGGGAGCTGCTACAGTTTTTCAGATCGATCGGCATGCGGGTCAGTGTAAGCACCTCGATCTCGGTCGAAGACCACGGCAAGTTCGTGAGTCTCGCTGAAAAGTTGAAACAGGAAAAGTAAACCCCGCTTCTATCCCAGATCGAGTTTCACCGCTGCCGATTCTGCTTCGACCTCTACTTTCGACAGAATGGCCTTTTCAATCCCGTAATTCCTGACCGCCAGCGTACTAGCGGTCACCGCGAAAAGGAGCGCCTCTTTCAGATCCTTCGTCTCCGAGAAGCGAGCGGCGAAGGAGGACAGCATGATGTCGCCGGCCCCCGTAGTGTCGGCAACGTTGACCCTGAACGGAGCGGCTTTCATTTCCAGCTTTCCATGCTCGTAGACCTCTACCATGGAGGGCCCGGAAGTCAGAAGCAGGGTATTCACAAACCTGGAGAGCTGCCGGATCGCAGATTCCTTGCTTGCAGTGCCGGACCACGCCTCCAGCTCCTCCAAATCTGCTTTCAAGACATCCACCCCCGCGAGTGCGGAGATGTCCAGACCGGACCGCATGCCCACCTCCCCGGTTTTTTTATCAAAGCGCCTCACAAAGCCCTGGGAATCTACGAACACGAGCTCGAACTCTTTGGAAATTCTCTCCAGCAGCGACAGCGAAATCTCGCCCGCGACAGGGTTGAGCACAAGGGACCTCGCCGCCGGGGCATCGCCGAGGTACGCTCTAAAATCTTCGAAGCTCAGCTCGCGGCACCTCGATACCAGCCAAAGCCGCCGGCGAGCTCCGGATCGATCAATCCTGTAGCTCGTGGTCTTGAATCCCGGCGCGATCCACTTCCGGATGCTGAGCCTGGTTCTTTCCTCAATCAGTCTTGAATAGACCTCGGGAAAATCCTCTCCCACATGCGTGACGATCTCCGGGCGGTAGCCGAGGCTGGACAGCGCAAACGAGGAGTAAGAGGGGGCTCCCCCGAGTGCCCTTCTGGGAACGGGCTGCCCGGCGCTGTCTATGATCTCATCCACGACAACGTGTCCGGCGATGATAATCCCAAACTCTAGACCCGTGGTCCCCGGAGCGTCGCTCATTTCCCAATCA
The DNA here is from genome assembly GCA_030037995.1 of Nitrososphaerales archaeon. GTDB lineage: Archaea > Thermoproteota > Nitrososphaeria > Nitrososphaerales > CADDZS01 > DATLTL01. The sequence goes on along the minus strand of JASHPQ010000290.1, from coordinate 4,433 downwards.
CGAAACCTTCCACACTCCACTTATGTGTAATGAGTGGTCTTTTCTGAAATTCCCCTCGATTCTTTCGGGCCCTTGATCTCCTCTGCAATGCCAGCTGTCTCAACCGGCTGGTCTTGGGCCCTTTTGCCGAAAAGAACTACGGTACTCTGGATTCAGGCTCTAGCGCAAGAAAGCTCACGAGCTCATTTCAAACGAGGGCCTTCGTGACAGCATCTTCGGGAGCGGGAGCGGAGCGGAGGGCCGGCCGGTCGTTACGCTTGAGATCTCACGCTTTAACTCCGCGGAGCTCATTTGTTTTTCCCCCCCTCCGCGCACTCTGACCATGAACTGCGAGGGATTTTGCTCCTCTTTATCTCCGATCACGATTATGAAGGGCACCCACTCTTTCTCCGCTTCTCGAATTCTCTTCCCCACGCTTTCCTCCCGATCGTCGATGTCGATCCGGATGTGGGACGCTTCAAAGTCCTCGGATACCAGCTTGCAGGTATCCACAAATTTCTGCGAAACAGGTACGAGCCTAACCTGTACCGGACTCAGCCAAACGGGCAGCATGCCGACCTTTCCAGCTGCCTGCATCTTTCCGGCGTTTTCGAGCAATCCGAAGATCACCCTCTCGATCGCGCCGGACGGCGAGTTATGGAGAATCATCGGCGTCTGCTTCTTTCCACTCTCGTCCACGTAGGCGATCCCGTAGCGCTGCGCATTCTCGATGTCAATCTGGTCCGTGGAGAGGGCGGAGGCTTTGTCCAAGTTGTCGATGTAGTTGAACTCCCACTTTAGCACGAAGTAGAAGAAGCGCTCCCTCCACATCTCCACCAGTGCCGGTCGCCCGTGCATTCTGACGATCGAGGCGATGAACTGCTTATTCTCCCGGTAGAACTCTTCGGTGAATCTAATGGCGAGCTCGTAATCGGTACTGCTGAAACCAATTTCTCGAAGCACGCTCTGGGACAGCTGGAACCTCTTCGGGAACTCTTCCCTGGCTTGATTCATGTCGCGGACGATCGCGTGGCAGTCCGGCATCGTGAAGGCCCTCAACCGCCTGAGACCCACGAGCTCTCCGCTTTTCTCCCGGCGGAAGGAGTAGCGTGTCAGCTCATAGAGCTTCAGCGGAAGCTGCTTGTAGGTGAGCTGGAGGTCCTTCGCAATCAGGAACTGCCCGAAGCACGCGGCAAAGCGCAGAAAGTACTCCTTATCGTCCGACTTTACTAGGTACTGCCTCGCCGGAAACCGGTTCAGGTAGCTCGCAAGGCTCGGGTGATCGAGACCGTACATGATCGGGGTTTCCACCTCCACCCCGCCGTACTCCTGCACCCGCTGGGTAACATACCTTTCAAGGAGCGACTTGATCATGCGCCCCTTGGGATAGTAGCGCATGTTACCGGGGTCCGAAGCCGGCTCGTAATCGACCAGCCCCAGCTTCTTCATCAGAGTAACATGCGGCGGCACCTGCTGGACTGCTCTAACTTTCAAAGTCTCGTAATTCTTCAGCTTCTCCAGCATTGCATTCTTCGAAAAATCGTACTCGGAAACAGGCGTGAGGTTCCCCTCCAGATCTATGACAAACCACTGCGAGCGCAGCGTGTCTTCCGCCTTCAGGGCTGCAGAGACAATTTCCTCCTCGCCGATCTTCTTGCGTGGTTCGGCTCCTGGCTGGATCGCGATCGGTTCGAAGTACTTGGACTGCTCCGCAAGCGGGTGCCCCTTCACCCTCATGGAGAGGGCCTTGTTCCACCCGAACGGCACGTGGTGCACCGACACTCCCGGCTCAGCGACTCGCTTTTCCAATTGTCCGAGAAGCTCTTTCGCCGTAAGGGGAGAGGCGAGCCGGTTGCTCAGATGCGCGTAAGGATAGATCACCAAAGAGTCGCACCTTAGCTGCTTTCTCGCTTTTTCGACCTCGCGGACGCACTGCTCCACGACGGAGGCATCGTCGCCATCCTCCACGCTGATCAAAAGCAAAATGCAGTCCGGAATGACCCTGGCCTCTGTCGAGGTATCCTCTGCGCTTGGGATTTCCTTCTTTACCGGTCTGTACTCTACTTCATCGCAGTGGAGTTGGAGGACTTTCAGAAAAGAAACACCGCTTTCAGATCTTGCTCGGCCGGTAAAAGGTTCTCACTACTTGAACCTGACTCGATCCAGCTCGCGGTCCTTCTTTGTCGCTTTCTTCCAGACTTTGTAGTGGTCATGGCAGAGATACACGCGGCGATCCCCTGAAACGCTCAACCCGCTTCCTGTAACCTGATCCTTGCTGATCGACCTTTCGGCAGCATTGCCGCAACCAGAAACGGAACAATTGACGCCCTTGCCTATCTTTCCCAAATCTACTCTACCATATTGAAAGCATGCGATCTTTTATGCTGCTAAATGCCTGTGTTGAGCTCTAAAGCAGCTGGGTAAACCCAACACCTTGCGCGCACTCTATAAAAGCGTACTAATTTTTGGAAATCCCTCGGCGGGTCGAAGACAAACACGGTTCTGAACAAGTTAAGGAGTCAGGTGGAGCCGGTGGTGAACTCCATTGGCCGGACTCTGGGCGCGACCGGTCTCTCGCCGACCTTCTGGACATTCTTGGGTTTTATCTTCTCAGTCTTGTCGGGATTACTGTTTGCCCTGAGACCGTCCCAACCCTACCTCGCCGCTCTTTCGCTCGTTGTCTCGGGAGCTTTCGACGTATTGGATGGAGCCGTTGCGCGAGCAACTCACCGAGTTTCGAAATCGGGCTCCTTCAACGACTCCACGCTGGACCGACTGGCGGAGGTAGCAGTGTATGCGGGGATAATTTACGGAAGGTACGCTCCTCCCATTCTCGTATTGCTCGCCCTTAGCTCGTCGCTGCTCGTCAGTTACACCAGAGCGAAGGGCGATTCTCTGGGGGTTTCCCTTTCCGGGGTTGGTGTAGGCGAGCGCGCCGAAAGGCTTCTCCTGCTGATCGTATTTTCCATTGTGGGATTTGTCTGGATAGGAATCGCGATCGTTCTTGTGATCGCTTCCATTACCTTCGTGCAACGGTACTATGCCATTATGAAAAAGCTGCGATCTCTGTAGGCTTGCTAGAAAGTCTGCCGGCGCTCGTCCTTGGCCCTTACTTTGACCAAACCGTAGTGCACGGCACAGGAAACACAGTAGTACTTGATGGTCGTCGGCGCCGCAATGTAAGCACCTGCCTGCCTAAGCTCCCTTGCCAGTGTAGGCTCTACCAAGCTTACTCGTGAGGTCATCTTCTTCGCTTTGTCTATAGGGGTTTCTCTACCGCAGTTACTGCACTGGACTGTTCCGGAGCTTCCCTTTCCGCCCTTGGATCTGCCCCTGCTTTTCCTCTTCTTCGTCATGATAATCTCTACTTGGCAATAGCTGGGCTTTAAACTTTGGAGTTGAAGGATGTCTGCAGAGAGCGGACGGTTTAGGCGCAAAGACCTCAATCGAAACGGGCGACCAAAACGACCAACCCCACGAAAATCATAAGGGCCGCCATGAAATAAAAGATCGGGACCAACTGTGGAATAAGCGTAGTCTCGTAAATATCGGCTGCAAATACCACTCCCAGCAAGACGCAGATCGCTGCGATCACCCTAAGGAAAGCGCTGATTCTCTGCTGGCTGTTGCTGAGTGCCTTCGACAAGCTATGACTTCCCTTTCGAATGGGTTGATTTCCAAGGATCGACTTCTGCGGCGTATTAATCTTTTCTTGGACGTGGTGAGGCAAGTTCCTTAGGAAAGGCTTTGTTCGTCGGAGACAGTCAGTCCTTTCTTTAAACCGTTAAAGGCATTTCGATTTCAGGAGACGAAGAAAAATTCCTAGAACAGAGGACCCTTCGTCAGAGGGATCTCGCTTCTTCCATCTTTTCCTTAAGGTAATTATCCACGATGAATGTGAGACCGTACTTGGAAAAGGCTTCGAGTTCACTTTTGCGCTTTATTTTCAGAAAGATGTCCAGCTCCCTCTGCCACACGCCTCCATGATATCTCGGATCTTTCTTCAGCTCCTGTGCCCTCTTGATGTCTGCCTCAGTCATGGGATCGCTGGGAAGTTTGTACTTCACTAGGTCGCTCGCCCAGACCCCGATCCACTTTGCGGTGGGGACGGTGAGGTCGCGCAAGTGAGCAGCGTTCGCAGATCCGCTGATGATCACCATGGCTATGTGTTCTCCGTACACGTCCCCGTCGGACATTACGTACACCGGAAGGTTGAGTTCCTTATTGAGCCTCTTCAGCATGTATCGAGTAGATCTTGGAGCCTGACCCGAAGTGTCAATCAGGATTGCCTTGTACTTCTTCTCGACCTGCTCTTCAACAAATCGAGTGAAGATTCCTCCCTTCTCCACCGCGATTACCATTTCTGCTGAAGTGTCAACGAACTCTGCAGTACTCAATGACGGACCGATCAAATAACCATCAGGGTGAGAAGATAGGTTCAGACGTCTTCCCTC
>JASHPQ010000289.1 GCA_030037995.1 Nitrososphaerales archaeon | reverse complement strand
AGTCTTTTCGCAATTCGTTAATCCTTTACTTTGCACTTTTTCTACCTGGCCTAAGCATAGACTCTCCTGAACGATCAAAGGCTAGCGGAAAAAAGTTAGCCCTGTTTTTTTGTTTCTAAATAAACGGTGAAACCCAAAAAGGTTTCGCCTTTTTTCTCAGTCGACTGTTGGGCTATCTGTTGTTGGTTATTTTTTGGAAGACAGCCACCACTCGAGATACTCGCTCTGCTGGGCTCTCTTTTTCCTGGTCTCGTCCGTTTGGTTGTGAAGTTTATCCCTGATGTTTACGAGCTCATCTTTAGTAACGTACAGACCGCAACCTTTGCACGCGTATCTCTTCGTTGAGGTGTCATAGAACAGCGAAGCCCCGCATTCTGGACAGGATTGTTCTGGCATCGCAATCAATGATCTCTCGATTTACAGATTAAAACCTTTCCGGGCACGCGAGTGGGAAAAGGTATCCCGCGTTTCGTCATATTATCCGCTTTCCCATCGCTGAGAGGATCAGCTCTACTGCGAGCTCCGCAGTTGCATTCTGCTGATCAAGAATAGGGTTCACCTCCACTACTTCCAGTGATCTCATTAGTCGCGACTCGTAAATCATCTCCATGGCGAGGTGCGCCTCTCTGTAAGTAGCGCCTCCCCTCACGGGAGTTCCCACCCCAGGAGCGTCGGAGGGATCCACCAGATCTAGATCCAGGCTCACATGAATTTTATTGCTCCCATCATTAGACGCCGTCCTAATCGCGTCCGTCATCACTGACTTCATTCCCGCTCGGTCAATGTCCGCCATGGACAGCACTTTGACGCCGACCGTCCTCAGGTTCGTCTGCTCCTTCGGATCGAGCTGTCTTGCACCGACGATCGCGATTCGTTTTGGATCTACGGATCTCTTCGGCCACGGAGAAGGGAACCACCTTGAGCCCTGCCCCGCCGCGAGGGCTAGGCTCATGCCGTGAATATTCCCGCTGGGCGTGATCTCAGGCGTGTTGAAGTCACCGTGGGCGTCGAGCCAAATTACTCCAAACTCGCGGTCGTCGCCGGCCTCAGATTTTTTTCTTATTCCGTTGTGGATCCCAGCGAGCGTGCCAATGGCGATCGAGTGATCGCCCCCGAGCACGAGGGGAAGTTTGTCAGCACGTATGGAGGCTGTCACCTCTTTTGAGAGACGCAGACAAACCTCTCTCACTTTAGAAAGATACTTTGCATTCGATTGTTCAATGCTGATCGCCTCGGCTATGGGAGTCTCGATGTTTCCACGGTCTTCGACCTTTAGACCGAGGGCTTTCAACTTCTCAGATAAATCAGCGTACCTCATAGCGGAGGGACCCATGTCAACGCCCCTTCTGTCCGCGCCCAGATCCAGCGGAACGCCTATAATCTCGATCTCGTTCGCCAACGCGAAAGGCTCTGCACACACCAACGGACACTAAAACCGATTTCAGATTTTTGGTCAAGAAAAAGGCCCATTTTTAGAGAACCCAAGTGGACAGCCATGACTGAATCAGAAGTAGCTATGGAGTTTGTCAATAAGATCAATGCGCATGATGTGGCAGGGTTGATCGCCTTGATGACGGCAGATCACGTCTGCGTCAATTCGCTGGGGAACCAATCTGCTAGACCGGCGATTGAAACAGGCTGGAAATGGTATTTCGCAATGGTGCTAGACTACCGGCCAGTGTAGATCGAATAGTTTCTGAAAAGGACATTGCAATTCTCTTGGGAAAGGCGGGAGGGACGTACGTTGAAGACGACGGTGGGGTGAAAGAAGAAAACTAATGGGAGTCTCCAGCTGCGCGGACTGCCAAGATCCGAGGGAAGAAAATCTCTGAGTGGCGGATCTATGCATACAACGAATCGATGCGAGAGAAAATCAGAAAGTCTGCTTAATGAAGAACTTCGAAGATCCAGATTAACATAAATCGCGAACTTTTCGCTTCCCCAGTCAGTTCGAGCTGAAAATGCCCAGATCAAACGTAATCAAGAAAGACACTTTTCATTACCAGTGGAGCAAGTCTCACAAACCGGTGCTGAATATTAGGCCTGGCGACCGCGTTCACTTTGAGGTGAACGAGGTATCCTCTTGGCAGATTACCGAAAAATCGAAGGTGGGAGATCTCATGAAAATGGATAGCTCCAAACTGTACCCGCTCGCGGGGCCTGTATTCGTGCAGGGTGCCGAGCCGGGAGATGCCCTCGTCGTCGAGGTCGAATCGGTTAGACCGGGGAATTGGGGCTGGACTGCTATCATGCCAGGTCTCGGTCTCTTGGAGGAGTTCACAACTCCGGAACTCTATATCTGGAACCTGCGCGGAACCGGGCGCCGCGCGTACGCGAATTTCGTGAAGCGCATCCCGATCCCGATGAATCCCTTCTGCGGCGTGCTTGGAGTAGCTCCGCCTGAAGAAGGTTACTTTGACGTCATGCCGCCCGGCAAGCACGGGGGGAACATGGATATCCGGCACCTGACCAGCGGCTCAAGAGTGCTGATTCCTGTCTGGACCGAGGGCGCCCTTTTTTCGACCACAGATGTCCACGCAGCGCAGGGAGACGGCGAGGTCTGCGTCAGCGCGATCGAGTGTCCGGGAGAAGTCACCATTACCTTCGACCTGAAGAAGCACGCTAACCTGGAGACGCCGTGCTACTATTCCAAGCCGCTATTTGGGCCGAGGAGCGGTTACTTCGGAACGACTGGTATTTCTCCGGACCTGATGGAGGCGACGAAGCAAGCGCTTCGGGCCATGATTACCTTCCTCCAAGAAAACCTCGAAATTACGAGGGAGCAGGCCTACATGCTCTGCTCGGTCGCGGGAGAGCTGCGCACTCATGAGATCGTTGACAGGCCAAACTGGGTCGTCGGGATGATGATGCCGCGCCCTCTGATAAAAGAAGATCCAGCCGGAAGAAGGAAAAAACCTAGGAGCTAGCAGAGAGTAATAGGGTCGCCTTTTGAGATCTTTCCTTTCGAAGCTACTTCGGCATACACTCCAAA
>JASHPQ010000288.1 GCA_030037995.1 Nitrososphaerales archaeon | reverse complement strand
ATCCCGAATTCTTCATCCAAATGTTAATGAAGGACGGGAGTGCCCTAAAGACATGATTCAGAAATTGCTTTCGAATGATTACATTGCAGGATTTTTCGACGGAGAAGGAACGGTTACGATTGTCGTTCACCCCAATAATTCTCCGTTCGGATTCCGATGGTTTCCTTGGCTCTTGTTTACCCAGAAAGATCGAGTGATTCTGGACGAAATTCAACATGTTCTTCAATATGGTCGGGTCTATAGAATGGGGACTTCGGGGATTCACCAGCTCAGGATTGCCACTTATGACGGACAGAGAAAATTCCTCAGCGAGATTGCCCCTCTCTGCCGGGTAAAACAGAGACAGCTGGAAATCCTTAGCAAAGCCCTCGACATCAAGAATGGTTTGCATCGCTATACCACCAAAGAAGACGCCCTGAAGATGATCGACCTCATAGAAGAACTCCGTCGTTGCCAGATAAGGACGAATAAATACGTCCTAAATCTGGCAGAATTACGAAGGTCTGTTCTAGAATGCCACGCCGACAAGAATTTCACCATGTCTAAGTTAGTGTAGCACTTTCCGCGACACCCGTATACTTCTCATATAAAACATCCTTTACTTGGATGGACTTGCCCTGCTTAACGAAAAAAGCATCGTCTAGGGTGAGCGTGGAGGTCCCGGCGTCCAACGGGAGGACAATTGTTTGCGACGTGCCATCGAGCAGCGCCGAGTACGGGGCAGTAGCTTCTAACAAAATAGTAATGTCGAAGGTGATGTCTCTGACCGACGGAGGGAGATATCTTACCGTAGCCTGGCCGAGTGTCCTGATCTTTTGCAGGTTGCGATTGAAATTTACCGTGGCGTCAGTCATGTCATAAGCAGTACTAGCGATGGTAATTCCTGAGCTTCCGGGACTGGTGAAAATCCACGGATTCGTGTCGGGGTCGCTCGCGAAAGACCCGCTTCCTATCGGACTCGTAGTCGTATACGCGGGTATGCTCTGCGCCATGAGTTTTACATTGGCGCGCAGTTCCTTTCCGACCTGCCACTTGATCGACCCGGAATCAGGCCTCCCTCCCAAGATCTGAACGTACTCATCGGTACCGTCCACCACGGGCTCAATGACCATGGACAGAGACTTGTCGATGCTACCAGAACCGCCTCCCTGGGAGTTTACGAGGTACTTCAGAAAGGTGGAAGTCTGGATGGCGTAATCGAGCGTGACTTCGTAATCCTGCGCCCCCGTCATGACGTACTTCAAGTCTTCAGAACCAAGATTCCGAATCTTGATCATCCCCATGTCTGCGCTGTCGGTGTACTGCATGTCCACGCCAATCCAGTTCATGATGGGGTTGGTAGGGAACGTGCCGTACGTGGATTCCTCAACGTACTGTATGGTGTTTACTACTTTGAGACCTAATGTTGGAATGTAACTCATTTCTAATTCACTTTGTCAGCTTCAATTCAATTCACGACGCTTCTCCAGAGTTCCACGACGAAGACGTACTCGTAGCGGTCAGGAGTGACGACAGTACCGGGCCCGATATAGGGCCCGGCGGATAGTCTCATCAGGAGCCAGTTTCCTGAACCGTCCACGGTGGTTTGGTTCGACACTAGATTTGCCCTAACCGATTCCCAGATTTTCGTGACTCCGTTGTATCCCGAAATGTTGGGGCTCTGATAGGTCTGCGTCTCGATAGAGCACTGGATAAAGTGCTTGTGCAGCCAGCGCGAGTTCGGAGTATTCCCGATGTTTTCAGGCGAAACCTCAGTATGGAGGAGCGGCCCGACCTCGATTAGTGGCGCAGTCCTTTGCTTCGCTTTTTCCTGCGGATAGACGAGGATAAACAGGCCGTCATTGGAGTAATCTTCAGTTGCTGGTGAGACATCATCGCTTGCGTAGCTCACGTAGTCTTGAAAGACTGTTACGAGGGCCGCGATGGGGTCGACGACTGAAGACACTCTATATTCACACTACGTTGATATTCGGATTCGTCACGCGGAACACTTGCGTTGCCTGTACAGGTAATGCTGAAGGCGTGCCAGCACTCTGGTACGAGCCTTCCCACGTCACGTACAGCGGCCCCGATCCTTGGTCACTAGGGACGTTGTAATCTGCAAACCACGAACCCGTGCCGTAAATGTCCTGAATCGGCGTCGGAGTAGCCTTCGTCGTAGCCATCTGCACGCCTTCGTAAATGGTGCAGGTCAGACCTGTAGGATTGATCGGGCCATCTCGCTGGTGCTCGAAAAATACGGAAAGGCGGATGGTGCCACCGGCCTCGATCTCCTTAGGGCATAACAATCGGATGATGAAAAGACCGTTGCCAGTGCGAATGACCTTTCGAGACATTTTCGGCAATTACCACGACCCCCTGTCGGATTCGTTCCACTGTCCCAAGTCCAGCTTGAGGCTGTCATTGTCGGACTGGGATCCCTGACCGAAGAAACTCGTCTGAAAATTACTCGCGAGATAATCTTGCCATTCTTTGTCGATATTCGCTAGGAGCGCTTGATACTGCTGCTGTTCCTGTGGCGTGGCTCTACGCAACCTGAACCGGGTAACGACCCATCTTGCCTCGACATCCGCGAGGTAAGTTTGCATCTCCTGCTGGAGTGGGAGAGAACTGTACTTCTGTAGCTTAGTGTTGATCTGATTGTCGATGATTATCAGAAGGTCGGTAAGTTCTGTATCATTCGTCGTGACCGAAGTACTGAGATTCAGTTCTTCGTGGACCTGAATTAGAGTGGCGTAGCTCAATTCATGATCAACCTCCGCCCTAATCTTTTTCTATGAAAGTGAAGTTTGTGTAAGGCATTATGCCGAGAGCGTACACAGAACAAGAAAAAGAAAATCTTGCACTTGATACGGCAAGAAAGAGATACTACTGGTCTCACCGAAATGAAGTTCGCGAATATGCTAAAAGGCATAGAACTGAGACAATCGAAAAACGCCTCATGTATGAGAGAGCTTATCATAAGCTCCACGCCAGAGAGGAAGCTGAGAAACAAAAACTCCGTAGATTTCAAAACCCTGAATTTCAACGCGAAAGTCGTAAGCGAGGACAGCATTCGAGTAAACTTAGAGCGATGGAATTGATTGGCGGAGCCCGATGCGTTAATTGCGGGTGTGATGATATTTCTCTTCTGGAATTCAACCATGTTAATGGTGGTGGACAGAAATACCGAAAAGCGGGAGGAAAACCTGCTCTTCAATGGGAAATTCTCGCTGGACGCCTTGATCCAAAAGAGTTTGATGTTAGATGCAAACTCTGCAACGCTCTGTATTATATCATGCGTAAATTCCCTGAATCCGCAAAACGGTTCCAAGTGATTTGGAACTAGGGTGGCGTAGGTCATAGAACACCAGCCTCCATTTCGGTATCGATATTCTCAACAGTCGCCGATCGGAGTGGTGGTGGCGCTCGTTCCTCCCATGTCTTGGCAGCGAGAATCTTGCGGTAAGCAATCCTCTGCATTCCTCGTTCTCCTGATCGCTTTGAGCCGAAATTGCAGATCTTGAAGCATGCAATCTGTTTGTGATCGGAGCTATCCGAATATTCTTCTCGGTAAACGGAATCAGTGACCAACTCGTTTTTCCTGTCGAGGATGGTCCAGTGATTTACGCCGTAGTGGAGGCCGGCTTCTAGTTTGATTATGCGCGGCTTCCATCCTGGGTTGCCTTCCTCTTCCACTTTGACCCAGAAGATCTTCGTGTCTGGATTCGCTCTAACAAAATCCAGCCCAGCCTTTACATCGCCAACGCAGACCTCGTCGCCGTCTATGATGAATAAAAAGCCGTGTGGTCTCGCTGCTTGAAACATTAGGTCGCGCTTCTCTACTTCGAGCATAGGACCGTAAGCGATATCAGTAGAGCAATACACGACCTTCTGGTTGATGATCTCCCCAGCAAACCATCGGGGATCGAAACGTGAAGCGACATCGGAAAGAATTTCGTAAGATGCATCTGGTTCCATTTCCTTGAAATCGAGGTATCTGCCGTCGAGCACGAGAATCGCGCTAACATACATGCAGATGGAATCCAGGGAGGAACGGAAGAATTCGGCATCGCGGTAAATGGAATAGCCTGCAATGATCGGGAGGTCCGTTTTTACCAGAAAATAAGGAGAGGTGGAGACCCGACTCGTCAGAGCGTCATCAAGGAAACTTCTCACAAAGTCGAGAATTTGCTTTTGTTGAAGCTCTCTGACTTGCTCTTCTTTCATCATCTGGTCTCCCACCCTGTTATTCATTGAATTCTTGTTGCTGATTTTTTCTAGAATTCAAGATCGGAATTTAGGCGGTGTAGATGTGCACCGTCGCATTCGGCTGGATGACCACGGCCGCGATCCTGTGGGAGGCGACGATGTAAAGGTCTCGCTCGTCGATCTTGCGCCATGTCTCGACCATCAGGTCGCGAGATATGCCGAGACCAACTGCTCCACCGATTCCCAGGCCGTTGGGGTCGCTCTTTGCAGTAGCCTTCAAGAAGACCTGCGCGTGGTAGGTCGTTATTGGAGGAGAACCAGCTCCGGTTCCCGTTGGAACTTTGGTACTTCTGACGATATCTACTCCGTACACCTGTGGGATGACTGCCTGCTGAATCGGGCCGACCGAACCAAAGTAGAGGTACTGGTTGATCTGCGTGGACGTCAGTACCGCGTCATACTGTACGGGATGCAGGACTCCGACAAGATCTCCGGGTGAGATCGAGTAGCCCGCTTGCTGAATCTTGGTTAGAGCAGTAGCGAGGTCGTTGGGAGCGAAGGTATCGCTGGATGTGAGCGAGGATTCTGAGCTAACACCACCACCAAAGATGGTAGCTGCTGGCGTGTCACCGTCTAACGCCGCGAGGATGGTGTTGTCCTCGTCGAGCAATGCGGCTGCCTGGAAAGATCTCTCTACCGCCGCAACGACGTCGGGCGTCGCGCTTTCCATCGTGATGTAGGACACTCTCTGTTTTGCTCCTGTCTCCGCCGGCTCGGCTGAGATCTCCGTGATGGTCTGCGAGACATCCGTCGGGTCGGTGTCTTCCGTCAGGTCCCCAAATTCTGCCGTGGTGATTGTCGTAAAATTGATCTGCTTTGCCCCGCGGGGAATCTCTTTTACCTGCACGAACCGCCTGAGGTTCGCTGGCAGATCCGGCGGCAGGACGACCATGTCGGGCGACCAGACCTGACCGAGAGCTCCTGATGCCACCGATGACGAAATGTCTTCTCTCACTGCTCTCATGTTGCGCAGAAATGCGGCGATCTTTTCGAGTCTCGCCTTTTCCTTTACGACGTGGTCTGCGACCTGTTGTGCCGCCTCCATTCCGGCGACTTTGGCTGTGGGTGTCGGCTTTGGAGACAGGGCCTCAGCAATCGTGCTGAGATTAGCTCCAGCCGGGAGATTGATTACGATCTGTTGTGGACCCGTACCGCTGGGCGCGGATTCCCTGACATTCTTTCCATTCTGACTGTTTTCCTGAGTACTCATTCTAACTTCTTCTACCTTGTCAGCATTATTTGCAACGAGGCTCTCGCGCACGCCTCCCGTCTGGAAGGTCTTCGTGGTAATGTTGGAG
>JASHPQ010000287.1 GCA_030037995.1 Nitrososphaerales archaeon | reverse complement strand
TACCGGCTTTAAGATCAGCCGAGAACGAACGGCGGAGCTTCTTGGATTTGAGGCTGTCCTTGCGAATTCCATGGACGCCGTCTCGTCCAGGGATTTTGCGACCGAAGCTATCTACGTGTGCGCCGAAACTATGACCGATCTGAGCCGGCTCAGTGAAGAGTTGATCTTTTGGACATCCAAGGAATTTTCTTTTGCTGAGATGTCTGATGAATTCTCCTCTACCTCGAGCATGATGCCTCAAAAAAAGAACCCGATAGTTCCCGAGATATTTAGGGCAAGAACGAGTCAAGTACTCGGAGACCTGATTAGCGCGATGGGAATCATAAAAGCGCTTCCACTGACATACAATCTAGACCTGCAAGAGCTGACGAGAAATCTCTGGAGTGCTACCGATAAGACGTCTACATCATTATCTATTCTCGCCGAGGTTGTTCAAGGGACGAAGTTCAACGTATCTATAATGAAAGAGGCGGCCGTTTCAGACGAGTTTCTATACGCCACGGAACTTGCTGATTTTCTCGTCGAGAAGTTCAAGTTTTCTTTCCGGGAGGCGCATTCCCGCGTGGCAACACTCGTAAAGTATGGTGTCGAAAACAGCAAGAGGGATGCCCGATTCTCAACTCTCGATCCTACGGTGGTCTCCGAAATCTTAGGCGTTTCGCTGAGCCTCGAAGAGCTTTCTTCAATTCTCAACCCGGCTCGAGTCTTGGCTAAGAAGAAAGTCATCGGGTCGCCAAATCCCGAGGAAGTTCGTGCAGCTTGCAGGGCTCGAGTAAAAGTGGTGGCTAAACACGAAGCTACCTTAGCTTCTTTTGAGCGCGCGATTGCGAGTTCTTTTGAGTTGCTGGATTCGGCAGCCAGAAGAGCCCTTGCATCTGGCCGTAATGCTGAACGAAGGGAGAGGAGATCAGTAAAGGAGGAGGTGAAAGAGTAGAAAAATGGAAGCAAAGTGTCTAGAATGCGACGCCAAAGTTAGAGTGGAGGATGACGCGGTAGTAGGCGAAATCGTCACCTGTCCTGATTGCGGGGCGGACTACGAGGTCGCGGCTCTGAGCGATGGAACGGTCACGCTAAAGGTTGCCGAGAGTGTAAAGGAAGACTGGGGGGAATAGGAGAATGGCGGAAGAAAAAAGAAAAGCGATTGGAATATTATTTGACCGAGTAAGGTGGGAGGAGAAAGAACTCGGGCGGCAGCTCGAGATAAGAGGCCTATCGTATGATATGATCGATGCTAAATCTCAGGTACTGCCCCTTGACGACTCCGAATTTTCTTCACGCCCAATGAAGGTACTGGGGCGTTGCGTAAGTTTTTACCGCGGCCTTAATCTGGCATCGGTGTACGAAGCCCACGGAATCGAGACCATCAACTCCAGCAAGGTCTTGGACGTCTGTGGTAACAAGCTTCTTACGAGCCAGCTGTTGGCAAAGAAGGGCGTACCTACCCCGAAGACGATGGTTGCCTTTTCTGCAGACTCCGCCATGGAGGCCATCGAAGAAGTGGGCTTTCCCTGCGTGATGAAACCGATCGTGGGGAGTTGGGGCAGACAGGTTGTCCCGATCAGGGACAGGGAAACCGCCGAGGCGATGATCGAAATGCGGGAGCAGCAAAGTGATTCCATGCAGACGATCTTCTACATCCAAGAAATGATCCAGAGACCCCCGAGGGACATTCGCTGCATCGCAGTGGGTGAAGAGATTGTGGCTGCGGTGTACCGTTACGCGTCTCCTGAGAGCTGGAAAACTAACGTCGCACTCGGTGGGCACTCGGAACCGTGCAAAGTGACTCCGGAGCTTGAAGAGACCGTTTTGAAGACTGCTAGGGCGATCGGGGCCGGCATTCTGGGCGTTGACCTCATGGAAAGGCCGAGTTCGGAACTTGTAGTCCACGAAGTGAACGGCACCGTGGAGTTTAGGGGAGCGCAGTCTGCGACCGACTACAGTATTGCAGGAAGAATTGTGGATTACGTAGTGTCCGATCGATCGAGCGTTGAAGAAAGGCGCCAAGTCGTTGACATCTGAGTGTTATTTAAGAAAAGGATCTTGCGTGGCTTTACAGATCGGAAATCGACCCTGCGAACGCCGGGCGGCTCGGATTACTTGCGAAATTTAGTTCCCGCGTGTTTTGATTGTAATCGACACAAGTCCGCTAGATGTGGAGTTACTATAAACCAAGATTCAAACAGACGACTCTCGGCGGGAGACCAAGCGAGTTTTTCGGTTCCGCGCCCGGATCGTTTGGTGTCTCGTACAAAAAAATTAGAATCGTCTAATTCCTTCCGGGCCTGTAAAGCCTAACAATGCGATTAAGTAGCGAGTAGCGTACCTTGGCCAAAAATCAACAACCTTCTGGAGAAACGGTTGTCGACCGCCTCTTGCACTCGACCGATCCTTCAATAGTGTTGAGGACGCGGCTGGAAATCCTTGGAGAATCTTTGCGTTCAAAGCGCGTCGGAGAGATTCAAGAACAAATTTCACGTTCTGACCGTGTCCGCACCTTGCTTTCGGAGCTGCTAAAGAACGGCACTTTGCCGTGGCATCCCTATTCCAAATGGTACGGTGCCCATTGGGTACTTTCATCTCTTGCTGATCTCGGCCATCCAGGTGGTGACAAATCATTGATCGCCCTAAGGGAACAGGTCTACGCATGGCTTTTTTCTGAATCTCACCTTGAGTTGAGCCGAAAACGCGATCCCTGTTCCGACCCGCAGGATGGAATACATGGGGCTGTCCGGGCCCACGCGTCAATGGAAGGAAACGCGCTCTACTACCTAACAAAGCTCGGTCTCTCGGACGACCGAACAAGAGTTCTTTCCGATACACTGGTGGACTGGCAGTGGCCAGACGGTGGCTGGAACTGTGACCGAAGACCGAAGGCTCATTCTTCTTCCTTCACGGAGTCTCTATGGCCTCTCAGGGGGCTAGTGCATTATACTTCGTCCTCCGCTACCAAGCGATCCTACAGGGATGCCATCGAGAAGGCCGTGGAATTTTTCCTGCAAAGAAAGCTCCACAAGCGCATGAAGGATGGAACCATCATCAACAAAGCATTCACGAAGCTCCGTTATCCCTGTTACTGGCACTACGACATACTGTTCGCTCTGAAAGTGATGAAAGAAGCCGGCCGCCTGAAGGATGAAAGGTGTCTTGATGCAATTTCAGTTTTGAAATCAAAAAAGCTAGACGACGGAGGGTTTCCAGCCGAAGGAGCATATTATCGTGTCTCCAAGAGCCGCAAGGCTCTCACTGGACGATCTACTGTAAGCTGGGGAGGAACAAGCCGCGAGAGTATGAATGAGTTTGTTACGGTAGACGCACTCAGCGTACTGGCAGATATGTGAAAGGTTGGCTTTTTTTCTCGAAGGGCATTCAGACATTTGCCAGATGAACGTACGCGTAAAAAGGGGAGCCCCTGTGGCAGATTCCACGCGCGGGGGCTTGCTTTAGTAATGACCTAGGGCCCCCTCGGAGGCAATGTATGCGGGGGCGAGCAGCAGTAATTTGACGGATCCATTAAGACCGGAAGCTGGTCAGCTAAAATTCAACAGATCGTGAACCCGAATTCAGACCCACTTCAGAATATCCAAAATCCCTTGAATTTGGTATCCTGAACTGCCTTCGTCAGTGCATCAACGATCTTTGCCTCCTCTCCAGTTTCAAACTCGAGCACCAACAGACCGGTGCTTGTGGCAGGAAAAATGATCGGAAGGGAGCCTACGATCTCCCGACTGCGTTTGCGGATATGCTCCCGCAGCTTGTCCTTCTTGATGAGCTCTCTGGGGGTAGTCGTGAGAGTCACACGGTAGCCGGTAGGCGCGCTCGCCGAAGTCGACCGTGCCTGATCCGACGAGCGACTTGCCCAGTTTCTCGCCGAGCAATCTTTCGACCTCGAAAGAGACTGGTTTCCCATCTTTGGACAAGACGACCTGTTTCGCCATTTCAGGAAAGTAAAAAGGCACCCTGACTTATTTCCATATGCTCTAGCTCAATTCCAAGCTTTCGCTTTGGTTTTCCGATAATGACAAAACGCAGAGTTGTTGGTGTTATATAGTGAAAATCTCAAATTACCGTAATTCCTTGGCCTGATTTTCGACGAGGGCTTCCAATTGCTCGAATATTTGCGTCTTTAGGTTCTATTTTACTGCGCACTGGATAGTTGCGAGCCAATCTTTCCCTACTGGCCGGTAAGTTTTGGAATCATTGCGTAGCCTTAAATCCACGAGGATAATTCTTCCCGGCAATTCAAAATGTTTTGTCCCAGTTGCGGTACATCCAATGCTGACGATGCTGTTTATTGTCAAAAATGTGGCGCTGATCTGAAGGTGTCTACGGCTTCCACCGGTAGTCCCAGTACGAGTGCAGGTGGGATGCCTGGAGGATCCTCAACTCCTCCGGCCTATTCCGGGAAGAACCCGATGCCCACCTCCTTCAACATTGGTGGCGTATTTAGGTACGCGATCGATCTTGTAAGAAGTCCGGCGGCTGTGATGAACGCGTATGTGAATGCTGATCAACCGTTTAATTCTCTCATGATATACTATGTTGCAATATTAGCTGCAATTCCCTTCGTAGCGACTCTAATCGGTGATCTGTGGTACTATGGAGTTTTTGGGTATCTAGGAATAGTCGGAGGAGCAGTCTACGGCTATGCCATAACGGCTGCAATATTAAGCTACATCCTAGAAGTGATCGGAGTGGCAATAGTCGGTTTCGTCATCTGGAAATTAGGCCCCAATTTTGGAACTACTACCACGCGGATAAGGGCCACGAGGCTCGCTGCTTACTCATTCACTCCATTTTTCTTAGCGTCGATCCTCTACATAATTCCGTTTATCGGCTTTTTGGCGATTCTGGGTCTCTTCTACGGTCTTTACATCCTTTACTTGGGAGTCCCGATAATGCTAGGTACACCAAAAGACAAAACGCTCACTTACGTCATTGTAGTTATCATAGCGGTCTTCATCATTTTTGCAATAATCGATTCCATCGCATTCGGTGTTGCCGCTCTAGCCTTCTTCCACGTCTTTTCGGTTTAATACGACTGTTGGACGTGCAAAGACAAGGACAGTTGAAGCTAGTGTTGGATTTCGACTGCGCGCATGTCGATCAACCACCGAAGAATCACTAAGCTTCGTTCCTAATCCTACTCAAACATGACACTTCGTCCCAAAAGCGGACAACTGTCATTTGTTTATAGGCGCGACGTGCGAACATAAATAACAGGTCGTACTAACCTGTTATCAATGGTGATAATGCTCTCATGAGACTAGCATACGGGGAAGGCGTCATCATTGCGATCCTGGCGCCGTTCATCGTGTATCTTTTGGGGCTTGGCAAGATCACAATCCTGCAAACATTTTTTTCGATTTTTGCGCTGGTCGGTCTCTGGACTCTTCTCTCAGCCTTCATGTTAATGGCGGAAAAAGACAGGATCTACTACATCACGTGGGGGCTGATCTTAACCGGTTTCTCGAGCTTGTTCATTATTCGTATCGCATACGCGATTGCCCTAATTCTTATCGCGATAATTGCTGCACTGTTGATCAATGTGGCAACGAGAAAAAGCCAGTCGAAGACTTCCAGCCTTCAAGTCGACCAAAGCAACAATAGCAGCAAGCCCACCTAAGAAAAGCCAGTCATCCTGAAACTCGTAAACAGGTACCGTCTGAGATCGATTTCTCCACGCCTTATCACGATACCTTCTTTTCTCAGCAGCGAAGCTTTTTTTAAGACTCCCTCTCCTCCATATCCTCCCACAGATCCATCCGCCTTTATTACACGGTGGCAGGGGACATCTGCGTTGGGATAAGGGCACTGCCTCATCGCCCAACCGACGGCGCGAGATCCTTTCGGGTTGTTCAGAAATCTGGCAACGGCCGAGTATGTAGTGACTTTACCTCGAGGGACCTGGGCCACGACCAGATAGACGAGCTCAAAGAAATTCTCCGGCATTGCTACAAGATTAGGCGTGGAGGTACTTTTTGAATTCAGGTGTGACATCGTTTGTCAAACTTCGGCTAACTCTTAGAGAAAATAATTTTCTTTCACTGCACTTCGATGTTTGATTCGGCGTATCCCATCTTCACGAGGAGCTTCTTCGCATCTTCCCTCTTGTCGCCCTGCAGGATTACCTGCCCGTCCTTGGCGCTCCCGCCGGTGGCAAGTTTTTTCTTGAGCTCCTGTGCAACTCGCTCCAGCTCGCCCCGCTCGTTCGGCAGCCCCATGATCAGGGTCGTGGGCTTTCTAAATCGCCTCGTTTCTTCCCGGATGATGATCCTGACCTGATCGCGATCAAGCTCCTTCAGTATATCCCCAAAAGCGACGTCCTCAATGTCTTTATCCGAATCAGATGACGCTGAACTCAATTGTGTCTATTGTGGCCTTCACGGTACGTTTTAACGCTGTCGCAACCAAAGTAGAGAAGAATATCAAAATGCTCCGACGATAGCAATGCTCATACTGACTTCCCCGTCCACGATACCTACAAGATCGCGACGGCGAGTGTGATCAGGACGGCGAGTATCCCCAGCACCTCCGCACCCCGTCTTGCGATCAGCGTCGACTGGTCAAGCAATCCCGAAAAGTTGTCCAGCACCTGACTCCCGATCGTCTTGACCGAACTCGAAGCCTTGGAGGTCTCGAAAGCTCCCGGAGACAGCCTCGTTTTCGCCTTTTCAAGAAGCGTTTCAAGGAGCGAGGAGAAACGTTCCGGGGTTGTGACGTCGCCGAGAGCCAGATATCCTTTCGCGTTGCGGGCCTTCGCCGCGGTCACATGGGTATCGGAGGTGCAAATCTCTAAGAGGTTCTCGGATGTATGGCGTTGAAAGAGATTGATTACGCTCTCGCGAAATCCGATCCGCGAGTTGTTGGCGTCAGCCACCACGAGACAGAATTGGGTGTCTTTGACCACAAAAAGGATCAGTCCCACTCCCGCGGGCCCTATATCGGGGAACCGCTGCTCGGGGGAAATCTCGGAACTGTGCGCAAATCCGAAACTAAATGTGGACTGATCTGCGGCGGAAAGCAGCTGTAGGACGCGTGTAGAAGCTTTGATCAAATTTTCAGTTTCGACTTCGTTCGGCTTGTCTCCAAGCGAGTTGTGAGTATCTATGACCAGACAAGCGTCGTACCCACACTCGGTTGACTTCTCCTCAACTTTCTTTCGAATCTCTCCAGGGAGATCCTCCATCCCGTAGGGAGCTAAGGTGAGGGTGATCAGGAGTGTTTTTCCTAAAGCGAAGCCCGAGACGGTGGCCTTGCCCTCCTTGGCAACGATTGGCGCCGACATGGCTCTT
>JASHPQ010000286.1 GCA_030037995.1 Nitrososphaerales archaeon | reverse complement strand
CCAGGCGAATACGCTTTTGAAGCCCCTGTGGATGTTTTACAGGCGTTCATGCCGCTGAAAATTACGAAGGTCACTTCGGCCACGGTTGAGGGAAATTATCATTGGGTGTTCGCGCGAGTTTACGCCGGGAATCTCCACGGCACCGGCGAGGGGTTTTACGCGCCGGAGCTGGAGGGAGTCATCAGGCAGTTCGGACGTCTTCTCGTAGGGGAGGACGCACTTGAAATCAACAGACTGTTCGAGAAGATGTTCTGGGCGTCTGTTCCTTCCGGAGCTTCCGGGGTTAATTTCCACGCCATCTCTGCAATCGAGACCGCGCTCTTGGACCTCGTGGGAAAGTACAGGAACGCTCCTGTCTACTCGCTGCTCGGAGGAAAGCTCCGTGACAAAATTCGGATCTATGTGGACAGCCACGCTGGCAAGTCCCTCGAAGCTATCGATGCCGTGTTGCTTCCAACAAGACCGAAATGGATGGTGGAGGCGGGAGCGAGAACAAGTACAGAAGAGGGCGAGGAAGAGCCGATCCACGGCCGGATGACGACCGGCAAGTTCTCAGAAGATTTTACACCGAAAGCGTACGCCTCCCGCGCGAAGGCGATGAAAGACGAGGGGTATACCGCGGTAAAATTCGACCTAGACGTACCGACGCCCTATACCCAGCAGTACAACCTGTCGTCTGGATCCCTCACCAATGGGGAGACCAGCTACCTTGCCGGGCTGGTGGAAGCTGTCCGCGAAGCCGTAGGCGACGAGACTGATGTCCTCTTTGACCTGCACTGGAAGTACAACGTCCAGTCCTCCATCGCCCTCGCTAAGGCGATCGAACAGTTCCACGTTATGTGGCTCGAAGATCCGGTTCCGCCCAGAGATCCCACGTTGATCGATATCGTCGCAACGGCGACCAGCACACCGATTGCGACGGGGGAAAACCTTTATGGAAGGTACGAGTTTCTGCCGCTTTTTTCGACGAAGGTTCGTATAGTCACGCCCGATGCCATGAAGGCCGGGGGCCTACTGGAAACGAAGCTGATCGCGCAGATGGCGGGAGAGAAGGAGATGGTGCTCTCGCCGCACAATATCGGGAGTCCCATCGGGACGGTCGCGCACGCCCATGTTGCCGCTGCTGTACCCAATTTTGGGGTGCTCGAATTCCACGGGCACGACGTTCCGATATGGGCAAAGCTCACGAAGGGAGGCAACAGTATTATTGAATCCGGCTTTATCACGATGACGGACGAGCCAGGTCTGGGTATAGAACTGGATGAAAAAGTCGCGGCGGAGTACTCCTTGAATGGCAAATTTGAATTGTGATCAGGAGGATTTTCGCTTCTCATTTCTCACACAGTATAGTTCACAAGTCGTACTCTTCGCCGCTTCGCCCGAAGGACGATCCAAGATTTCGCTATTGATAAACGACCATCTATTGGGCAATCCTCTAATTCCGATTAGTGGGAATGAAAGTGGGAACTAAATGAGCGAAACCACTCTGGATTCGAAAGGGAGAGTCCTGATCCCGGAAAACATTAGAAAAAAGGCCAGGTTAGTTGGTGGAAGCAAGGTAAGAGTCTATATTGACAATGATATCGTCATGATAAGAAAGAGCACAGACCCTCACGAATTCATTCTCGAAAACGAAGGTGCGATCAAAAAGGGCTCCGCAGTCAAAATGGTTGACCCTATTAAACTCAAAAAGATCCCGGAGACCAAGAAGCGTTGATCTATGTTGACACTAATTACTGGATTTATTGGCTCGATTCCAGATTGCCCGAACATGATTACGTAAGAGAGATAATGCATGAAGCTATCGAGAATGGAATGACGACTAATTATGTCACCCTTCTTGAGGTCGCACACTACATAAGAAATCTTCCAAAGAAAGAGTTTTTAGAGCATATAGGCTCGATTCAGAGCCTTTCAACCCTAACATTGACGGATCTCGATAATCAAACCGTAACGCCAGCTGTGGAACTCGTACCCAGCTTTTCAAGTAAGGGACTGGGTGGCCGAGAGTGTACTATTATTGCCTCGATGAGGCTTGCCGGAGTGAGAAAAATAGCGACTCACGATCAAGCATTCAAGCGGATAGAAGGAATCGATGTAGTGGATGATGTGCCGCTAAAACTCAATAGCTAAGATCTTGATAATTGAACAATTTTTCTAAATTCTCGTTCTGTAACGAGATCATCTGTCCTTCTTGTTTAGAAACTAAGTTATCGGGTAATAGCAAGCAACATAATGGTTCTCTGCCAGTGCCTCAAGCGGCGGCGCAGTCTTTGAGCAAGTGTCCCTCGCGTTAGGGCACCGGGTATTGAACCGACAGCCGCTCGGCATGTTCAAAAGCTGTCCCTTAGTTTCAATGGCCCGGCTCTCCTCGTCCTTTGCGATAACTTCGGCAGCACCTACTTCTGCCCTCCCAGGAACGGAGTCCAGCAAAAGTCGCGTGTACGGGTTCATCGTATGATTGATCAAATCTTCAGTGCCTGCAGTCTCCATCATCTGCCCGCGGTAGACCACTGCTACGCGGTCGCAAAAATAGCGCGCGACGCCCAGATCATGGGTGATGAAGACAAACGTCAGATTGAGCGATTTCTTGAGGTCCTTCAGTAAATTCAGGATCCCCACCCTGATTGAAACGTCCAGCATCGACACCGGCTCGTCACAAATCAGCACCTGCGGGCTGACCGCGAGCGCCCTAGCTATCGAGACCCGCTGCCTCTGCCCTCCGCTCAACTCGTGCGGGTAGCGCCCCGCGAGCTCTCTCTCCAGACCCACGAGCTGCAGGAGCTCGTAAATCTTCTCTCTCCTGGCTTCCTTGGTCTGGGAGATCTTGTGGACGACCAGAGGCTCCTCGATGATTTGCGAAATGCTGGAGCGTGGATTTAGGGATTCGTACGGATCCTGAAAAATCATCTGCACGTGCTTTCGGTACTCCTTGCTCTCCCGAGAGTTTTGTTCGAAGATATCTTCGCCATCAAAGAAAATATGTCCGGAGGTGGGCTCGATGAGCTTCACAATAGATCGAGCGATCGTCGTCTTCCCGCTCCCGCTCTCCCCCACGATCCCGATTGCCTCGCCTTTCGTTATCTTCATGGAGATCTTGTCGACTGCGCTTATCCTGGATCGCTTGA
>JASHPQ010000285.1 GCA_030037995.1 Nitrososphaerales archaeon | reverse complement strand
AGACGCAATTCCAAAGTATGTAGGACCCGTAACTGCAAGGCTAAGAATCAGCGCGTCATACCAACGAAAAGCTCTGACCAGTCCGGTCGCATCACGGAGGAAAACAGACTTGCTGGCGGTCGCCATTAACGTGCCCAGTTAAGCGCGAATATTTAAGACTTGACAGATTGTATCTTTTTTTACAATCTCTCGGGTTTCCTCAAAAAATACTCCACTTAGGGAGATTTTCGGCCAAAATCTAAGCGTCAATTCTACCACCGTTTCGGCAGAGGAATTTCCGAGCTCGCGGCCTTGAATGTGATCTATCGTAGCGAAGGCCCAAATGGAGGAGTGCATTGTGGTTTAGACGATGATAGACGATAACAAAATAAGAATACCAGGACATCGCTCATTCGAGATCTTTTTTGAAATTGGGACTCATCGAAAACTGCTGGTGGAGTTCGCCGGTGGGTCCGGTCGACGGCATTAAAATCGCAAAAGAAATGGGGTTTGACTCATACGACATTTTTCCTTTGACGACCTCGGTTGAGGTGAGGAAAGCTCAGCGCAAGGCATTCAAGGAGAGTGATCTCCCCTGCTCGTCTTTCATCGTCGCAGCAAACGGACTGACTGACTTTGTCCCGGAAATGAGGAAAGCCACGATCGATTACGTGAAGCGAGAGGCCGAGATCGGATATGACTTTGATTCACCCACGATGGTTCTCGTGCTAGGAAATTATTCTTACGAAAAGAGGGAATTCAAACCGGAGCTGCAATGGAACTGGGCGGTCGAGGGTGTTCGCGAGATCGCAGACTATTCCAAGTCCTTGGGGATCGAAATTGCGCTGGAATTTGTTCCTTACATCTACTATCTGTTGGATTCAGTGGATCACATTTCGCAATTCATCCACGACACCGCTCATCCTTCGGTCAAAGCTAACGCCGACGTATCTCATCTTTACTTGAAGGGAGATCCTCCGGAATCAGTGAAAAAACTCGAAGGCAAGATCATCAATATTCATTTTTCAGACTGCGATGGCAAGATTCACGGTGACCTGCCGCCAGGAAGAGGCGTCGTTCCGCTGAAACAATATCTTGCAGCTCTCAGGGACATTGGAGTTTCGTGCCCTGTTAGTGTCGAGCTTCAATGGCCGGAGGATCCACGAACGATCAAGGAATGGGTTAACGAAGCTTACACTCAGACCGCTAAAATGATGGATGAGCTGGAAGTAAGGAGCCATTAACGTGTCAAACTGACCAGATTTTCTGCTCTGATAGTCGGGGCCGGAAATGAGGAACGATTTTCACTCGCGATTTTCCGAGTAATATTAATTAGGTCTGGAGAGGCTCGCAGAAAACTGTCGGACATGCAAACTACAGCATTGGATCAGATAAGTGACCGAGCCCGTTTCATTCGAACGGAAACAATACGCCTAATCCAGATTGCGAAAAGCGGCCATTATACATCGGTGTTCTCGGCCGCAGAGATACTAGCCACGCTCTACTATCACACGATGAATATTTCACGGGATCCAAAGTGGCCCGATCGCGACCGCTTGATATTGTCAAAGGGGCACGTAGCGGTTGGAGTTTACCCCATCCTTGCAGATCTCGGCTACTTTCCCAAAGATTGGCTCGATAACTACGCAAGGATTGGCTCGGCACTTGGGGATCATCCAGACATGCGGAAGGTTCCTGGAATTGATTTCAGCTCCGGCTCATTGGGACACGGTCTGTCAGTTGCCGTGGGAATGGCGCTTGGGTTGAGACTGCGAAATTCGTCCGCGAGGGTCTTTGTCCTGATGGGAGACGGGGAACAGAACGAGGGACAGATCTGGGAAGCTGCGCAATCAGCATCGCAATTTAGGCTCGGCAACATCGTTGGCATCATTGACAGAAACGAAATGCAGTTCGACGGACCTACAGAAGACGTCATGGCACTCGAGCCGCTTGACGAAAAGTGGCGCTCTTTCGGATGGCAGGTCGTCGCCTGCAATGGTAATTCTATTCCCGATCTGGTACGTACCTTTGATTCCCTCCCCAAGGGGTCGGATCGACCACAGCTTGTCATTGCAAAAACGGTCAAGGGAAAGGGGTTGTCGTTTATGGAAAATTCCAGAGTATGGCATTTAGGGCATCTCAGCGGCGCTGATGCTGAATCCGCCATAAAGGAGCTGAACTCGTCGAATTGACAGTCGCTCCGGAAATCAAATTCCGAGACAGAGAATCCTGGCATCTCGGCACGATCTCCAATCTCACCCGCTCTTTCGTCGCCGGTCAGGTGCTCTCGGACATCGGAGATAAGGACGACCGAATTGTTATACTGAATGCCGATCTGGGGCATGCTAACAGGACGATCGAATTTGCCGAACGCCACCCGGAGAGGTACTTCGACATGGGGATCGCAGAGCACAACATGGTCAGCGCGGCAGCTGGTCTTGCGTCTACCGGATTCATCCCATATGTCGCCTCTTTTGCCTCCTTTCTGGGAATACTTTGTTGCGAGCAGATTCGCACAGATCTTGCCTATCCAAATATGCCGGTCCGACTGCTTTCACATCACGCCGGGATTTCTTTAGGTTACTACGGAACGAGCCATCATGCGACCGAGGATATTGGAATGATGAGATCCATGGCGAACATGAAAATCGTGTGCCCTGCCGATGCTTACAGTTTGGAGCAGGCTATCCGTCAGACGGTTGACTTGGAGGGGCCCATTTATTTCAGGTTGAGCGGCGGTGACGACCCGGACGTCTACAAGCCGGGAGACGAATGGAAATTCGGGAGAATTCAGACTTTGCGCGAGGGCAGTGATGCAACGATTCTGGCGAATGGAATGATGGTGCATCCGTCTCTGGAAGCGTCGGAAAAGCTTCACGAGGGAGGGATTAACGTCGGAGTCGCGGACATTCACACTATTATGCCTCTCGATGAACCGAAACTAAAAGCTATTCTTGACAAAACTCCACTCGTCTTCGTTGCTGAAGACCACAATACAAGAACTGGAGTCGCTAGCGCGATTGCCGACTTTATCGTTGACTCTCAGATAAACGGAATCAAGCTAGTGCGGATCGGGTTTACATCTGATGCTTACGCGCTGATCGGAGCGCCATATCATCTTTACCAGCACTACGGGCTGACAACCGCGGGAGTAGAAAGTGCCGTTCGGTCTCACGTTAGTCCTCGCAAAAACTAACCAGCGATGAACCATTTAAGAGATAGACCTGCGATTCCTTACCGCACGGATCTGCGAGCTCTTTCTTATCGCTGAGACCGTTTAACTCAAAAAGAGATTTTCCCCTCTCGAATAAGTGAGTCCAGTGAGTGGATTGCAAATATCTGGAAATTCTAAGAGGTTGAATAGGAAGAAAGCCATTGTCACAGGTGCGAGCAAAGGAATCGGCGCTGCAATCGCGAGGGTCTTCTCTGAGGAAGGTGCAAATGTCCTAGTGAATTATAATACTTCTGGAGAAAAAGCGAATGAGCTTGTGAGGTCGTTGAACAGCTCCGGGAAAGGCGGCGGACGGGGCATGCAATGAAGATTCTCGTCGCCGGCGACTCCTTTGTCACCGTGGAAGATTTCAGGAAGGCGTTTACGGAGATCTCCAAAAGCAACGATGTCCGCTTTATCAAGATGAACGAAAGTGAGAGCTTCAAACCGGCCTCGGACTCGGAAAAGAGAATAAAGGAGTATCTAGGCTCTCCGGCCCAACTCATTCAGGAACTCGATAATTCAGACTGTCTCGTGGTGCACGGCGCCCCCGTCACTGATGCGGTGCTCAACACTTCCCGAAACTTGAAACTTGTCTGCTGCGCTCGAGGAGGGCCGGTTAATATTGACATTTCTGCTGCAACCGAGAAAATGATCCCCGTTGTCACGGCCCCGGGAAAGAATGCGGACGCCGTGGCCGATCTTGCGATTGCCCTAATGATCATGCTTTCGAGAAATCTGGTACGGGCGTTGGATCGCGTAAGGACGACCAAAGTTGTCGGGGCGGACAACTACGAAGGAAACCAATTCTTCGGGCATGAGCTCGGGGGCAAAGTCCTCGGTCTGATCGGGTACGGCCGTGTGGGATCAAAAGTGGCCACACGGGCGCTGGGATTCGGAATGACAGTCCTCGTGTACGACCCCTTCTTGGATAAATCAAAGATAGAGCGGCCCGGTGTCAGTGTTACTGACTTTCAGAATCTCCTGTCTACTTCTGACTACATTTCGCTGCATGCTAGGGAGTCTAAAGAGAATGAAAACCTGCTGGGAGGAAAGGAGTTCGCCTTGATGAAGAAGAGCGCTTTCTTCATCAATACGGCTAGGCCCAGCATGGTGGACGAAGCTGCGTTGTACGATGCGCTGAAAAGGGGATTGATCGCCGGGGTGGCGATGGATGTCCTCAAGTACGATCCTGTGCGTCCGACTAACCCTTTGTTGACGCTGGAGAACGTCATAGTAACTCCCCACATCGGAGGTGCCACGTTTGAAACCACCACGAAGGGGGCGGAGATTGTGGCAAAGCAGTTGGAGAGGTACCTCTCCGGTCTCCCGCTCGAGACGGTCATTAATTCTGAGGTTTTGAAATAATTTTTCTAGGACCACTTTTCTTTACTAGAGATAGAATCGGCGTCCCATTGAAGAACCAAGGTTCATCTAAACAGTTTGTCATCGCGGTGGACGCTGGCACGGGAAGCTGCCGGGCGGTGATCTTCGACGAATCCGGAAACCAAGTTTCCTTTTCGCAGCAGGAGTGGACTCACAAGCGGCTCAAAGGGTATCCTTCCTCCCAGGTCTTCGACACGAAGACCAATTGGAAACTGATCTGTCTCTGCATCCGGAACTCCCTCGAGAAGGCGGGTCTGGCGAGCACCAGCATCAAGGCGGTGAGCGCCACGAGCATGAGAGAGGGCATGGTGCTCTACGATGAGGCCGGCAGAGAGATCTGGGCCTGTCCTAATGTCGACTCCAGGGCCCGGGAGGAATCCGCAGCTCTGGTGAAAAGTGGAGACGCAGAGAAAATTTACTTTCTCTCGGGGGACTGGGTCTCTATCACCTCACCGGCGCGGTTTCTGTGGATACAAAAACACGAACCTTTGGTGTTTCGAAAGATTGCACACATGGGAATGCTCGCCGACTGGATTCTTTACAGACTTTGCGGAGAATTCGTGACGGATCCGTCAATCGGTTCCAGCTCCGGAATGTTTGACCTTCAAAAGCGCAGTTGGTCTCGGGAGATCATCAGAATTGTCGGATTGGACGACGGAATTTTTCCCAGAGTGCTCCCATCCGGCTCTGTGGCGGGGAGTATCAGTGGAAAAGCTGCGGCTGAATGCTCGCTTAAAGAAGGAACTCCCGTCGTGATCGGAGGCGCAGATACGCAACTCGGCCTTACTGGCCTCGGAATTTCAAAGCCGGGACAGATCGCGATTCTCGGTGGAACCTTCTGGCAGCACACGATCCTGCTTGACAGACCGCTCGTCGATCCCAAGATCAGACTGCGCACGCTCTGCGCTACAGTCGGAAGGCAGTGGATGCTGGAGGGGATCGGATTTTACTGTGGCCTCTCGATGCGCTGGTTCAGGGACGCTTTCTGCCAGCAAGAAAAGGAGGAAGCAAAGAAGGTCGGCATGGATGCTTATGAGCTGATGGAAAAGGAAGCGAGTGCTGCTCCTCCCGGATCCAATGGTGTTGTGGGAATATTCTCAAACCTGATGAATTCCAAACGATGGGTGCATGCGTCACCGGCATTCATGCAGTACGACATTACCAGCCCCAATAGCTCGGGCAAGAAGGAGTCCATCAGAGCGATCGAGGAAGCCGCCGGGTATGTCTCATTAGGGCATCTAAAGATAATCGAAACTCTAGCCAGATCTGGAGCGAAGGAGGTCACCTTTGCCGGAGGAGGATCCAAGGGGTTCCTCTGGCCGCAGATCCTCTCGGACATCTTGGGAGTGCGCGTGAACGTGCCGATCATCAAGGAGTCCACCGCGCTGGGGGCCGCGATATGTGCGGGAGTCGGCGCCGGATTCTTCAAGAGCATTCAGGAAGGGAATGCCAATTTGAACAAGGTTGCGCGTTCCTTCGAACCAAGTAAGAAAGTTCACGAACAATATTCTTTGCTTTACGAAAAGTGGTTAAGGATCTATCACGATAACCTGCGTATGGTGGAGGATGATCTCCTGACTCCTATGTGGATGGCCGCCGGGACTTTAACGAATAACGCACAGTGACTTTGGGCGTTTTATCGATGATTCTGATGGGTAAAGCTACGGATAAGTCCAGCTGGGTTTCAAAGAGATAGCGTGCCCACTGACAGTTTCTGCGACCATCTTTAGCATGGGCTCAGTATCCATGTAGTAGAACTCTATATTGTCCCCGAGGCGGCCGCTCATGGCGACCTCGATCCCTCTTCTTTTGAAATCATCCAGTACGACGCGAACGTCTTCTTTTGGACTGACAACTGAGACGTGATGGAGTCCCTCCCCATGTTCCTTCAAAAACTCTTTGTAGATGCTCGGTCCCTCTAACGGCTCGAGGATTTCGAAATCAATGGGATCGCAGTGGACCTCTGCCCCCAACATCGTGTACGCCACGTCCTTGCCGTGCACAGTTGTGTGGTGCAGGACGGGCGGCTTGTGCTCGTACACGCTCCAGGGTCCCCAGCCTAGGGTCTTGTGGTAAGCTTCCATCGTTTTCCTAAGATCTTTCACGACTACGGCGACCTGAGTGATTCTTAATCCGGGCGGAACAGAAGCTTTCATCGCCATTGCATTTCACCCTTCTTGGAATTCTGTATTAAGATTTCGAAGCGGGAGCTCAGGAAATCTCGAACTCGTTCCCGTCCAGATCCTTCAAAATTGCAAACTTGCCCCAGTTAGTAGTGGTAAGATCTTCCGAGAACTCCACCCCCTTTTTCTTCAATTCATGAAAAGTCCTCTCGACCTCTTCGGGATTGCTGGCAGGTAAAACGATGCCCGAATCCCTCTTCTTCCGAATTATAATCTCGCCGCAGTTTAACCAGATTCCAGTTCTCCCGCCCGGGCGATCTTCTCCCCAGTCATCGCATCTCCCACATAAATGAAGCAGCGGGTACGACGATCCCTTCGGCCTGACGAACACGGCGTGGCCCTCAATCCCCACTATTTCGAAACTCAGCTTGTCACGATACCATTCTGCCGATTTTCGGGCGTCGTTCACCAAGATCGATACAGAGCCGACTCCGGTCAACATGCGGTGCAATCTCCATTCGCAGACTAAATATGAATATGCAGAATCCCTGGGCCTAGGAGGAAACCCAAGAGTAAGGAAAAAAACCCGTGCAAGAATGATTAATATGCGAGCAGAGTGGATTTTCAGTAGTAAAGAGGTCGAATTCTGAATTGGATTGGGGACTCAAGAACAGATTATCTAGGATGATAAAACCAGCCACCGGGCGTTCGGTCATGCTCGCTTGCGATCACGGGTATTTTATGGGGCCAACGCACAGACTGGAAAATCCGAGGAAGACGATCGAACCACTGTTGCCTTACGCGGATACGGTCGCTGTTACCCGGGGGGTTCTCCGTACTTCCGTCGATCCAAAATGGGATACTCCGATCCTTCTGCGAGTGTCCGGCGGGACCAGCGTGTTGCACGAAGATCTCAGCGACGAGGGAATCATCACGTCGATGCGCGAAGCCGTCAGGCTGAATGTCTGCGCCGTAGCACTATCGATTTTCGTTGGAACGGCCCACGAAAGGCAGACCCTTTTGAATCTCGCGAAATTGGTCAACGAGGGAGAAGATTACGGCATGCCGGTCATGGCGATCACTGCAGTGGGAAAGGAGCTGGAGAAGAGAGACGCTCGCTACCTCAGCCTAGCCTGCCGCATAGCGGCCGAAATCGGGGTCCAGGTGGTGAAAACATACTACTGCGAGGACTTTTCGAAGGTGGTGGAAGGATGTCCCGTTCCGATCGTGGTTGCCGGAGGGCCAAAACTGAACAGCGAAACGGACGTGTTCCAGCTAGCTTACAACGCGGTCAGGGAGGGCGCTGTGGGGGTGGACATGGGCAGAAACATCTGGCAGAACGACAACCCCGTGGCGATGATCAAAGCAATTAGAGCAGTGGTTCACGAAAACGCGAGCGTTCGGGAAGCGACGCAGGTCTTCAACGAAAACAAGACGAGTACGCGGACGGTCGAAGACGCGATTCACGCCTAGAGACAGAGACCTAGATCGGATCGTTTGGAAAACTCGGGGCAAACATTTATCATTTCTGCCCCGATCGGCAGAACCGGAACTTGCCAGAGAAAAATAGCAAAAACACCCCCAAAGAAAGGCGCGAGCTCTTCGCGTCCGAGTTGAAGGAAAAAAATCTGGATCTAGCTATCATATCGAATCCCAAACACATCTTCTATTTTACCGGGTTTCCTTCAAACCTCAACATGTACCTTACGCTGATGAAGGGGCCACGTTCCACTTCCTTTTTGTCCATCGACAGCACCAGCAAAGCCTCTATTCTCTTGGGAGAAAGCGAGATCTACAATCCTTGGGTAGCAAATCCGCGAGGGAAGAACCCCCTTCAGCTAGTCTTTGATGAAGAAATTTCGACCTACGTAGATTATGATTTGAATGAAAGAATGATCACCTACGCGGATGTAATCTCTGCCGAGTTTCGCAATTGGATAAGAAAGCAGCATTCTGGCTTGCGAAGGCTGGGAATCGAGGAGTGGCACCTCCCTGAGATTTTTAGGATGGCCCTACTAAGCGGAGGTGGCGGCCCAGAACTCGTGGGTGTCTCGAAAAGTCTCCTTTCAATGAGGAAGACGAAAGGTAATGACGAAATTGAGAATCTGACATCTGCGACAGGGATACTGGATTATGCCTATAAAGTCGCCCAGAAAAATTCTAAGCTTGGGAAAACGGAGCTAGATGTTTACCGCAGGGTAAATTACAAAACATTTGAAAAATTCGGCCCTTTCGGCTGGGTGATCGGAGATCATGCCTCCGGCGAGAGATCCCTTGAGGTCGGGGGCTGGGCTAGTGATCGCAGGTTCAAGAGTGGAGACACCATCATTCTGGACCTCCAAGCTGCCTACAACAACTACTGGTCCGATCTCTGCAGGACGTTCGTCATAGGGAAGAAAGCCTCGGGGAAGCAAAAGAAAGTCGCGGCAACGCTCGCAGGAGCGCTGGATCGGGCGCAGGATGTGATGAAACCGGGAACGAAGGGGAAGGATGTCTACGCGGCGGTCAATGAAGAAATAACGAAGGCCGGTTATCCCAAATTGATGCACCATGCGGGTCACTCGATCGGGCTGGACGACCAAGAACCCCCGTGGTTCATCCCGAATTCCGAAGAGCAGATCGAGGAAGGGAGCGTCGTGGTTGTTGAGCCCGGAATCTATACTTCAGAGACCGGAGGAATCAGGCTGGAGGATGCCTTCGTCGTAACGAAGAACGGCTGCGAGAGGATCTCTACGTATCCTTTGAGTCTTGACTAATTCACTTTCTAAAGTCCCTGGCGTGTTATCACTAATCCAGCTCTTTAGGAAATCACAATCTTTCATTCTGGATTTGGGTACGATTCTTAAGGTCAGCGGAAATTCTCTGCTCGTCAAACGTTAAATGAAGTTGGACAGGGATGCTCCTTTCATCCGTCCGCATGTCCTTCGACACCAAGGGGGCGATCAAGTTCGCCGGGTTGATGGAACAATTTGATGTGTACTTTATCGAGGCAGCTCTGCATCCGGACGACCTCAAGGACACGAAACTCTCTGTGTCCACCTCCATCAAAATCGCCGCCTGGGAGGAGCAGACCTCCAGATTCATGTTTATTGATCTAATGGACAGGACAGTCGACATAGTACAACCCGATGTCTCCAGCGCGGGTGGCTTGAGCGAGACAAAAAGGGTAGCGGATCTTGCAAATGACAGAGGGGTACTGTGCATTCCCCACAGCTTCAAGAGAAACTTTGGACTCGCTGCAAGCATCCATCTGTCTGCCGCTTGTCCCAATTCTCCCCTCTGCGAAATGCCGCAGTCAGAATCCCCGATGAAGAAGTTCCTGACTAAAGAAAAGTTCGAGGTAAATTCGAAGGGACTGATTGAAATCGCGGAGAGGCCGGGTCTTGGAATAATACTGGACGAAAACGCCGTAGAAAAATACCGGTTGGAGTAATCAGGGAACCTGCTAGATTCTGAGAGAATGCATTCCAGAGCGTTCCTGTCCTCTTACCTGCGAAGTAATTGTTGAGAGACGTTTGGCTGTCTCAATGCAAAATACAAGCTTTCAGAGATTCAGTTTTTGAATTGGATCTTGGATCCCGTTTTAGCTTTAGCCATCTGGAAAGCTTCTTCCCCCTGATCCAAACTGAACTGGTGACTGACTATGGCTTCCGCCCTAACTAATTTGTGTTTCAATAACCTGATAGCTTCTTCATAGTGTTTCCACGCAGACCCGTAAGAACCTCTCAGAGAGATCTGCCTTCGAACGAGATCTGAGGCAGGGAGGGAGACATCTTCCGGGAAAATCCCTATGACTATGATCTGTCCGCCCTTCGAAGCGAGAGGGATTGCCGACTTTAGGGCAGCCGGGGATCCCGCGGAAACTACTACAGCATCGAACCCGTATCCTTCGGTAATCAAATTCTTCCTTTCCGTCGGATCGGCCGATTCGGTACTGAGAGCTTCGTGGGACAACTTGTCCCTTGCGAGCTGCAACCGGTACTCATCCATATCAATCCCCAAAATCAGGAGATCTCGCACCCCCTTTGATCTAAGCACCTCCGCCGAGAACAGACCTAGTGGGCCAGGGCCTATGACACACGCCGTGTCACCTGTCCTTATGGGCGCCGCTACGTCCTCAAAAGCATTCACGACGACAGAGAGAGGCTCCACTACGCCCGCTTCGAGAAATGAAATCTCCTTCGGAATTCTGTGGAGGTACTTCTGATCTACTGCCACGTATTCCGCGAAAGCACCGTTCCTGTGCATTCCGAAAACCGTAAAGTTTTGGCAAATGTTCGTGGTTCCGCTCCTGCAGAACTTGCATTTTCCGCAGTACAGGACCGACTCGACAGAGACGCGGTCGCCAATTACAAAATCTCTGACGTTTTTCCCCGTCTCGGTGATTTCCCCAGCAAACTCGTGACCCATGATAGTGGGTACCTTTGCAAACCTCTGATAGGCCGGGGTATAGTTGTAAAACCCCAGATCGCTGCCGCAGATCGAGGCAGCCCTCATCCTGAGAAGGACCTCGTTTTCGCTGATTGTGTCGGGCTCGATTTCGATCACGTCCAGCCCCGGTTCCCTTCTCATCTTCGCCACGGCTTTCATTTTCGAAATAATTGGGCTAATTTCATGCCGTTTAAGATTTTTTTGACGTCAAATGTAGGCTTAGGAGCGACTCATATCGTTGGTGAAGGCACAACGTCAAACTGAAGCAGAAAGACTGCCCCGGCATTGTATGAAAACTAGAGGTAATTTCTAAATCACAAAGCATATTTTCAAGGCATGAGGACAATTTCACCCGTCGCATATTGAAGAAATCAAAAGCCACCAAGACAAAAAAGTCTGCAAAGTCTGCCAAGACAAAAAGAGCTCCCACTTCAGCATCGAAGAGCGCCCCGAAAGCCCCGGTAAAGATGCCGGTCAATACTTTTGATGCGTGGGTCGCAAAACAAGTGAGATCGGAAAGGAAGGAAAGATCCTTAGGAAGCGTTTCAAGAGTCGAGGAAGGGATTCTGCCAAAGGATACCTTCGAGATCTGGATAGAGAAGCAAAAGCCGAAGGAAAGCGTCCAGCAAAAATCGCCATCTTCAACGGTTCCTGACACCTTCGAGCTATGGATAGAAAAACAAAAGCCCAAGGAAAGCCTGCAACAAAGATCTGCATCCTCGGCGGTTCCTGACACCTTCGAGCTATGGATGTCAAGGCAGGTAGCTATGAAAGGTTCCAACGAGGAAGAGCAGCAAGCCCCAGTGGAGGAAACTGCTACAACTTCCAATACACTATAAAAAGAAAAAAAGTCATCCCCGGAAATTCCATTTAGGACAACCCCCTATAGAAGACAGGGATCGCCATAGCTTCCTTGAGCATGAAAGGAAAGACCTGTCTGGTTACGGGAACGAGTGCCGGAATCGGCAAGGCGACTGCGATTGGACTGGCAAAGATGGATGCCACCGTGGTCGCAGTGATGCGCGACTCGGATAAGAGCAAGGCCGCGCTGACCGAGATAAAGGCTAAGAGCGGCCGAGGTGACGATGCGTTAATCTATCTTCCAGCGGATCTCGCATCTCAGCAATCCGTAAGGGAGTTAGCGACCGATGTCAACCGCCGGTTTGACCGTCTAGACGCCCTGATCAACAATGCAGGAGTCACAGAGTTTAGGCGTTCACTTACTTCCGATGGGATCGAAACGACCTTTGCGGTTAACGTACTCACACCGTTTTTGCTGACAAACCTGCTTATCGAGAAGCTCAAATCCAGCGCTCCCTCCCGCATCGCCAATGTCAGCTCGGCGGCCTCGGATGGAGCGCGCATCGATTTCGATAATTTACAAGGCGAAAAGAAATACAGCTCGTTTGGAAGTTATGGCCAGTCCAAGCTTGCCTTGAACCTCGTAACGGTCGAGTTTTCAAGGCGTTTAGCCGGAACCGGCGTCACCGCAAATTTTCTCCATCCCGGCACGATAAGAACAGATCTCGGATCGCACGGTATTCACCCGGTGCTGCAGGGGATCGCAAAGTTTGTCAAACTGTTCATGACCTCGCCGGACAAGGGAGCCAGGACTAGTATTTACCTGGCCTCGTCGCCGGAAGTGGAAAACGTCACGGGAAAATACTTTAGCAACAGCAAGGAGCAGAAGGCAAATCCAATTTCTTATGACGAGCTGGTGGCAAAGCGCCTCTGGAAAGTCTGCGAAGACTTAACTGGCATGTCTGTCTCACCGAAAACAGTCTTTACATCCTGAGAGAAATTTATTTGGTGCTTTCTCAGAGCTTCGACGAGAGTTTACCTGCTCCTCACTCTTGCGTGCAAATTAGTCCCCCGTAAGCTCCGATGATCCAACATAAGCTGAGATAGTGCGAACAATGTCAAGGCCAGGATTGGGAATTGTTTAGACAGTGTGAATTTTGTTAGGAACGCTGGAATACCTCTTTTGTGGGATCAACGCGATCACTAGAGAAATTCCTGAGAATTCTTAAAAGAGGAGCCTATTGCCTCTTTCCTTCGTGTTATCCAGAAGATCTAGACTCCGTCACGCGCTGAGCAGGAGTGCCACCATCGGGATCGTCATCGTCGTAATTATCGTCATCGCCGTGGGTGCGTACGCTGCCGTGAGCACTACTAAGACAAGTATCACGTCTACCACGAGCGCGACATCGAGTACTACTTCCTCCCCGACCAGCTCTTTTTCAGTTTCGTCTTCAAGTACCTCTCCCTCTACTTCCACAATTTCCTCTAGCTCGAGCACTTCCTCCTCGTCAACTTCATCATCGTCGTCTTCGACTACCTCATCAACGTCTGTTTCTGTTTCCGGCGCTCCTCAGAACAGCAGTCAGCTCGTAGTCGCGGAAAACGAGCCGCCAAATTCTTACGATCCCGCTTCTGGATTTTTTGCAGGCGAAGACGAGATTCTAGTTAACACCTATCAGGAGCTCGTAATGTTCAACTACACCAGTCTCTCAGAATTCGCCCCCATCCTAGCCCAGAACTGGACTGTTTCTTCTAATTACATGAATTACTCCTTCAACCTGCGTAACGATGCTTATTTCCCGAACGGGCATCCCTACAATGCTTCGGTTGCATGGTTCAATTTCAATCGAGTGATCTTGATGGGACAAATTGGTGCGTTCTACTTTACGAATATGCTTTACAACGGCACAACTGCTTTTGCCACGAGCTACTCGATCTCTAACGGGGTAGACAACGCACTTACCAACGCCGGGTATCAGCTTTCCACCACGAATATTACTCTCCGGTGGCAAGAGGCTGCGACTGACCTCGCCGCTATTTTGAGCAACTTCAATCCGTCAAACAGCACCATTCAAAAGATCATGAGCTACCCCGGGCAGGCGGTCGTCGTGACCGGGAACTATGCCGTTCAGTTCAACCTGATCAATCCGTACCTGAACTTTTTGCAGGTGCTTTCCGTTCCCGGTGCGGGGCAAATTGATCCTTCGTTTGTGGACGCTAACGGGGGCGTCGTACCCAACTCGGAAAACACTTACATCAATACGCACACTATGGGCACGGGGCCTTATCAGGTTAAAAGCTACATCCAAGGAGAGGTTGCCACCCTGGTAAAAAACCCGAACTATTGGGCCGCGAAGCTCCCCGCGGGTGAGAGCAACATTATGCTCTCAGTCCCAAAGATACCCGTTGTAATACTGGAGTACTCCACTTCGAGTAGCCAGATTATCCAGTCCATTACCAGCAACTCGGCCTCGCTGGTGGGGCCTCTCACCATCTCTGCATTGACTCCAAATTACCTCCCGACCCTTGCGGCTACTTCGGGAATCTCGGTCCCGTCCCTCCCAAACGCTCCAAAGTTCCTGTTTTTGACCGGTATGATGGACACGGAGCAATATCCCTACAACATTCTAGATTTTAGACAGGCCGTAGTGCACGCCATAAACTACTCGGAGATTCTCAGCTCCGTTGGAAGTGGGTACACGGAATCTTTCGTCGGCCCCATGGCTCCCGGATATCCATACTATAATCCTGGAAATTTGACGAATTATTTGTATAATCAGAACTTGGCGATCAGTGACTTGGCACAGGCCGGATTCAAGGTGAGCCTGCCGAACGGAACGACCGTCAATCCGAGCGGGACCGCCTTGCCGACAAACCTTTCGATCACTTACGTCACGTCTGACCCCGCCGAGACGAAGATCGCGCAGGAAATGCTCGCGACTTTTGCTAGCATAGGAGTAACTTATACGCTCAATGGAGTTACGACCGAGGCGGAGGAAGATGACATTTCCGTGGCAGGAACGAACCCGACGTACCCCGGTCTCTTGATTTGGTACTGGTACCCCAGCTGGGCGGACGCCGTTTACCAAGACCTCGTCCTGCTGAGCAACGTGCAGTACGGTGGAATCAGCGGAGACGTCTCTTGGTTTAACGATACTCAGGTGAACAATCTGACCGCGAATCTGCCGTTCGAAACGAACTCCACTGAGATCAACTCGACAGTAGCTCAAGTCTACAGCATCATGTACCAGCAGGCCCCTGACATCTGGCTGTATGCCA
>JASHPQ010000284.1 GCA_030037995.1 Nitrososphaerales archaeon | reverse complement strand
TGTGATCGACGGTCAGATCGTCGGTTTGGAGATTGTCGACCCCGAGGATCCGTACTCCTTCTTCTTCGGCCTAAAGATCCGGAGTGAAGGTCTAGCGACGAAAATGACTTCCCACTTCGAGGCACTTGTGAGGAACGCCGAAAAGGATTCCATTGCTGCGACGATCGAGTCGAACGAAGGTACGCTCGAAAAGCCACCTCAGCCGAGCAATCAGCTAGTGACGAACTAGAAAACTAAGCTCGTTTGAGCGTAAAGTTTTTCGTCTCAAGCTAATCCGTTCTAGCTCGAAACGCTCACAACTTCCATAGCACTCTGCCCTCCAAAAGAATCACTGGCCAACGATTATATTTCTTCAACAAAATAATTCTGCATCAATAGGTAATACCTATAAAGAATCTCAGTATTCTAAACCGCCGATGACGGTTCCGGAACATTCTTCCGGCGATTCTTTTCGGCCGGAGCGAGGTTCCAAAGTCGGAACGGCAGTCCTCCCCGTTGACAAGAACGACTTGTTGGAGTGTATTGACACGGGCCTCGGCGTTTTTGCTAGCGACGAGTACCGTGCAGTTTACTGGAGAAACAAGCTGATCTGGGAGATCAAGCCTGGAAGCTCCAACGTAGACGACGTGTTACGAAACCCGGATGCCTTTCTGAAAACGATTGAGGGTACCTTCGGTCTCGGTGCGTGGGCAATCGAGCGCGCTATTACAAGAGAAATCAGGTTACGATTTCAGCTCGAGCCTTCAGAATCTCGCGGGATGGTTGCTGCGATCAAGTCCGCGATGAGCGAATTTCCGCCGAATCAGCAAGAGATCGTCGAAATTCCGCGTACCCCACCGGAGCGTGGTTTTCTAGATCCTCTGAAATCGTTCGCAATACTTGCAAGGTCCGAGTACAGAGTTACGATGTTTGTTTGGGCTCTGGTAACTGCATATTTGCTCGCTACGGATCTGAAACCGAATCTGATCCAGCTCGGTGAGCTCGTGGTTGCGTGGTACTTCATTTCCTTTGGGGTCTACGTGTTCAACGCTCTGACCGATGTGGAGGAAGATCGAATAGATCACCCGAGCAGGCCGCTTGCTTCGAACTCCGTCCCAGTCACGGATGCCTGGGCAATATTTGCCGTTTCAATTGCAGTAGCGTTCGAGACGAGTTTTTTCATCGGCATCCCCTGTCTGATTTTGGTTCTGGCGTCCTTCCTGCTCGGAATCGCTTACTCCCATCCCAGCATTAGGTCAAAAAGGCTGTTTCCGCTGAAGGTGCTCATTTCCGTTTCGGGCGCGGTCATAGTTAGCCTCGCTGGTGGAATCATCGGGGGAAATCTCGACGCAGCCGTTTATTTCTCTGCGACCTTCTTCGGACTGTTTGCTATGGTCACACTTTTGCTCGGTGATATTTCCGATATCCCGGGCGACACGGCCTCCGGAGTGAAATCTCTCCCCGTGGTAATCGGGGCCCGGAATTCAATTTTCTTTATTGCTTGTATTCCACTCGCGATCGCATTCATCGGGGTAGCATTTTTCAGAATGGCTAACCTGAACCCGCTCTTCCCGGTGCTGATCGTTATCATAACAGCGTACAGTTCGCTGAACCTCATTTCGCTGCTTGGAAAATATGATGACTACGAATTCGTGCGCCTAACGAAATCGCGCATGAGACTCGTTCATTTCGCGATCCAGCTGTCGTTGCTTCTAGGCCTGCTAGTGCTTTGACGGATCTAGAACGTACAAAAAATTAGGATATCTCAGATCGCTTTCAGTTTTTCGGCAGTTGCCTGGCCGCACTCTGTCTTCGTCTAGCTTCGATAATGGCCTTCACAAGCTGGGACGGCGTGAAGCTAAGCCCAAAGGATACATTCAGCTCTTGCACGATTGCTCTCTCTACTCCAGCTGAGCTCTCTTTGAAGAGAGTTGTTAGAGCGATGGCAAAATTTTCAGGGTTGGCAGTTATGTCAGTCTTTTTGAGATGGCTAATATTTTGAAGATGCCAGTACACGAGGTATTTCACATGCGGTCCTACCCTGTCCAGTCCGCGATCGATGCAAGAAGTAATCTCCCCGTCTGATTGGGAGACCCTTTCCACCAGAGACATGCAGTCTCCAATATAGGGTGTATAGTTATAGAAACTTGACGTAACCTGGATAGGGACTAAAAAGATACATTCCGTATATTTGGTTCGGATCCTGAATAGTGAATCTCTCGAATTTCGTGCTCGAGATGAAAAAGGAGCTCTTGTATCGGCCGGCGTTACACTTCTAACTGAATAGTCATCGGTTGATATGGTGTCTATCTCGCAAATTGATTTCAAAACTCAGAAGTGCGATCAATTCTGGGATGTTTCATTCCCTCTCCACCTTTCCGTCCATCACTTTTTTTATCGTCGAAGCCGCACTCCCAAACGTCTCTTCCAGATCGCTTTCATGCTCTAAGATAATTCGAGCCGCATTCTCACCAAAGGAATCAACCAGCCGGGCTTTTTTGGCCTCGTCCATATCTCAAGCACCAGCGGGATGCGATGGCGCGGTTTGCGGTATTAGAGTATTTTGAAACGATGCACATTTCTAAAAAATAATCCCGCTGGGGTATTTGCGACAATGTTGCATGAGCTCTTAGGCATCGAGATCTTGGGATTTAGAGCGTGGAAGGCCGCTTGCGGGTAAAGCCGGCGCTACTAAATGACTGATAGACAAGCGCACACTTAAATATGGACCGTCGTCCGATAGTTATCTTTGAGCTTGAAAAGCGGTGAGGATCTAATGGAACAACAAACTCAATATGCAACAGGTAATTCTTCCACTAAGATGGAGACCTGCCCTGAATGTGGTGGAACGTTCACCCAGAAGGGTTATCTCGACCATCTTTTCGTGAAGAGAGAATGTATGAGGAAGTACTGGGAGGAGGAAGAGAAAAACCATATCTCGAGGCTCCGTCACCGGACTGCTCGTAACATCGTCAGGTAAGGACATGCGGGGCTTTTTTCTAGCCCTTCTCTCCTTTAAACGGCTGTTTTTGCTATAACTATTGTTTCTGTGCCTTTACCTTTAGGAAGTCATCTTCTTATTCGGAGAAATCACTAATAGCTCGGTTCCTCTCAATCGGATATTCATGGCCGCTCTTAGAAAGGCAGATGTGGTTTGGGAAGGAGACTTGCTGAATGGACAGGGCATGGTTAAAGTGGCTTCGGGGGCCCTTCCAGAATTTTCTGTTACCTGGG
This sequence comes from Nitrososphaerales archaeon, assembly GCA_030037995.1. Lineage (GTDB taxonomy): Archaea > Thermoproteota > Nitrososphaeria > Nitrososphaerales > CADDZS01 > DATLTL01. The sequence continues at coordinate 13,160 of JASHPQ010000284.1, read as the reverse complement.
CATCCCGAGCTGAGCAATCAGCGGGCAAGACCAGCCCTGAAGAGCTGCTGGCCGCCGCTCACGGGAGCTGTTTCGCAATGGCTTTGTCAGCCGGGCTCGCGAGGAACCGTACTCCCGCAAAGACCCTACACGTTACCGCAACGTCCACCTTTGACAAGGTGGGGGACGCTTGGAGGGTGACGAAAATGGAACTCAACGTAGTGGGCAGCGTCCCAGGAGTAGATCAAGACAAATTTTCCGAATTGGCAAAGGCGGCAGAAAAGGGATGCCCGATTTCGAACGCTTTGCGGAATAACGTGGAAATCACTGTCAGCTCCAGTCTGGAAAAGTAACAGCCAGTCTCGGGTCGCCTAAACGGCTTTGGCTTCTTCTTCCAGTTTCAGGAGGTTTGCCGGGTCTCCAAGTACCAAGAGGGTATCGCCCTCCTTTAGCAGGAAACCCGAATCGTAAGTGTCCTTCAGAACTAGGTTATCTCTGACCACGCCAATGATTGAAGCGTACTTTGACACTTCCTGTAGTCCCTTTCCGATCAGCATCGAGCTTTTGAAAACAGAGAACTGGGCAATTTCCTTCGTCCCGATCTGCTCGGAAAACACTACGCCGACGAGATTTCTGGTCACGGCTGAGAGGGCGAGCATATGACCCACAGTGACAGAGGAGGGAATCACCATGTCTGCACCGGCGTTCTTCGCAGTCTCGATCAAGTCATCATTGTGAACAACTGTAATTATCCGGATATCCTGCCGGAGCTTCCGGGCACTCAAGACGACGAGCATATTCGCAGGATCCTCTGAGTGAGCCACCACCACGGTGGAGGCCTTGTCGATCCCCGCGTCGTTCAGTGCCTCGATGGGATGGGTCTCAAGCTCCAGGACCGAAAAGATACCCTTGCCCACAAGATTGTGGTACATGTTAGGATCACGGGTCAGCACGACATAATCGAAGCCGATATCGTCCAGCTTCTGCGCCACGTATTTTCCAAGATGGCCGTAACCAAATACGATAACGTGATTCTTGAGCTTCGAGATCAGTTGTTTTTGGGCTTCTGTCTTTGCCAAGTCGCCGCTCATAACCGTATTCACAGTCCCCTGTACTATAGATGCCCCGGCACCTACTGATACGAGTATCATTATAATTAAGAAAACCGACTCCCCGGTAGGCAACGTTTTGAAGTTCCCGTTATTTGGAACGTACAGGCCGATCGTCGTTATCGTGGACACCGAGGCCAAGAAGGCGCTGAGGAGCGGCAACTGGTTGTACACAGAAAATATAGCAGTGCCCCACAAGAACATCGCCAGGAGGACGAGAAGCTGTTTATACAGAGCCTTCAGGAAGACGGCTGGACTGTATGCTGCCTGATAAAGCAGGAACGTGAGCCTGCGACTTTCTCTTTTACTTCTCTTGATAGGCTCGTTGACAAGGACTCGGTCGCTGGGAGTCGTCACTAGAAGCTTCTTTGCATATGTTTTTCTAAAATTGGCTTTACATGTTTCGGAGAAAAGTCGTGAGGAGGGATCGCTCTGCAAGCGCGCGCTGCAACAGCTAGTAATATTTTGGCCGCTGGGTCTTGCCCGATTTCCCAATGTAGTAGCCAGCGACCAAGCCGGCGACGGCCCCGCCCAAGTGGGCGAAAATATCTACGCCTCCTGTGATTGTACTCAAGAAAAATATGAAGAGAAACCATATGACAAGGGATTGGTTGAAGTGTCCGTTTCTGGCATAATCCGCAGTGACCGCCCCCGCAAGCAGCCCGAAGATACCGCCGGAGGCGCCGAAACTCAGAGTGTTCGGCCCGTACACTAGACTAAGAACATTGCCAACGAGTCCAGTTACAACGAATACCGTATAGTATGCCTTTGGTGAGTAAGTAGCGCGCAAAAGGCCGTCCAGCCACACTACGGCAAACGCGTTGAAGGCAACATCGAGCAGGCCCGACAAGCCAGGATAAACTATGATCATCGAAGTAAAAAGAGGGACTATCCATCCCGTATAGACCAACGCGTTATACTGCACGAAGTAGTACACTAGCGCCAGGTTGTACGGGCCCGGAATAAAGTAAAAGATGGCTCCGATGACTAGACCAGCGACGATAGCAATCGCGAGGTTCCTTCCTGGCTTCGATATGTTGATGGAAAAGCGCCCCTGCTTCTGGTAGGTTTTTCCTGTCGAGGCCCAGTAACCTCCGCCCGTCGAATAGTAGGAACCCGAGGTACTATTGGGGATGTTTCTTCGCATGGGGCTGCTTTTGCATAGATGATTTTCAGGCAGGCGGTGCTCGTAGCAAAAATCTTGATTGCAGTACCGGCATTTGAAGTAGTATGCGTCCTCTCCGACGAGGGGCTTTGAGCAATATGAGCACTTTTTAACACCTGGCGACGTCGCTGACGAAGTGGGGACGATCGCCGCCCCGCAGCTCTTGCAATAAGTTGCGTTATCGGGGCTTTCCATTCCGCAGTTCTGACATATTACCGTCAGTGACTCCAGCACCTCCCTAGTTTAGTTAAAGCGGGTGCACTTTCCTCTGAATCTCATGCGGGGATCTTTCTAAGAGGATTTTTCTTGGACTCTTTGATCTTTAATTTCGAGGCGGCTTTGGCGATCCGATCGATCGCTTCATCAATCCTGTCCGTTCCCAGGGAAATCCGGACGTGTCCTTCCGCGTGGTACGCGATCCCTGGAGCACAGGCCACGCCCGCTTCCTCGAGGAGATATTTGCAAAATTCCATAGAGCTCATCCCGAAGGAAGAAATATCCGGAAGGAGAAGGTTCGTGCCCTCGGGCTTTGAGACTTTGATCCCCTCCACCGAGTTCAATCTTTCAACGGCGTAATCTCTCGCCTTTTGTAACCGCAAAATAGTCTCCTCCAAATGTCTGTCCTCGAACTCCTCACCGAGGGCAGGAAGGGCTCCCCTCTGGAGCAAACTGGGCAGTCCCATACTGGAGAACGCGTGAACCATTTCTATGCCACCTATGACTTCCCGGGGGCCCGCCGCGAACCCGAGCCGATAGTTTATCATGTTGAAGATCTTGGAGAAAGAGGAAATCGAGATCAGTCTGTCGCGCACTTCTCTGAATCTGCACATCGGCACGTATGGCCTGCCATCGAAGACCATGCGCTCGTATACCTGATCGTGCATTATGTAGAAATCGTGTTTGATTGCCAGCTCGGCGATTCCGGCAAGCTCATCTTCCGTTAGGACGCGGCCGGTGGGATTTTGGGGATTGCAAACGGTGAGGAGCTTTGTTTTCTTCGTGACTAGCTTTTCAAATTCCCTCTTGTCGTGCGCATAATTGTCCCTGGACTTGAGCTTCGCGAAGACTGGTTTTCCCCGCGCGAGCCTCACGGGCACGTCGAAAAAGAAAGTGGGCGTCGGCACGATCACTTCATCCCCGGGGTTGAGCAGCGCGGCCATGAGGTAATATTCCGCTTGCATGCTGCCCGAGGTCACGATGACTTCGTCCTCCCAGTTGACCGGACAGTCGTAAAGCCGTGCGAACCTTCTCGCTATAGCCTGCCGGAGCTCTAGCACGCCAAGAAACGGGGCTTCGGGTTTTGTAGCCGCGTCCCGGAAGGTGCGCTCCGTCTCGTCGAGGACCGGCTGGGGAACCTGCGTTGAGAGTATGCTTTCAGCACAAAATATGACGTCCCTTCCTTGATCCGCCATTTTCTGCCCCATTTCCGCAATCACGACGGTTCCGAAGGGCTCCCCGGTCTCCTCCATTCTGCTGTACTGATCCAGGAGCAACTGGACCTGCGAAGCCAGCGCCGGGTGAGATTTCGACTTCTTCGCCTTTTTCTGCACGGGAAGATCTCAGGCATCAGATACGGAAAAACTCGCTTTAAACTGTTTGACATCCCCGTTCTGTACCTGCAGGAAAAGGGCTTATGAAGCCGTGACTTCGTTCTTTTTTGTCTACCATGTCCACGCCAGAGTCTGACCTTCTCAATCCATCGGAGACAATTAGAGCGGTGATTTGTTACATCAGGCGCGAGGACCAGTTTCTCCTCCTTTTGAAAACCTCGGGGAAATTTGGAGGAGGTTTCTGGAATGCCCCGGGTGGGAAGATCGAAGAGGGCGAGAGCCCCGAAGAAGCTGCGAGGCGCGAAGTCGCGGAGGAGACAGGACTGTTAGTTGGAGCTCTCGAAACCATCGGCCATCTGGAATTTTACTTCGGGGCAGGGAAGTCCAGGCCGGATTGGACCGCAGAAGTCTTCGTGACGAGCGAATTTAGGGGGGAGTTACGCGATAGCGAAGAAGGAAGACTGGAGTGGTTCTCGAAAGAAAATCTGCCAGTGGATCAAATGTGGGATGACGACAGATACTGGCTCCCGATGTTGATCGGGAGAAGGAAATTTCGAGGAAGCTTCGAGTTCTCCCAGAATTCAAAGGAGCTGATTTCGCACAAGGTTGAAGAAACGTAGGAGCTCCAAAAAAGTGGAGCTTGAGTAGTTCAAGACTTTGCTATGCCAGACAGGTACATTGCTCTAAATTCGTCGTAATGTTTCGCGTTAAGAGCTATCTTTTCAATTTCCTTTTCTGTTACTTCTCTGGCAATTTTGGCGGGAGACCCTAGGATCAGAGTCTTCTCCGGGAACTGAGTTCCCTGAAGAAGGAGAGATCCGGCGCCTACAATGCAGTTGTCACCGATCTTGGATCCGTTTAACAGGATCGAACCCATTCCGACCAAACAGTTCGATCCGATAACGGCTCCGTGGACGATTGCTCCGTGGCCGATCGAAACGTGGTCTCCTATTAGGCAGGGAAAGCCTTCGTCAGTGTGAACGGTGCAATTGTCCTGCACGTTTGATCGCAGCCCGAGGAAAATTCGTTCATATTCCGCGCGAATGGAAGCTCCGAACCACACGGAACATCCTTCGGAAAGGTGGACATTGCCAGCAACGGTTACGTTTTCTGCGACGAAGCAGTCAGCAGTGATTTGCGGCCTTTTTCCCGCGATTTCTACCAGCTTCAAATTTTACGCAACACGAAGCAGCTTCCCTCCGCCTCCTTTGCTTAAGACTTGCGAATCAAAGCGAAAAAGCTCGGCATCACGAAAATGAAGACAAGGCATGGATAACCCAAAAGAGAAGCTTTCGGCCTCGCGCTCTCTCGTCGAAGAAAAGCGACTCCGAGCACTATTTTAATTTGATCAATCCGAAGTTACCTTGTGTCGCTTCCCCAAGAAAGTCTTCTCTACATCCCCAGATGGATTCCCGGTGATCCTCAGTATGCCATAACTATGGCGGTGAGTGCCCTAATTGCCTTACTGATTCTTGGAATATGTCTAGTAGTGGCTGTGAGAAATCCGTCGTACATGCGGAGGGACGTAAAAAAGAAAGAACCGGCTCAGGCGGATTTGCCAAAGGCGTTCTCTATGGCTTCGTCCAGCTGCGAAAAGCTGCTCGGAACGCCTTTGAAAATTTTCACACCATTTACGTAGAACTCTGGAATCTGACCCGGAGCACTGGTTCTGAAAGCCATAAGCTTTCCAAGGACGCGGTTGGATGATTTTTCGAACACCCTGACCTCGACCGCCCGGCCGTAGGCGCGTTGAAAGTCCAGCGCGATCAGTGCTATTCTAAAATAGATGTCGCCCGTACCGGAACTGCCTTCGGCAGATTGGTCAGCTTGCATTCGAGAAACCGACCCCTTTGTCTTCGACTCGACGAGCGCTTGCACGTTTTTCAAACTAGCCCTGAAAGTCTCTGGATCTAAACCGATGATGTCTAACCTCAGCGGGACGCGCGCCTTTCTTGCCAAGCTTAACACAATCTTTGCGATAGGTGATTTGAAATAGTTTGCCTACAGTGATGAATTCTCATTCCGTGTACCTTGACTTTTTCACGTCGCTGCGACTCAACTTCAAAACCGTTCCTTTCCTGATTAATCGAACGATAATCTTGCCATACGGTATAAATTGCTCAATGATTCCGTGATCCTTTTCGTCACTGACGTAGACGACGTCGCCCAGACTGAGTCTAACCCTCATGACTCCCATTGACGAAAAGCCCCGCTCCTTCCGGTTCGAATCTCTTTTCCTGAAAAGTACCAGCTCGAGAGGTAGCATCCCGCTTATAGGATTTGCTCCAAATTTTTCCGATGAAATTGGAAAGCTCAGAAAGGCTTTTCCAGCTCCAAGGGTGTCCATTTCTGGAAAAGAATTTGCTCGTGATAATCGTGCGGCATGGAGAAGCCGAGCCCAAGTCGAGCGGAAAACGGGACGAGGAACGAAGATTGACCAGCGAGGGCTCGATCAGGCTGAGAAACACCCTGATGCTGGCGAAAGAAATTGCAGGGCGAAACGTGGATCTGATACTCTCCAGTCCGATCGCGCGCGCGAGGGAATCGGCCGGAATTGCCGGGGAGGTCTTTGGGCAGCCGAGACTGGAGATTCAAGAGTCCCTCGAACCCCAATCTTCTCCCTACGAAGTGTACCGCAGCTTATCGCAGTATGGGCAACTCGAGCGCGTGATCCTAGTAACCCACCAGCCGCTCGTCTCGCATATGCTGGCGGGACTCCTGAATTGGAACGACCGGTACTTTTCGTTCAAGACGGGCAGTGTCGCTATGATTGAGGTGAAAGAGATGGGGGCCAATCCCGAGGGAGTCCTACTGGCTCTGCTCCCCTCTCACGCCTGAACGTTTATTCGCCAGTCGAATGAGAGAGGAATGATGAGGCTAATTTTGTCAGGCTCACCGTCTTCAAGAGAGGGATTCCCGGATTTTATCAAGAGCTACTTGGTAGTTCGAGATGCCAAATGTTACAGGCATTGCCAGGACCGTGCAAGTTTTGTCCTCCTGAAGAGCGACAACTCAGCCGTAACAGGGGCTTATCTCTGCCCAGGAAACTACGTCTCTCGTGTCGCGTACTTCTCCATTGATCCCGATCGCGAATGGTTCGAGAGATTTCTCAAAGATCAGGCTGGAGAGCTGATACGCTCGCGGGACATCCGGTCGGCGACGAGACACGGCTGGGAGCTCGGCGGCAACGCAGAAACCGAGATAAAGAAAATTTCAGACAACGGCATAAAGCAGGTCTACTGGACCTTTTACCCGGCTACGGACGAGGAAAAAACTCGTGGCGCCTTCCGATGCGAAAACTGCGGCAGGCTCTTCGTCAAAGGGTTTTCGGACGGTTCGAAACACTGTGCTGCTTGCAAATAACTAGGATTTTAGTCCTTTGTAGAAATCACTGGAAAACATGTCCTCCCAGTGTCTCCTCGTCACCTCGGGATTTTCAGAGAATCCGGTAAAGATGTGCTGCACTTTTCCGTCCGGAAACTGCAAGAACACCTGTGGAATCAAATAATCTTCTGAATCATCGCCGTACCGCCTGACGAGGTCGTCGCCAATCTTTACTTGTTCATCGTCGTCGATGTCCAAGACGCGATAGGGTACATTCAAGTCTACGGACATCCTTTTGGTCATCTCCAGCGACAGGGGCACGCAGTGGGGGCACCACGTCGCGAGCACGATCGAGATCTGCGAAGGCTTGCTCATTTACTAGTTCCAATCTAGCTTCCCACTTTTATCGATTTTCAATCGACGAAGGCTGAGTACAAGAAGTGGAATAGCTTTCTTGAAAAGGACAGTAGATCCAGGCAACCGGAAGGATGGAAACCCCTACAACAATTTGCGATAGAATTAGATCGTCCGACTCTAGGATCAGGCACGTCGGCTATTACGACAGCTTCGGCCGGATTCTGTACGACAGCATCCGGCCCAACACCAAGCCGATGGAAGGGACGGAGGAGATGCATATCCTAAACGGGACGGTCGCTTCCACTCTGAATCTGTGGAATCCCGCCAGCCAGCTCATAGGCAAGGTAAAGTCCTTCGTAATGATTCGGGAGAGATTGATCGCCCTCATCCTACCCCACGTGGAGGGGCAGTACTTCCTTGTAGTCTTTGAAGCCGGGACAGATCTCACTCAGGTTGAATCAACAAGATCTGCTCTTGAAGAAGAAATCCTGTCTCAATAGTTCACAGTCGTCCGTAATATCTTGAAGCTCACGGAATAGGATTTCGATAAAGTACTCAGCTTTTGGCTTTCTGTGTAATATCGTGGTTGCAGACATAGCAGTAAGATACCTGATGAAGTCTCCTAGATGATGATAGAAGGACTTGTTAGCAGGATTAACTTGAAAAGGCAGATTTCCCTTATTATGCCTAAAGAGGGTGACATTTTCAGTTTTGAGTTACGAGCAGCCAGAAGAAGACGAGTTCGGCCATGAGCTTTCCGTGAGCGAATCCATGCGGAAGTCCTTTGATCTGGCTGGGAAAAACTATCTGCAGCTGCTCCCCCTTTTTGCCGCCTTTGGAGTATTGGCGGCGCTTGTCTCCGGATATATCACGGCCATAACCCCCACCTACACCCTTCCTACCAGCGTCTCGGGGCTGACACAGGCAGAAGCTCTCGCGGCGATGGGTTCGATCGTCCGGTACGTGGAATTCGTGGCGGCGAATTATTTCCTTACCTGGTTCGTCCTTTATTTTGCCGCGGGGATCGGAGTGTGGCGAATATCCAAGCTCTTGGATGAGAAGCAGCAACTGAAGATCACGCTCGCCAATCGCGTAAACTATGTCAACCTCGCCGTTACGACACTCGTGGCTGTCGCGATTATTGAGCTCAGCGGGCTGCTCATCGTGGGGCCTCTTGTGTTCGGCACGATGCTTTACCTGTGTCTTGCGGCCTCTGTGGTGGAAGGGAAATCCCTGTTCGACGCGTTTGGAAGGAGCCGGAATCTGGTCTCGGGCAAGTGGGGCAAGACCTTCCTCGTATTCATCGGCGTTCAAATAATCATCAACATCGTGGCCTCAGTAGTGAGCGACATCGTGGGCCAGTTCACGGCGTCCGGAGCGATCGTGACGGCGGTCCAGAATTTCGTATTGGCTCTGGAATTTCCGCTGGTCTCGGCGTCGATGGTGGTGCTCTATCTGTCGTACAGGCGCGGTCAGGAAAAGCTGACGCTGAGACCGCCCTCGCTCTACGACAACATGACGCCGCAACCGATGGGAGGCTTTAGTGCTACCCCGCGGAGCTTTTGTACGGCCTGCGGTTCTTCAGTTTCCAATGACGAAAAGTTTTGTCACAACTGCGGCGCAGCTCTCTCGTCGCAGCATTGATCGGTTGTTCTTTTATCGCCACACGCTTATAAGCCGAAAAAAGGGAATGCCCAAAAACGCCGGGGCCTCAAGGCCGGGGTGGCGATGCGGAAAAATAAGCATCCTGAAACAGATGCGTGATCGTCCCGATAGCTCAGCCTGGTTAGAGCACCAGCCTCTGAAAGATCTATGAGAGAAAGGGCCAATACCCTCGTTCTGGCGATACGAATAAGCTACAGGTTCGCGCTAGCTTAGAAAAAGAGGGTGATACTCATAATCCTTACCGTGCGATAAGAGATCTGGGGGTCGCGGGATCAAATCCCGTCCCCGACACCACTCGCTCCGTGATATTCCCGGGCATGTAGAAGTAGAACCGAGTCTGCCGTCTTTTATAGCAAACAAAGCGTGTGGTGTCATGCCACAGCACTCATCCTCTCCTTATCCAATAACAACACCCCATCTATCTCCACGACACCTTCAGATTCCCACCGTGTCGAAGGACATTTACAACTGGGACATACGCTATCATTCCGTCCTTAAGAGGCTGGGGCCGATCTCGGCCAAGGACACGGGAATCCTTGAAATCAACAGGCTCACAGTCAAGAAATTTCTCGAGAGCAGGGAGGCTCGAGGCCTGTCGCTGCCGAGGGTGGTCAAGTACGGAAACCACCTAATCACGTTCTCGAGACTTTGCTCGAAACCGTTTGGCGAAATGACGCAGGACGATCTGCGCGAGACGCTGGTCGCACTCAAAAATGGAAGCAAGATGGATCCGAGGTTCTCAAAGAGGAGGGACAAGAAGAAGGACCGCAACGACAGGTCTCGTATACCAGGTGATGGATCTTCAAAGTACTCGGAAGCTACGATCGATGGTTTCAAGGTTTGAATCAGCTATGCTTGGTCTACATGTAAAATTTGTATGTTGTCTACTTTCACGCATCTGGAGGCACCTCTACCAAGCCAACATTTTCATTTGCTAGTCTACATTTCCTGTAGACTATGTCGACTAACTGCATTTTCGCACCAGGTAATTCCTGAACATGGGCATAGAAAATCGATATTCCCCTCTTTTGTAGTTATATGCCATTCCCTTCTTTTCGAGGCGACCTAGGGATACGCTTGCATCGTTCTTCGACATCCTGGCTTTGCTCTTTATGAACCTGAAAGGAATGTTCGGCCCGGCAAAGCGGGACATTGCGCACAGGGCTCTTTGCTCGCCGCTGCTCGCCAATTCGAATCGGGGCTCGAAGAAATCGGCATCAAGTTGCGTGACTACAAGCGGCTTGATTCTTTCGTAGTCCCTTTGAGTGATTTTTGAAACGGTGGTGTTGGATATAGTTTCCTTACCATAGAATTGAAGGAAGTAAGGATAACCTCCGGTGTCTTCGACCATGGACTTTACTAATTGTGCCTCGAACTTGTAGCTAGTTCCCTCTAGTGCCTTTTCAATCGCGAGGGTCGCCGCCTCATCGTTCAAGTTTCCGACCTCTATTGACCGGTACATTCTTTCCGAATAGGATCTAGCTTTCTTTACATTCAGTTGAAGATTAGGGAGTCCGCACAGCACGGCAAAATATTTGCTGCCCGCTTTTTGTACTTCATTAACTGCGGCGAGAAAATCGGAAAGGACGTACTGTTTGTTTCGCTTGTCATCCACTACCGTGTGAAACTCATCATAAAGAAGGATGACGCCCCGGAAGTCAGCATTTTCGAAGACCGTCCAGTTATCGTTCAGATACTTCTTGAGATAGTCTTCGAACGGAATGCTGGTCGACTTTTCGTAGGAAGGTTCGTAATAGAACGTATCCGGAATGCCAACGCTTTTTGGCTTGAGATAAGAGATGCCGGCCTTCATCCTGTTCTTGAACCAGGTGACCTTGGAGAAAGTCTCTATTGCTATGCGCATGTCAAATTTCAACGCCTTTTCAAACTCCTCTTGGTTGCAATACTTTTCACTGAACTGAGGTCTTCTTATCGGAAGGAATTTTCGCTCCCTGCACATGCGATTGAATTCATCTAGCAAGACTGTCTTGCCAGTTCCCCGGAGACCGTGTACGATTACGTTCTCGACGTGGCCGTCTTCGATGCTTTCCAGAACTTTGCCGAATGTACTCAGCTGATCTTCTCGTCCAGCCAAATAAGGGGGAGGAACTCCTGAGCCAGGATTGAAGGGGTTACGCTTCATGTGCTTCTAGTTCAAGAAGCAAAGGGTGGAGCTGATAAGGGTTATCGGGTATGTCTACAACATTTGTAGACTTTGTCGACTTCGGAAGATTTGTGCTTCGTTTCGCAAAGGATAAGAGTAAGCCAGTTGATAACTTGTTTCATGCATTCCCTCGAAAAGGAAAGTACGAGGGAATATCGCGATTCGCCGAGTGCTCGTCCCCGGCACCAGTCCTCATGGGTAATAATCTGGTATCCAACTCGGGGCCAGTTTCCCCAATACTATTGTAAGAAGCAGTGTGTTAGACGATAACAGAGTATTAAAGAGTCAGCCGAAAAAACATCCAAAAGCAGAGAGCGCCGTGGGTTCACTTAAGATAGCACCGCGGGTGCATTTGCACGAGAACGACATGTTCATCTATCAATATCGTATCAGAAAGGGTAAGACAGGTTCGATGCTGGTGCAATAGATTTTTTCAGCTCCGGTGTTGGAGAAATTGCTAGAGATTCATCCTTTGAAACAGGACTTTTCTTCACCACTTTGGCTGACTGAAGCAACATAGTTGTAGCGACCTCCTAGACGACGACAAGAATTTCCGTTTTCTCTCACAACGCCAAGCCATTTCCAGAACTTGTTATTTTTGTTTCAATGCTCTCTTAATCAAATGAGCACTCACTTTACGTAGCGCATGAATTCGTTTAGGTCGAGGATTACATAACCTACTAATTTTTTAATCCTTCTTCGAATGTGGATTTCAAAGCCAGAGTTACAATCCATCATTCTTGATTACTTTAGAAACTGACTTATCGTTCTCAGAGCCTCAGCTCTTGAATAACGAGAACGCGGAAGACCGAGAAGCACCCATCTGGGCGTGTGATATTTGCGAAAAGGATGGACTAACCTATGATGAAGCAGCGGCTCATGAAAGAACACACGAACGAACCTGTCCTCATTGCAAGTCAGTACTAATTCTACACGATGAAGATTGGCAGGCTCATCTCGCAAAGGAACAGCATTTCATTGCGCAAGCTAATCGAAATGCTCTTGCGAAACGAATTGAAATCGAAGCAATCATCCAAGCGCATCCCAATGCTGGAAGTTCAAGTTCTGGTTATTGCAAATCATGTGGTGCGCCTTACAGCAGTGGTCAGAAACATTGCGAATATTGTAAGATAGCAATCTCGTAATTTCTTCCACAAAGATAACTGACGAGGTAACTCCATCACCGGCGAAAACAGCATGGAGTAGAAGAGTCAGGAGGCTGAGATTTTCTCCCGAATCTTCTCCCTAAATTTTTTCAAAATTCCTTAAATGAATAAATATTTGCATTTTACAGACTTTTGTCATGTCCTCCAGAGTAATGGTATGCCTCCAGAGTAATGATAATGGTGGAAGGGAACCCTAGTACATTCGGAATGACTTTAACGATGTCATAAACGTGAAGGAACCGGAAAAATTATCGTGAGGCTAAGTAAGCACCAGAGAGTACACAAACAAAAGTCCTCGGGATTCAGCTAACGAATGGTAGTATTTGTGGAGAACTCTTCAAAAAGTCGAAGATTATAGCCTGCTAGTTTATCGTCTCCCGCACCATATCTCTGCTCTAAGATCTCCTAGGTGATCAAACGAAGTCATGCAATATTCTTACTGAAGTCTTATGGGTTTAACGCGATCTGTTGATCATGGGACCCATCATTGGCCTTCGAGAAACTGGGCATCGGAACGACGGCTCTTGAAGATCAATTAGAAAAAGCGCTGGACTTGAATCAGGTCATCTTACTTGAACTCGGATTTCTAAAGGAGAGAGAGGGAATGTTTGCGAAAAAGGACATCGAGAAACTTGAAGCCCGCGTGGTGAAATCTTCTGAGATCATGCTCAAAGCCTACGA
>JASHPQ010000028.1 GCA_030037995.1 Nitrososphaerales archaeon | reverse complement strand
TGTGTAGTTTAGTTTTCGGGGCTTACGCGTCCTGCGTAAATTCCGAGTTTTGACTCTTGAGAAACTGCTCTAAGAGCTTCCCGCTGGAAAGTTCGTCGATCGCCGAGTCGTGTCTTTCTGCGAGCAAATTCGGCTCGGGAGGACTTAAAATCCCCCTACAATAACGACTATTTTGTCTATGTATTGCCCAAAGTGTGGTGCTGCAAATCAGGACAATGCTACGTTTTGCTCTTCATGCGGCAATCCCCTGACAGCTGCGGCCGCTAGTCCTGTCCCTCCATCAAATCCGGTCGAAAGGAAGAGCCCCATAATCGCTGCCATCCTGAATTTCTTCCTATTCGGCGTTGGGTACCTGTACCTGGGTTACAAGAAGGTGCTTAGCATCCAGACGATTTTCTTCGTGGCGATCGTACTTATTGTATACATTGTGTTGGGATTTTTTACCTTCGGTTTGCTCGAACTAGTTGTCGGCATCTTTTTGGCGTACGACGGATACGTGAAAGCGAGGGGCGAACGTGGCTATCTCGGAACCGATCCCGAGTATCTGTATGGAAAGCCTGCGTCACAGTACTAGATTTCTACGTGTGCGTTGCGCTCCCGTTAAAAGCCTCTTGGGATTTACGGCATTTTTCATGGTTTTAGGAACGAACGAGCAAGATTTCAGCTTGTCGCAAAGCAGGTCGTAATGGTGGAAGGATAAATGAGGCGACCGATCTCTTGGGATTTTAGAATTTCATTGCTAAAAATTAATGATAGTCAATCCGTTTTCTGATCTCTCTTTTTCTGAATTCGACTGCGAAAGTCGAGAGAGCGTCAACAGCCATTTCAAAGGCTTTCCTACCTCTTTCAGGGTCTGCCTTAGTTGGATCGCCTAGTGTTCCCGTTGTACTCATTCTGCTCCACCAATCCCTGAATATGACTGCGCCTGGGAAAGGAATATCGCCCGGTTTTTCTCCGAATTTTATGAAAGGAGATTCCGGGAAATCCCAGTCTCTCACTGCTTTGCTCGTGTCGACATTGGAGGGATCAAGAAAAAGCATGATAGAAGTCTCAATGTCACCGGCGTGAGAATCTTCAGCCTTTATGAGATTGGTGGTGGGAGCGATATCAAAAGTTGCTGCCGAGGCACAAATTGCCCCACTTTCCAGAGTAATTCTCACTGCGGCGAGCTCCATTGGAGCCACATTGCTACCATGTCCGTTTACAATTATGAGTTTCTCGAAACCATGGTGGGCAACACTTTTTCCAATGTCTATAACGAATTTGATTAGTGTCTCATAATCAATTTGGATCGTGCCTGGAAAATCCATATGATGTTCGTTTAACCCATAATTCACCGGGGGCATGACCACGATTTCTTTAGGATATTTCTTTGCCACTGCAACGGAAACGTTGTACGCGATGAAAACATCCGTTTTGGTCGGGAGGTGTGGCCCATGCTGTTCCGTTGAGCCTATCGGTATAAGCACAACTCTCTTCTCAGCGACAACCTCTTTGATCTCCGGCCATGACATGTCAGCGTATAGAATTTTTTCAGTCAATTGGAATGTCAATTTTTTCGGACCCGTTTTCTAATAAAATGTTTATGTACGCGTAGCTGTTCATCTTTTGTGTCTGTTTCCGTTGAATTCGCAAAGATCAAGATTGAAGTCTAGCTTAAGCAGAGTGATAACTGTCGGAGTCGTCGTAATAATAGTTGTAATAATTTTAGTTGCTGGTTACTACAGTCTGGTCTCAGCAGTCTCTCACTCAACAACGACCACAACACCACTGACAACAACGACCTCAGTACCGACGATAACCACTCAATCGTCAATTTGTAGTACATGTTCGACTACAGCAGTGTCTGCAATTGGACCTTCAAATAGCAGCATATTGATAGATGAGTCTGCAGGTTGTGCGGGAGGCGTGTGTGAGACTTATGATTCTCTTGATCCTGCCGTGGGATTCGAAACTGATGAATATTTCCCAAATGTGTTCCAAGGTCTGGTAGCTCTAAATCCGACGAATCAGATCGAGGTGGTTCCCTCACTGGCTTCGAACTGAACCGTGAGTAGCAATTACGAGAACTATACGTTCACGATGAGACCAAACACGTGGTTCTCCGACAAGGATCCAATTAATGCGTACGTGGCCTGGTTCAGTTTTGTTAGGGAGCTATATGTAAACAATCCAGATGGTGTAGGGATCTCGGACTATGCTCTAATTACCATTAACACATCAGACCCAGAAGAGGTAACCCCGGCGAGCAATCTGCTGCCATATGGGTTATGGGGAGCTATGGTTAATGCGGGCCATGTCGCTAACAATGAGAACTCTGTCATCGCAGCCCTGAACCAGATGTTATCCAACTTCAATCCAAGCAACGCAACTCAGCGAGCAATAATGTCCTACCCGGATCAAGCTTACGTGGCGGTATCAAATTCTACATTCCAGATCAACTTGATCCAGCCATACAAACTGTTCTTAGTTGATATTGCAAATTATTGGGGAGCAATGGTTGATCCGATAAATGTGGATGGCCCTCAGATCGGGGGCGTGCAAAATAATACGAGCCCAGCTTATGCATCAAGTAATGGCATGATAGGGAGCGGGCCGTACATGTACGGAACTCACAGTCCGGGAAACACTCTGTTGATACTAAATGCAAATCCAAATTACTGGGCAAAGGGCGTTACCGGCTTGAGTCAGGCTCTCGAACCACCAAGCATTCCAGTTATCGAAATGCAATTCGGTGATTCGGCGAGCACTGAGATTGAAGACTTCTCAACTAACAGAGCCCAGATAGCCTCACCCCCCATAGGGCAGATTGAACAGCTGTGGACATCCTATCACTCTGCATACCCGCAATACACTTTCGATCAGATCTTCTTGAATTCAGGTTATCCGTTTTTGGATGCTCAGATTGCTTTGAACACACAAGTTTATCCAACTAATATCACGTTGCTTAGACAGGCACTGGTTCACTCAGTTAATTACACGGAAGTGCAGCAAGAGCTATACACATTTAACGGGACAATTTTAGGGCAGCTATTCCTGCCACCAGTTCCCCCAGGCTGGGGCCAATTGGATAACCCGCAGAACATACCTCTATACTCGTACAATATCACTCTCGCACAGCAGTTGATCGCCGAGGCTGGAGAACAAAATGGTTTCTATGTTACTCTTCCGAATGGAACAAATGTCGGTGACACCAGTGGAGTAACGTTGCCGCCTATCGACTTTGATTATATATTACCTGCTAGCGCGAATACAGAGTCGCTTATAGCAGTCCTCGCTAACGACCTATCAAATATAGGCGTTACCATATCAGCAACGGGGGTAACTGCGGCAACCATGGACACCTTCTCAGCCGCGGCTTCATCAACTCCTCCGATGTTGGAAGACAGCTGGAGCGCTGACTGGCCAGATCCCATATACCAACAATTTTATGACATGGCAACCCCAGTTTCACACTATGTTAATTGGGTTAATAACGGTACGCTGAATACTCTATTACCAGAGATCCCGTTCGAGACAAATAGCACTTTGCAACTGGAGCAAACAGAGCAGGCGTACCAGATCTTCACGCAGTTATCCACAATGATACAACTGCCAACTGCTGCAGACTATTTCTTTATCCAACCTTACGTACATGGCGTGACGGCTCCCTCACGTGTATTCCCGTGGGCTATTCTTTACAACATGATTAGTTACTCATAGCGGTATTTAGAAAAGAAAAGAAGTTTTTAGACAAATGCGTCGAAGATAAACTCGATCTCGATTGTCTACAAGCGTGATTACGCGTCGAATCTCTGCGCAGGAGGTAGGTGACTTGACGCTTAAACTCACAAAAATTGAGGGCGAAACTGGAAATGAATTGAATATAGCACTATGCTATCATCAGCTATTGAAGGACCTTGGATTACAAGCTGAACTCGATTATGTAGAAGAGAAAAGACCGAATGTAATTGGACGGATTCCCGGGGTAGGAAATGGCAAAAGCTTAATGCTGCATGGTCACTTGGACACCATTCCAATTGGCAACTGTGTTCCTCCAATGATTGAAAACGGGAGCGTATACGGCCGCGGATCCTTGGACGACAGGGGCAGTCTCGCGGCGATAGCCATTTGTGCTAAATCAATAATCGAGTCCGGCAGAAAATTGTTAGGCGATCTGTACATTGTTGCTACCGTCGATGAAGAAAGTCCGCCCGGTAGAGGAAAGGGGATAGCTAGTATTGTGAACCGAATCCGAACTGGCAAGATGAGCGTTGATGCGGCGATAAACACCGATGGACCCTACTATGGAGTGAAAATTGCACAAGGTGGGTGCGCCCTATTTACAATCAAGGTCTCAAGGGAAGGCGGAACTAGCTACGCTGCCACATCAACGTTAAGCTCTAATCCCATCCTGTGGTCTGGGGAAATCATAAGACGACTGGAGGAAATGGACAAAGAAATGATTTCTAGAAAAAGACATCCTCTGATTTCCCTCAGACCCACAATCCAAATTGGGGAGATAAAGGGGGGTGATTTCGTTTTTACAGTACCCGATGTAGTGGAGCTCAGTGGCGCGATAAGATGGGATCCGGGGGAAGATTATGAAGAGGTTACGGCAAGATTGAAGACTTCTATGAGCTCTCTTGAGAAATTCATCCAAGAAAAATATGATAGATCTGCAAGAATTGTCCTAAGCACGAGGATCGATCAAGAAGCTTGCGAAGTTTCTGGTAACTCTGAAATCGTTCAATGCCTAAAACGAGCAATATTTTGCGTAACGGGAAAACAACTCGATATAATAGGAACTCGGTACGTTAGTGAATTGTCGGTCGTAATTAATGTTGGAAAGATTCCGGCAGTAGAGTTTGGTGCAGTACCGGCCGATAATGTTACCATGCATACTGATCACGAATGTGTCAATATCGAAGATCTAGCAGACTTGACAAAAATCTACTCAGAGGCCGTGATGGAGTTTTGTGGTATAATTTAGTTGCTGATTGAATTTTAAGAGCCCATTCGATTATCCTAGAAGGTAAGTGGTTGTGGGCATGTATCCTTCAGACAAAGAACAAGCTGCGGAATTATGAGAGCCGAGTCAAGTAGCTTTCTTGAAAAGAACAAGTCTGGTAGTCCTATCCGTGTATTTCCTTGAGGATAGCGTCGACTACCAAGTATTCATGGAAGATTTTGGATCTTTGAGACTTTTTATCTTGAACATGGAAATGCCGGGATACATTTCCTTGACTGTACGATGTCGTTCCCGCTCCCAACATTTTCAAATCAAGAGTCAGACTTGGAAGTTGGACTATTCTCCAATCGTGCTCGAATCACGATAATCCTTTCGTCCAACTTTGCTATTTCGGTACTCAGAACAATCTAGCTGCCGTGTTTTCTCTTGTCGGCCTTGATTTTCATCAAGGAGTATCCGGTCTCGGGATTGCAAGTTCGCTCATGTTTCTCGGAATATGTGCGTCGGAGATCCCCGGCGGGATACTGGAGGTGAGGATCGGAGCGAGGAACGCCATCACGTACATGATGTTTCTATGCTCCGCTTCATCGCTAGTTGCATCGCTGACCACGAATTTTCTCGTGTACTATCTGGAGACATCCGTTAAACTTTCGGCGGGGAAGGCAGGTCTCATTGGGGGTATCGGTCCGGTCTTCGCGATCACTGCACCGTTTGTCGGATGGTATTACGACAGGTCAGGGAAACTGCGAACCTGGATTTTACTCTCAGCTTTATTGACCACAATGGGGATGGCGGTTACGGCAATAGGTACGGCGAGTGCCGGGATTGCAGCATCAGTGTTGACTAGCATTGGTGCGAGCACTTGCTACACTGTTGGCCTCACCAGAGCCATTGGAGGAGCGATCCGAAAAGAGTACGAATCCGTCGTCCTCGCTTGGTGTGACAGTATTTCTCTCTTGGGAGGATTTGTTGCTCCGGTCATATTTTCTGCGATCGTGACCGGCGAGGGTTACGCGACGGCATGGTTTGCTTGTGCCTTTTTCGCGCTGATCTTGGTTATCCTGCTCTGCGTTTAGTGACGCGGATGGCATCAGGCACTTACCGACTCCAGGTACTGCTTGAATCCTTCATAAAGCGCCCAGTAGACCTTTCGATCCATAAGATTCTTCATTATCGCTCCGGATCCTTCTTCCATCATCACCACGAATTCCGCAACCTTTCGTGTGTCGACATCATGTTTCAAATAACCTTCATCCTGAGCCCTTTTGAGGTGCTTCCTAGTCTCATCAATCCAGACCTTCAGGACACGACGGAGTTTCT
>JASHPQ010000283.1 GCA_030037995.1 Nitrososphaerales archaeon | reverse complement strand
GAAGAGGAATAGTCGTTGAAAATCCGTTCAGTACAGAGGGAAGAAGGAAGCTCAAAGAAGAGATTTCGCTTCAGGAAATAGACATCAGGTTGCAAGAACTAGAACTCGTCGAATCGATTACAGCGAAGCTCGACAAACAGATAGCGTCCATCGTCGCACGTGACGAGAAGGCAAAGCTCCTGGACACTCTACCGGGTGTGGCACCCTACACTGCTCTCTTCCTTTCATCTGCCCTAGATAATGTGGACAGATTCCCTGACTCGAAGCATGCATGCGCGTATCTCGGTCTAGTCCCTTCCCTCCATCAATCGGGTGACGCGTCTTACACCGGTCACATAACGAAAGACGGAAACAAGTTTCTCCGGAGAAATATGATCGAGTGTGCGAGAGTAGCCGTGAGAAAGGACCCTCATCTCGGGGAGTTCTATCTGAAGTTAAGGCGTACGAGGGGAGAGAGGAAGGCTCTCGTCGCAGTTGCAAGGAAACTCGTATCGTACGCCTACTGGATGCTGAAGAGGAATCAAACCTACGAGGAGCTAGCTCTCTGGACGAATTTATGGAGACAACAAGAAGCTCCGCCTAGTGAATAGGGAACGCGATTCGTAGAGGCGAAC
This sequence comes from Nitrososphaerales archaeon, assembly GCA_030037995.1. Classification (GTDB taxonomy): domain Archaea; phylum Thermoproteota; class Nitrososphaeria; order Nitrososphaerales; family CADDZS01; genus DATLTL01. The sequence continues at coordinate 12,052 of JASHPQ010000283.1, read as the reverse complement.
TGGAAGGAAAATGGGGCCCATCCCCGAATAGTTGAATGCCGGCCTCTCCAGATCACTCTGAAATTCCCAAGCTAAACTTAGATAGTCATAGTTAAATTCGTGCGTGTGTGATACGCTCCATCATGAAAACCTCTCGAGATTTAGGGAAATTTCGAGTTCTATTGACTGAAAGGAGCATGAATTGAGCTTTGTCGGCAGGCAGATCGTATCCATATGATTACAAGCAGACGACCGATCTTCCTGGTCCTCAACAGTGGGAGAAAGACTATCTGACCCCATGGATAGTTAGCCTAATTTTCTATTCAGTCTAGCTTAGTTTTATCGTCGTCCAGATGTCAGCTTTACTTCATTTACGGAACTTTTCGTGTATCGAAAAAGGTCGTCGAATTCTCTTCGTATCTCCCCCGTATTTCCAGAGAGCATACGCCGATGCCCAAGTAATGTGCCATTGCCCTTTACAATCCGCCTAAATGTTTTTAATCGCGTCTCAAATTCCACAAGAAATCGGTAGAAAGTAATGTCCGTAAATCCAGACAAGTTGAATGAGTTGATTATGAAATGCGTCACCGACATGGGTGCGTCTGCGACCGGCCCGAATATTTTGATTGGGGAACAACTTGGATTGTACAAAGCTCTATCCGCCAATGGAGCAATTACTCCAAAGGAACTGGCCGAAAAGACAGGCACCAATGAGAGATATGTTCGAGAGTGGTGTGCGGGACAAGCTGCCTCTGGATATGTTAACTACGACTCTTCCTCCGGAAAGTATTCGATGGGCCCCGAACAGTCATTTGCTTTTACAAATGAAAACAATCCTCTGTACATTCCAGGAGCTTACTATATTGTAAGTGCAATGTACAAAGATGAACGAAAACTCGCTGATGCCTTTCGGTCGGGGAAAGGTTTCGGTTGGGGTGAGCATCAAGTGGATTTATTCTCTGGAACGAAGAAATTTTTCAAGCCCAACTATATTGGAAATCTTGTCGGCTCGTGGCTTCCCAGTCTGGAAGGGGTCGTGCCAAAATTGCAAGCGGGCGCGAAAGTTGCGGACGTCGGTTGCGGTTTAGGTGCATCGACGATCATAATGGCGAAAGCTTTTCCAAAATCCAACTTTGTGGGTTACGACAATCACATGGAATCAATTGAGATGGCGAGGAACGATGCGGTAACAGAGGGGGCAACCGCCAACATAGACTTTGAAGTGGCATCGGCAAAGGACTATCAAGGAAAAGATTTTGATCTCGTCACCTTCTTTGATTGCCTCCATGACATGGGCGATCCCGTGGGTGCCGCAAGGCACGTTCGCCAGTCGTTGAAACTAGATGGCACTTGGATGATAGTCGAACCTTTCGCAAAAGAGGCGGTTCAAGATAACATGAATCCTGTGGGGAGAATTTTCTACAACGCTTCTTCCATGCTTTGCGTCCCATCCTCGCTGTCCCAGGAAGTGGGATTGGCCCTTGGAGCTCAGGCTAGTGATGCAAAACTCAAGGAAGTAATCCAGGCCGGCGGTTTCAGAACTGTAAGGAAGAGCGCAGAGACTCCGTTCAATAGAGTATTCGAAGCTCGACCCTAGTTGAGTTAAGTAGCCGCCCGTCACATTACGCGTCAATCGAGCCTATCTTCTGGTTTGGTTATCAGGACCTGGGCGTGGCCCAACTTGTGAAAGCTGGGAGACCTTAGTTCGGATCGTGTACAATTTTTCGAATTATTTTCGTTCTAGGAGGGATGAATTCTGTCCTTCCTACCAGAGGTGGCCACTGGATTTTTCTAGTAAATTCGTGCGGGGGTCCCACATTCCGCGCATGAAATTTGCTAGCAAGACAGGATTTTCATTCCTCAGTGTTTTTGTATCTTGTGTTGACCCACACCTCTCTTCGGACCTTAAGGGAGCGATTTTCGATAAAAAAAGGACAGGATGTTTACCACTTTGCGTGAAAAATACAGAGAAATTGTGGCGATTTAGGCAGCAGAAAAGCGGAATTCCGGCCAATGACCGGGATACCTTTATCTCAAGACGATTCATAGGCACTCACAAACCTTGGCTTCGACCGGGCTGGCATCCCTCGACCAGCTAATCGGTTCTGACGGCTATCCGGATCGATCGACCATCCTAATAGTGGGGCCTCCCGGTATCGGCAAAGAAGCTCTAGGCTACTGGTTTACTCACTCTGGACTAGTCCAAAACGACTTTTGTCTTTACAATACCAGACTCTCAGCAAAGGAAGTACTACAAGATGTAAAGGCGTTCAATGTCGATTTTTCACAGAGAGTTCCGTTCTGGTTTTCAAGTAATGGAGGGCAATTAAAATTTGACGTAAATGATCTGTCTGGACTCTCTTACAACATCAAAGACATATTGAAGAAGAATTCTGATAGAAGGATCAGAGCAGTAACCGATGTACTTTCCTCGCTGTTGATGCTGAATCAGCCTGATACGATCTACAAGTTTCTAACTCAGCTCTTCGACGATACAAAGCAGTACGATTCCGTCTTTCTCGCCACATTGGAAGAAGGGATGCATCCTCCTCAAGTGCTTGCCGCGATGCAGCAATTGTTTGATGGCGTGATCGAATTGAGACTGTATGAAGAAGGACTGAGAGTACTTCCTCTTCTAAGAATTAGAAAAATGAGAGGTGTACCACCGCAGCCCGGTTATTACAATTTCTCATTTACTAAAACCGGAATGGAGGTCAGCGCATTTGGCAGGTAAACTAGACACATCCCTCATCATACTGCTCGTGCTAGGAATTGTGGCACTCGCTCTTACCATCGTCTTCGGGAATCCGTCGTTGCTTACCCTAGGCGTCGGGATCATGTTCTCTTACCCGGCATACTGGGCGCTAGATATCAGGCATGCCTTGGCCGTCCGATTGTATCGCAATCAGGCGCTTGGCATCGGTTTAATATCAATCGCCCTTGGATTACTCTTCGTCCTTTTCTCGATCCCTTCTAGTCCTTCCCTTACTTCGACGCTCAATACTCTCGATGGCGTCGGCACGCTTTTCGTCTTTGTCACAATATTCTACTGGGCGGATGCTTCGGTTCTTGCGGGTAGGCGTTCCGACCCTCTTCTTAGAGACACGCTAGGTTGGGGTAGAATTAGGCGGCTTGTCTGGGGAACGCTGGTACTTTTCTCAGCCCTCTCAATCGTCTTGTCGTTTTCAGCCGGCCTCGGCCCCTCAAGCAACCTATCTGGTCTTGCATTTCCTGTGACGGTGGTCGTCTTCTTTGTACCTCTGGTCTCAGGGTCTATACTTCTCCCCGTTGTCGCTCGAAGGTCTGGGGACCCTTTGCTGCGCAGGCAACTACGTTACTTCGCCCTATTCTTATTACCCTCGATAGTCGCAACCCTTCTGTTCGGAGTGATCGGACCCTTCTTCGCTGCCTCTGCTCCAACAGGGTTCGCATTGATCGGCCTAGATCTGGTTGGCGATTTGACTTACGTAGCAGCATCATACTTCCTTTATCGAAGCGCGAGATCGCTAGTTCCCTTGAACAAAATAGAACCAGAAGAGCATGCTGCTTAATCGAAAAGAGCGATGCGATGAATGATAAAGATGCAAAACGCTCTAAATCCATAGAGATCGGTCGTCTTATTTATAATTCCGCTATTACGACCTGTTTGCGAGAGAGCTCAATTCCAGCTCTTTCGCGCCTGCAAGGCGTGAAAATGCCCTAAATCCCGAGAGGTTTTTGACGGGGAGCGTATCACACACCAAGTAAATTCGTGTGGGGGTCCTACTTTCCGCGATGGAATTATACTGCTAGCAAATTTTCGAATGGGCGTATACAGGAAACTGATGTTATCGTTCGATCTCTTTCTCGACTTTACCTACCGGGGACAAGGACATTGCCATGCGATAAATAATGTATGCGAATAATACGAGAAGGATAGGGGTAATCAGCTCGGTAACGAAGACAAAAAGCAAAGTGTTGACTAGGAGCCCCAAGAGGTAGAGGCTTGCAAGCATTATGAATCGCCTTAAAGGTTTGTCAGGTGTTCTTAGGGCGCTTACGACAGCAGTCACAGCTGTGTACAAGAAATTGAAAATGAAACTAATGGCTACAGCGAGAAAAACTACCTCCGGCAGAGAGTTTTGCACGCCGGACGGCATAATCGTGTAAATTACATCCACGACTAACAATGGATAGACTATTAATCTGATCTGCTTCCATCGAAGCGTATTTCTGTGGAAAAAATCTGTTTCAAGCGCCGCCAAAATTGTGCAGTCGACCATAACAAAGAAGATGAATAATAGGGGAAAGTATATCCAGCCCTCGGCTGGCAGGATAGTTGTTACGAGTGCGATGATTCCGAAAGCTCCCGTAAAATATGCTTGATTTCGGTAGACTCTATTCACAAGAGCCCTCGCTATGGTAAGGGCCCTGAAAGCTGCAAAGCCAAAAACTAATGCGGCAATACCAAGGAAAACATTAGTGTAAATATTGATGAGATCACTTAGTTGCGTGTGGTGTAACCTCCATTCCGGTAGACGAAATTGAGAACCTGAAGTAACCGTGAAGCGGTGGAATGCCTAACATTTTCTTCACGCGGAAGAGTGGCGTGATGGACAGACCTTCTTCGTACAGTCGCATCTCAATGACGCCGTCAAAGATCTGTTCCATCGTTGTGAGAACATTGGGAGCATGCATGCCTTCTTCAGCTAGGGCAAACGCAACACAGTCCTGTTGTTTCAGATCGGCTAACAGCTGAGACCAGTAGTTGTACATTGATTCAACAGAGTTCAGTACGAGCAAAGGCGAGAGTACATCAGTTGCAATTCTGACTCGTCGATCGTTGTTGTTATGCGCTGCCTGCTTGATGTTTACCGAAATTGAAGTAGGATCTCTCAGGTCGAGCCTCGCGTTTGACCCCGAGCTTGCTATCCAATCAGGAACACGTTCGGTACTAATTCCGACGCCCTTCATGTCTCGTAAGATGTCGGACACGGGTCGGTGACTCGCGTAAAGGCAGTAATCGCCCTGAATTAATCCCGATCTCACGAACCAGTAGCAGAGAGCTTCCTTCCCTATTCCGGGAGGGCCTTCAACGAGTATGGCTGATCTGTCTGGATACCCATCGCTTCCAAGAAGGTTGTCAAGAGAAGGAACACCCGTGGAAGCCAAGATATGGGAGAGCCTAATGTATAGCCCAGAGATAAAGGTATCACGATATTGGCCCGGAAATCCGTCCTTTGACTGCTTAGGTCGACACTATATCTCTTGCATCGCATCTTTATCTTTAGATCGAATTAGAAATCCACGCGTTCATCGAATCCCCTCGCTGTACTTGCAGAGGGCAGGGTCACGCCGCCATCGGCTAGCACGGCAAAACCTGTCTTACTCATTGTGAAAACAAGGATTAATGCGATGGGACATTTTTGCAAAGCGTCCCACTGAGTCAGACACAAAGTGATACAGACACACGCGCGCTCAGGTTAAACTAACCTGCCGATTCGTTGTCCGTCGTACATCGCAAAGCCGATCCTTGCGCCTGCTACGTTTGCATCCCCCGCCAGATAGACTTCTACGATCTTTTCCTTGAACACGCGATATAGAGAGTCATTCTGAATCCTACCCGTTATCAAAACTGTGTCGTCAACGTCACGTACCATTTTAGTTTGCTTCTCGTGAAAGTCGTACAATGTCACGACGTTCCTTTCAATTTTCTTAATCCAGGTGAAAGGCGTAATTTTCACTCCAACAAGTCTCGGCATAAGATGCTCCCAATGGTTCATCAAGTTAAGTTCAAGAGCTATGTTTTCGAAGGGAGTCACAACTTCGACAGTTTTCCCTCGGGTCATTAGATGTTCTGCGAGGGCGGGCGCCTCAATAAAGCTGAGCGTATCTGCAATGAGGATCTTGCTTCCCAACTCGATTCTTCCCTGCCAGATGTCCTCGTCTGTGCATACGTTAGGTTGATCCCAGCCTTCGATTTCGTTGAAAGTGTAGGGTTGGAATCCATTCTTAATTGGAGTGGAACCAGTGGCTATGATAACGACATCTGGCTTTTCTTCACTCAATACAAAGTCAACAACTTCTTGATCGTCGGTGACGTCTAGCCCATATTTGATATCTACACCGAGCGCCTTAACTTGGTCTACTAGCCAATTTACTATCGCCTTCAAATTTCCCCTACCGGGGAGTCTTCCTGCGATCATAGCTTGACCGCCTGCTTGTTTAGACTTTTCATAGATTCTTACTTTATGACCCCTTAAAGCTGCGATCCTAGCGGTCTCGAGACCGGCTACGCCCGCACCGATAACAAATACAGACTTCTTGGTCGTCGCGGGCGTCAGAGTTTGATTCCCCCACGCTTCCTCTCTTCCAACAGCTAGATTTACAGTACACGAGATCGGGAGACCTCGAATCATCCTTCCCCAGCAGTCTTGAAGAGCACCTATGCAAGGGCGAATTTCCGCAGACATTCCAGCTCTCGCCTTGTTGGGAAGTTCCGGATCAGCAATCAGGGCGCGCGTCATAGCTACCAAGTCTGCCTGACCATTCGCGATTAAGCTCTCAGCGTACCCCGGATCCGTATACTTTCCCACAACGCCCACCTTAGTTTTCTTTAGAACCGCCTTGATTGGGTTGGTTATCCTGAGATTGTAGCCACTTTCTACATACATGGGGACAGCCTGCCAGTCTTCTTGATGGGGAGAATAACCTTGGTCTGCCGTTATCCAGTCAACCTGTCCATCAAGAATAGATGCAATCTGGGAGACGACTTCCGGCGTATTTCCGCCTTCGAATCTCTCATCGCCCATCAATCTCATCCCGACCGCAATATCACCACCGGTATACTCCTTCACACGCTTTATGATCTCTTGAACAAACCTCGTCCTATTTTTGATAGAACCCCCCACCTGTCCCTCCGCCTGTTCATCACGCCGGACAAGAACTGGGAGATTAAGGCACCGTGCGTTCCGTGTAGATCTATTCCGTCGAGCCCCGAGTCTCTGACGAATTTTGCCCCCTTTCCGTAAGCTTCGATTTCGTTTTCTATATTGGCTTCGTCCATTTCCCTCTTTGTGTAGGGTAGCGCGTGGATCGGGTGTGAAGGGAGTGGATAAGATGATACACCCATTCCGCTCGTCACCGCAGAAGAAAGTTCAATGAAACATTTCGCGCCGTACTGATGTACATGTCGAGCTAGCCTTGAATAACCGTCCACGACTCTCGGATCCGAAGCTCCAATAGGAAATCTACCTGTCAGATCCATTGGATGACCCAAGTTGAGCGGGCTAAAATGAGAGTCTGTAAAGATCGCTGTGTCAGCAGCTCCAGCAGTCACTCTCGCCATGGAAACTTCGATAAGTCCTACACCTCCCCTTGCTCGCTCGGCACAATAGTACGACAATCTCTCCCCAGCTAGGTTGTCTCGATTGTCGGAGGCGAACATCGTCGCGTGCGGAGTGATGTAAATTCTATTTTTGACGGTTATCGGTCCTAACTCAACGGGAGAAAAAAGATGGTCGAAGGCCTGAGACATAAGTAGTTCGATTTTTGAAAACTATTTATTATTGATTCTTTGAGGATAATTTGTAACCTATTTCCATTTGCATATTACTATCGAGTGACTATTCCATGTGCATATTTTTGGGTCTCCCCGAGCCATCATGTTAGGCATAAGCACAAGATGTTCGCGAAATTAGAATCACCCTAACAGAATCTCCAAAGTAAAGCCATTATAGTTCTCTCTAGCTATCCAGAAGGTGCAATCTAATGTCAGCGAAATCCGTCCGAAGGCTCGCTGCGATAATGTTCACTGACATTGTGGGTTACAGTGCCCTCACCCAATCCGACGAATCGCAAGCACTGGTAGTTCTTGAAAGACACAATCGACTCCTGAGACCTCTCTTTCGTAAATTCAAAGGGAGAGAGGTGAAAACAATGGGCGATTCATTTCTCGTGGAATTTTCTAATTGCTTGGACGCGACTGATTGCGCAATCGAGATCCAAAAGTTCCTCCATGATTACAACGTCTCGTCCAAAGAGGACTGGAAGATAAAGCTCCGAATCGGCATACATCAGGGGGATGTGATTGACAAGCGGGGAGACATCTTCGGTGACACCGTCAACATCGCGTCAAGGATTCAGCCGTTAGCGGAACCAGAAGGAGTCTGCATTTCAGATCAGGTCTACTATCAGATAAAAAACAAGGTGGATTATACTTTCGAGCGATTAGAGCATCCTGAGCAGAAGAATATCAAATTTCCGACCAGTGTCTACAAGGTTGTCATGCCGTGGCAGTCCAAAAGGGGAGAGGATCGGGGCAAAATTGATGCCGCCGCATCCGTTCCGGACAGGAAAAGAATTGCAGTTCTACCCTTTACAAACATCAGCCCTGATCCCAACGATGAGTATTTTGCAGATGGTATGACGGAGGAACTGATTTCAACCCTGTCCAAAATTCGAGGACTGAAAGTAATCGCAAGAACTTCGGTAATGGGATACAAAAGGACAGGATTGAGGAAAATTAACGAAGTCGCAAATGAGCTGGGAGTCGGTACTATACTCGAAGGGAGCGTAAGAAAAGCAGGAGACAGGCTCCGAATCACGGCACAGCTAATAGATTGTGCCTCGAGCAATCACATCTGGTCAGAGTCCTACAACAGAGAAATGAAGGACGTGTTCCTCATCCAAAGCGACATCTCTGAGACTGTTGCTGAAGCTTTGAAGGTCAAGCTACTGGCGCAAGAAAGGGAGAGTATTGAAACTGCATCAACCCATAATATGGAGTCTTACTCTTTCTATCTCAAAGGCAGGGCGCTCCTTCACAGTAGAGAAAGAAAATCTATCCTTGATGCAAAGGAGCAATTTGAACAAGCGATTAGACTGGATGCCTTTTTCGCGCAGGCTTATGCTGGCTTAGCTGATACTCTGCTCTTACTCTACGCCGCGGGATATGAGAATGATCGAGACACCCCAGAGAGAGCAAAAGCTCTAGCATCCAAAGCACTGGAGCTCAACCCCAATTTCGCTGAAGCCCATTGTTCACTTGCAATGTTACTCAATATGTTTGATCACAAGTTCGAACAAGCGGAGAGAGAGTTCAAGACTGCAATAGCGCTCAACCCAAGCTACGCGACGGCTCACCACTGGTACTCGATTTTTTTGGTTGAGGAAGGGCGGTTGGAAGAAGGAATGAAAGAAGCATTCCTGGCAGAAGAGGCTGACCCGTTGACATCTCCGCTTCTCGTTAACCTTGCTTATTTATTGGAGAATGTTGGAAGATTGCACGAGGCGTTCGAAAGGATCGAGAAACTTTCGAAAATTGACCTCAGAGCATACTATTATGCCTCTGGCTACTATTATCTGTTTAACGGGGATTTTCAACGCGCACTAGATTATCTCGAGAGAGAAATACAACTGACGGATCCACAGTTTAGGATCGCTTCTGATTTTTATTTTCACGGCTGTTACTATGCATTGACGGGCCAGAAGGACAAAGCGTCCGAATGCATTAAGAAATTAGAACAGCTACCAGAAGAACAGTTCCCTCGAAATCGGAAGCCGCTAATAATAGCGGAAATTTATGAGCTGGAAGGAGACATGGACAACTGCTTCGAATGGCTCGAGGGAGCTTCCGGTGATTATCCTACCGCCGTGGTTCTTAGAGGGTATCCCTCGTGGCGAAATATCAGGGAGGATCCAAGGTTTGACGCGTTGATAAAGAAAATCAGGACGGAAAACTAAACGAACAACGAGTTATCCGCTTATCTTTTTCAATCTAGCTTATTCATTCTGAATGTTATCCGTCACTGCTCCAGCTTTCAGTTTTTGTCATAAGTATGGAAACATAAATTCTACTATTCTACGACATACCCATTCTAACATGCGAGAACCGTCGGTATTTCAATTATAATATTATTCTACTCGCCTTTGCTCACCAGAGGAGGTCGCCGCAGAATTGACTTTTCCACTTCTTTGCTGAGCCCGAATACAAACGGAGGGTACTGCTGAACAAGAAGTAATGGAGGTTGATCAACACCTAGAGACAACCCAATAGATCGGTCGTCTGTTTGTAATCGTATGAATGCGATCCGATCGCCAAGAAAGCTCAATTCTGGCTCCTTCACACCTGAAAGGTGTGAAAAATGCCCTAAATCCCGAGAGGTTTTTGACGGGCAGCGTATCACACACCAAGTAAATTCGTACCGTGAGCAGACGTACGCAGTCATTAATGGAGGAAGGAGGAAAGACCTGCACGAGATGCTTAGAGATCCAAAGAAAAGCAAGCAATAGACTAACAAAGTGATAGATTTGTGAATAACGAAACGTCGAGCAGTGAGGGACAAGACAAAGGAATCGCAAAAATCATCCTAGGGCTCGAAAGGACGCTAATTCATAGAATTCCAAAAGCCATCAGGAGGAGGGCCCTTGGAGGGCTTTCCATGCACGGGCATGCTTTAGTAATTGACAATGACCCCCTAAGCTAGCTCGCAAGGGCGAGCTATCCGTATTAAGAGTCATTATAGATCAGGACAAGTATAGCACAATGACAGTGTAGGCTTTCCTAACTTATAGTCGCTCCCGCGTCCACCCACACCGTCGTGCCCGTCGCCAGTTTCGCGTCATCCGAGGCGAGGAAAAGCACCGCGCCGGTAATGTCTTCAGGCTTCGCGACGATTTTCAGAGGGATCCTGGCCATTCGCCCCTCTCTCCACTCTTTGTTCGCGATGTCTTTCCTGTTGATGTCCGTCTCCGTGAGGCCCGGCGCCACATTATTCACTCGTATCCGATACGGAGCCAGTTCATTCGCCATGGTCTTCGTGAGCATCGCCACTCCAGCCTTGGACACATTGTAGTGCGCGAGCAGTATCGCCGCCCTTTCCTGATTATTGCTCGAGATGTTCACGATCGCTCCTCCGGTGTTTTGCTCCACCATCTGCTTTGCAACCGCCTGCCCCACCAGAAAATATCCTTTCAGGTTGATGTCGAGCACCCAGTCCCACTCACTCTCAGTGATCTCAAGGAAAGGACTCCTCCTCAACACGCCGGCGTTGTTAACGAGGATGTCAATCTTTCCAAAGTACTTCACGACACCCGCGACCATCGCGTTTACCTGATCGACTCTGGAGGTGTCCGCCCGGAAAATCTGCGAGTTCGAGAAGGCTTTCGCTGCTTCCAGCGTCCTCCGCGCTTCCTCCTCGCTCCGGTTGTAGTTTATCGCAACGCTCGCACCGCTTTTTGCAAACGCGAGAACGCACGCCCTCCCAATGCCCCTAGAGCCTCCCGTTACGAGAACCGTCTTTCCCGAAAAATCCCACATCGGGCCATCAACCTAATGGCAGGAGTGATAACTTTTTGGGCCATGATTTCCCATGTACTTTTGGGCCGGATGTGTCCGACGCTACAAAACTGCGGATAAGACTGAAGAAAGAAGCTCGATTGGCGCGATGTGGATACGACCATTCATGAGGCGGGCAATAAGATAGCTGAAGCACAACTATCGCAAAAGGGAGTCCCGGAATCGATGTTCGATGCTCACCCAAAAATGAAATCATTTACGAAGTTAGACGAGTCGAAGGCCCACTATTACGAATCAGTCATCGATCCATATGTTTGAATCTCTTAGGGAACTTCAGCAATGATTCTGGCCAAATGACAGGATAATCCAGAGGCCCTTATGATTTTGGCAGAGATCCATTCACACTAGATTCATCATACTTCAATTAAGTTGGACGAGCTTTCTTCTAGGTATGAGAAGTGCTCATGGTGGATCTTCCAAACACGGTCCTTCTTTGTGAGAACCATAGTGCCGCGATTCTTGAGCTCTTGCCCATTACTCCTTGAATATCTCAATGTAAGCGTAACAAGAGCAACGTCCGGACTCAGCAGTTCGATGTTGATTGACTCTATCCTTGGCTTTGATTGCGGCGCGATGTGATAAAACCAATCTCTTTCTTTTGAGAGCGCGTCCCTTCCTTGAAATCGCTGGAGCGGAGGGAAAGCGCTGTACAGCGAGAACCCCTCGCCGAAGCGGTGGAGCTTCCTGAAAGTTTCGAAATCCATCCTGCCGGTGGTTTCGTACTCCTTCATCACG
>JASHPQ010000282.1 GCA_030037995.1 Nitrososphaerales archaeon | reverse complement strand
ATGCTTGCAGACAATTCGGCAATACCCATAGCGACAGGCGAAAACCTCTACACTGTTTATCAGTTTAAAGATTTGATTAATACCGGAATCACCATTTGGACGCCCGATCTTGCAAAGACGGGAGGGATTACTGAGGGAAGAAAAATATCCGAACTCGCCGCCATGTTTGATTTTGAATTTTCACCCCATAACATCAGTTCCCCTATAGGCACAATGGCAAGCGCTCACACGGCTTCAATAGCGAGTACATTAGGCATGCTTGAATTTCACGCTCATGACTTTCCATTTTGGAATGGTATTATCAAATCTCCCCATCGAATAATAGAACGCGGTTTCATAAATTTGAGCGATCATCCAGGACTCGGGGTCGAACTGGATGAAAAGATTGCAAAGGCAAATTGCCCGGGTTTTGAAATATAGTCTTTTTTGACTTTGACTGCTGACACACAACATTTTCAGGGAATGGCGGCCTCTCCTTCCAACAGTCGTATGGTGTTAATATCCGATCTCGGAGCAAGATCATTTGCATGAATAGGAGGTCCTCCACAGTTGCAATCACTGATCATACAAATCAGTCATTGGATATTGAAAGAAGGATATTCCTTGGAAATAACTGGAAACTTTTGGTTCCCAAGGATCGCCTAAAATCTCAGGACGAATTAATTTCCTTCGCAAAGTATGCTGACGCGGTGATCTATTCGGCAGACGTTCGCTTTTCTGGTCTCATAATGGATAAAATTCCAAATCTGAAAATAATCTCCCTAGCTTCCATAGGGGCAGACGGCATCGACATTCACGCAGCAACGAAAAGAGGAATCCTTGTGACCAACGTACCGGACTACTGTCTGGACGAGGTTGCCGATCACACGATGACTCTCATCCTTTCGCAGATGCGTGGACTGTTTTTGATGGCCAAAGCTCTTGGGAGTGGAAAATGGGGACATGATGTTCACGAGCTCGTTCGCGTGCGCAGGTTATCTTCGCAGGTTCTTGGCTTGCTGGCATTCGGGAAAACTGCGAGACGGGTTGCCGTGCGGGCAAAGGCGTTCGGTTTTAAGATCATCTCATATGATCCCTATGTGCCACGCTGGGAATTTGACTTGCTTGGAGTGGAGAAGGTGGACACAATCGACGAGCTGTTCAGAAGGTCGGATATCATTTCGGCTCATCTCCCCTTGAACCGTGAAACTAGGCACCTCGTTGGAGAGAAAGAGATCGGTCAGATGAAGAGAACAGCCCGCTTTGTGAACGCCGGCAGAGGTGCGACCGTAGACGAGCGCGCATTAATCGCGGCGCTGGAGGAGAAGAGGATAGCAGGCGCTGCCTTGGATGTCCTTGAGCATGAGCCGATCGGCATGAACAATAGACTCCTTCAGCTTGATGACGTCGTATTGACGCCGCACTTGGCCGCTTACAGCGAGGAAGCTTTTGTCGCTGTAAGAGAAGATGCGTGCAGGGCCGTGCTCGATGCGCTTTCCGGACATCGTCCAAGATTCCTTCTAAATCCAAAAGCTTTCAAAAAATGAAACTTCTTTATTCACTGATATTTGTTGCGAAAAATTATTACTTTTTGGGTTCACAACGGTTAGAACGCTAGATGAAAATCACTGGAATAAGATCGGCTATCGTGGGTGGAAATTTCGATTGGCTGCTGGTGATGATTGAAACTGACGAGGGAATTTCCGGTTTTGGCGAGTGTTTCTCGGCTTTTCATTCGAAGGCCATCAAGGAAATAGTGTCATCGGCAAGGGAAACGCTGATCGGCGAAGATCCCTTGGATGTTGAGCGGCTCACGGCGAAGGTGTCGTCTGGCAAGAGCTACATCTCTGGTTACGTTGCCCATGCCGTCAGCGGCATTGACATGGCTCTGTGGGACATAGCTGGCAAGGTACTTGGCGTTCCCTCGTACCGCCTGCTTGGTGGAAAGTTCAGGGATAAAATCCGGATCTACGCCGATTGCCATGCGGGACATCCGATAGCACACTACCCGGAAGATTACACTTTAGCCAAGAGGGAGTCGTACACTCCCGAAGCATTTGCCGATCATGCCAAGAGAGTGAAGAACGAGCTGGGTTTCGATTTTCTAAAATTCGATCTTTACCCAGATATAGTAAGTCTCGCGTATCCGTATAACCCTCAGTACGAGGGCCACCTGAGCAACGAACAAGTATCATTTTTTGCTCGACTGATTGGCGCCGCAAGAGATGCTGTAGGAAAAGATGCCGAACTGGCCGTAGATTTTGGAGGCTACAGTACACAGGATGCGATCAGGCTTGCGCAAGCTTTAGAGCCGTTTGAACTTGCGTGGATAGAGGACGTCGTGCCCAATAACGCGCAAAACGTAGATGCTTTGATCGAAGTTACGAGATCGACAAAGACGCCGACGCTTACGGGCGAAATGCTATACTCAAAGCACGGATTCAGGGAAGTAATAACCAGGCAGGCAGTAAGAATAGTGGCGCCCGATTTTGGGACCGTCGGAGGATTAACAGAAGGAAAAAAGATTGCCGATATCGCGGATGCCTATTTCATGCCGCTTGCCCCCCACAACATCGCGAGTCCTATAGGGACCTTCGCAGCATGTCAGCTCTGTGCGTGCCTCCCTAATTTCATTGCGTTGGAATTCCACGCTACGGGAGTACCATGGTGGCAAAACCTCGCCAAGGGTCACAAACCGATAAGAAAGAATGGATTTATTGACCTAAGAGATTTCGGCCCGGGGATTGGCGTTGAACCCGATCTGGACATCGTCAATGAGCATCTGAAGAAGGGTGAAGAAGGACTATGAGGCGATTGTTTAAGCTGCTACCGCATCTCACTTGAATGTTACAGTGTTGACTACTGGGGCGAAAGTGTTACCGCCGAAGTCTGGGTCCATGTAGAAGCTGTTTATTGGGCCACTCGTCTTGTAAACCCACGAACCGTCGCCAAACCAGAGGTTCCATAGAATCCATATGTACGGTGCGTCATCGTAGATCTGTTTTTGGGCGGCAGTACATGCAATTGTCACCGCTGTAGTGTTAGTCGAGTCGCTTAAGAATTCATTTAGGCAGTTTTGGACGATTGGATTATAATAGTTTGCTTGGTTCCCGAACAGGGACTCGTTGCTTACAAACCAGAACCATCCGTCTACCGGGTCCACGTAGCTGGGTTGCCACCACTCACCGCCGATGTAATTCAAATTTCCCTGCTGTGTATTGACATTGGCAACGTCGAATGAGTACGTACTCCAATAATTGTTGAATGTATCTATCGTCATCACTTGTATGCTGACTGTGATATTGAGAGCTGCCAAATCACTTTGCACGATCTCTGCCGTTGTAAGACACTCTTGGCAAACTGAGACAACATTGAACACGATTGGAGGTGGATTGGTAACACCCGATTCGTTCAGGTACTGTTCTGCCAACGTCATGTTGTACTGATACGGCGCGAAATTCCCCAAGTCGTAGTAAGCCTTCGAAGTAATGTACTCTGGTCCCATGAACGTAGATGCCTCTCCATAGTATGCTTCCTGTATTATCTGCGAATAGTTGATCGCATGAACAATCGCCTGTCTAAAGTCCGTATTGTTCGTGGGATACAACAAAGTATTCAATCCTATAGCTTGAAAGTCGTCCGAGATCGGCAGCCTCAAGTAGGAATATTGGCTTGGATTGTCAAGGATTAAATTGAAGTCCGGATATGTAATGATCGAGAAGTCAGAGGCCCCGGTAGCAACGTCAGTGTATCTCGCGGTATCGTCAGGCACGTAATTGAATATGACTTGCTTTGCCTGTCCCGGATTCAAGTAGGGGTTAGCTTTGATTTCAGACTGACTCAGGTTCTTGCCCCAATAGGAGGGGTTCTGAGCCAACTCAACGTACGCATTTGTTGAGACATCGGTGATAACGTAGGGCCCCGTGCCAGGAATCGGGTTTGTAATCCAATACGGGTTGGGAGACGCAGGAGTTCCCAATCCTCCACCGTGAGTTATTGCGTATCCCATATCTACCGCGTAACCGGTGTCTCCGGTTCCGACGAAGAGCCCTGGGAACCAAGCGTACGGGCTCGATAGCTGGAACATTATTGTGTAAGGACCTGTAACATATATCGGCCAGGAGCTGTTGCTCATCATAGCGATCGCAGCTGCCGTTGGATTATTCAGTCCGCTTTGATTAAGCAAGGCGAGACTTGCAGGTCCAAATGTTACGTTATTCATGTTGATAATTGGTCGTCCAAGCCAGGATGAGCTATTTCCGAATATATAGTAGAGACCATACATGTCTGCCCAGAATTCATAGGAGTTAAACGGATCTCCATTCGAGAAATTCACCCCCTGCCTCAGCTGAAATGTCCAAGTCTCACCATTTGACGACTCTGTCCAATTTGCAACCAAACTTGGAAGATACTGTATCACTCCCTGATTGTACTCGGCACTAACATTCACGTCCACAAACGCTTGGTAGACGGAGAATGTGAACCAGCTTGGCCAGTCGTAAGCGGGAGAAATCACATCCACCCCTGCATTTGGCCAGTTGGCATCATCAATTGTGAGAGTATTAGGAATGGCGCTGGAAGATGATGATGAGGAGGAAGACGTGGAACTCGACGACGACGTTGATACTAGAGAGCTTGAGGAAGAACTACTACTGCTCGAAACTGATGAAGTAGAAGAAGAATTTGAAACCATTGAAGTTGATGGGCTCGATGTGATTGAGGAGACACTGGACGACGTCGAAGTGACACTAGTTGTTGTGCTTTTCGTTGAGAGGAACACTGCGGAAACTCCAGCAAGAACGATGATTATTATAACGACAACAACAACAACAGACTTGGAGATTGCAGAGTATTTATTCGCCAAAGTAAATGTGATTTTTGGGTGCATAATCCTGCAGATAAATACTTTTGCGGAAAAAGTAGGTTCAAAATACAAAATTCTAGTCAGAGCCCACCAGAGTGCCTGGATCATTTTCCAGTAATTGTGGTTCAGAAATTCTGAACAATCCCGAAAAGACTATTTCGTTTTTCTGTCTCGTCTCAGAACTCTGATATAAATAAGGATGAAACAGCTTGAGTAGTCCGATGCAATTATCTGATCTGGATACCCCTACAATCATGGCAGACCTGAGTGTCCTCGAAATGAATATCCGCTCTATGGCGGAGCACTGTCAGAAGATAGGTATCCCGCTACGTTCGCACACAAAGACTCACAAGATTCCAGAGATAGCTCGAATGCAGATCGCGGCCGGAGCGATTGGCATCTGCTGCCAAAAACTTGGAGAAGCTGAAGTGATGGTCGCAGGAGGTCTGAATAATATTCTGATTCCCTACAATATTGTAGGAACCAGTAAGTTAGAGCGTCTGACAGCTCTTTCGAGAAGGGCAAATATCACAGTCTCGTTGGATTCGGAGGCGGTTGCAAAGGGCATTTCTGAGCAAGCGGTGAAAGAAGATACTGATGTCAATGTGATTATTGAACTAGACACGAATCACTTTCGCTGTGGTGTTCAGACTCCTGATGCCGCAGAACGCTTGGCAAAGATTGTTACTCGATTGAAGAGGCTGCAACTACAAGGCTTCATGTTTTACCCGAGTGAAGAGAGAGCAAGGAAGTTTGTTGAGGCGACGGTAGCAAAGATGCAAAAAAACAGTGTCCCGCTGAACATTGTAAGCGGTGGTGGTACCGGAAGGGAAGCAGAGTCGAAATCACTCGGGTGTACCGAAACTAGAAGTGGCTCGTACGCCTTTGAGGGATTAAAGAGAACAGGAGCGAAGACTCTTCCCGGAGCCGACTCCTGTGTGATCCGAATCATCAGCACTGTCGTGAGCACTCCCACGCCGGATCGGATAATTATCGACGCGGGATGGAAGACGTTCACTAGCCATGTACGAGATCCAAGAGTTCCAATGGGAGTTCTGGCCGAGTACCCAGAAGCGAGAGTTTACGATCTTTCGATGGAGCACGGTCACGTTGACGTCAGAAAGTGCAAACATGCCTTCAGAGTTGGAGAAAGAGTTTCGGTGATTCCTATGCATCAGGAAATGTCGTTGAATCTACACGACGAGCTCATTGGATACAAGAGGGATAGAGTTGAAGTGATCTGGAAGGTCCAAGGGAGAGGAAAAGTGAGGTAGGAGTGGGGAACAAGGAAGTGTTATGCAGTTATTAACTAAAGTCTAGGTCTTTACAATATTTAATTTGTATCCGGGGTAACGGTGTCATTCCAGCCTCTGACTCGCAATTATCATTCCTTAGAACAAGAATAGCTCGGGCCAGATACGATGAGATTAGACTAGAGTAAATTCTTACTGTCTCGGCAGTAACATGTTAGGCTAGGCAGGGCAGTTAAAACCAAATGGTACTTAATTTAGAATACTAAGCTAGCTCTATTCGCCTGGAAATATTCTTTTTATGATACTCGCCAGCTCTTGCTTGCTTTCTTGGTCAAGCGGAATGTGAGGGCTGCGTGTGTGAGAAGATCTGATAATGCCCCTTAACCTTAGCGTCTCTTTCTCAATCTCCGCGGAAGCTCCTGAGTGAAGCGTCAAGAAATCGACCCATGGCTTGTATTTGGCAAAATTCTTCCGTGCGGCCTCCACCCTTCCAGCAGTGTAGTCATTATAGGCCTTAACGAGCAGGTCGGTGAGGCAGGCATCCGGGATGTTGCCCTGCGCGCCGCGATCAAGCTCCTCAAAGAGTAGTCTCGCGGCCATTCCTCCGATCACAGTGAAATTTTTCGACTCGACCAAACCCATGGCATCTTCGATTTTCTGCAGTATGTCTCCACCCTCGACTTTGATAGAGACAAGGTTGCTGTATTCCCTAGAAAGCTTTGCAAGCAGGCTCGTACGCATGCTGGTCCCGGAAAAGTCCTCCGCATCCTGTATCATAAGTGGAAGATCCACCTTTTCGAGAATCCTACTGAAATGTTCCGACTGCGCCATCGCCGGAACCCTTACGCCGAGTGGCAGCATCGCAATGACTCCGTCGGCCCCGGCATCCTTGGCATATTGCCCTAACTGGATTGAGGGCTCTGTTCCCATGTGACTTATTCCAGCCCACACGGGAACCTTGCCAGAAGTCGCATCTACCACAATGTCGAAACATTTTCTTCTTTCCGCGTCAGAGAATTTGTAAAATTCTCCCGCAACAATAGAAACGGCTACAGCATGAACTCCCCATTTGATATTGCGATTTGCAAGCGATCTCAAACTTCCCTCGTCGATTTCGCCTTTCTCGTCGGTCGGTGTACTCAGGGCGGGTATGATGCCCCGTACGCGATCCATCTATACTTGCACACCTGATGGTTCCCGACTGATGCCGCGCTATTAAGACGCCGGGGGGTACACCGTATTGAGAATCGGCGGCTGGGTAACCCCTCCAAGATTCGGATCGAGGTAAAACCCTCCGACGTTGTGTTTGTTGTACGCGTACGTCCCACCGGTCAGAATCAGCTTGGCATCAAACAACCATGCAACGGGGGCATCATTGTAGATCTGCTGCTGTGCCAGCTTCAGCTGTTGCAGAACCGCCGTTTGATTATTGCTGTGAGCCAAAAATGCAACAGCCTGGTCAACAATTGGGTTGTTGTATATTTCCCAGTTACCCCAGTTTGACGCATTTGTAACGAAAGCCGTCCAATAGTCGGTGGGAGCCAAGTAATCAGGCTCAAATGCTGCGCCAATTAAAAGAGAAGGAATTGACGCTGCATTCTGCAGGTTGGTCTGATAAGAACCGTAGGGGGCGTAGTAGGCGGTACTATCTAGCTCCTGTATCGATACCTGAATGCCTATAGCTGCCAGATCCGCTTGGATGATCTCGGCGCCAGGCAACATGAATGTCGCATCACTCTGATCATCCCATAGACTGAGAGTTGGCAATCCCGTGCCATTGGCAAACCCGGCCTTTGCCAGATCCTGTTCTGCCAAGCTAACGTTGTACTGATAGGGCGTGAAATTACCAGGATCGTAATACGCACCATAGTTGATTGTTTCCGGCCCCATGACTGGCACTCCCTCTCCAAAACCTGACGCATCTATGACAGCAGTATAGTTGATGGCATGAACTATTGCTTGTCTCACAAGGGTAATGTTTGTTGGAAACTTTGCATTGTTCAAAGACAGCTGGACCATCGCGGCCGGATAATTCAATAATGCCAGGCCATAATTTGGATTGCTTTGTGCTAATTGGAGATTGCTGGTGAATAGAGCCACTATTTGTGCTGCGCCCGTACTCAGGTCGATGTACCTGCTGGTGTCGTCCGGTACATTCTTGACCAGAATAGTCTGATAGTGACCGGGATCGATCATGGGATTTGCAGCTACCTGAGCCGCGGTAAGGTTTTCTCCCCAGTAATTCGAGTTTCGCACGAACGTTACTGAGCTTTCCGGCACAACATTGCTTACTGTGTAAGGTCCGGTTCCAGGAATCGGATTGAAATTGAAGTAACCATTGATCGCGACAGGCGTGCCCAGCCCTCCGTGTTCCAACACGTACATCGGATCAAAGACCTCTCCCTCATAGCCTGAAAAAGTATTCAGAAAGAAAATAAACGGATAAGCCATGTTGAATACTATAGTATTCGCATTCGGTGCGTAGGCTGGCCAGCTTGAATTAGACATTATGGCGAGCAGTTGCGAGGATGGGTTGACTATACCGCTCTGGTTGATCATTGCCAATGTTGCGGGCCCAAAGACCACCCTGGAAGTATTGAAAATGCTCAGGGAGCCCCAGAATGTTGAAGCATTCGCTCCGAGATAGTAGAGCATGTAAAAATCAGTCCATACGGCATAAGCGTTGAAAGGAGTTCCATCCGAAAATTTAATCCCGGAAGCAAGTGTGAAAGTATAGGTCTCGCCGTTTGGAGATACGGTCCAGTTCCGAGCCAGATCAGGTACGAACGTCTGCTGCCCTAACTTCTGTTGGGCGGACACGTTTACGTCAACCAGCGATTGGTAGACTGCTCCTTCCAGCCAGTTGGGCCACGGTAAATACGAAATCGCGTAAAGCTGATTCAAATTATCGACCGGCCACTGATAGTCATCAACGACTAGATTTTTCGCACTGGAGGTCGAAGTTACCGACGCAACAGAGCTACTAGAAGTCACAGAGCTGGTTACACTCGAAACGGAGGAGCTTGAAACAGAAGAAGTAGGCGTTGTCGTCGTACTTGTTGTTGTTTTAGACGTGGAAAGCACCACCGCAGCGGCCGCGGCTACGATTATGATTACAACCACTATTACAGCTGCTACAACTCTCGAAATTGCGTTTTTCTTCAAGGCGGAAAGATTACCGACGACCATTCGCCAGCAGTGGTTTTAATTAAGTTTTTGTCAGAAATTATTCGTAAAAAAGGGAAACTGATGATTCTGGGAGTTTTATTCTGTATGCAAGGTGAAGGAAAATTAGAGCAGGCAATTTCAGGAGCACCAGTCGATTATCGTCGCTGCTAGAACCCGTGTTACATGATGAACTTCGTCAAGGTTAACATACTCATCGATCGTGTGCGCGCGCGCTCCGCCTGGCCCGTATGAGACGGTCGGGATTCCACCGTATTTCCCGATCTTAGGTGCGAGATAAGCGGCGTCCGATGCCGAAGAGTTTCCGTACATCTCGCAGTTCCCCACCAGCGAGTCGACATTTTTCTTGAGTGTTTCAACGATGGGAGTTGATGGGCTAACCTCGTAGGCTTCTCTCCTCGCTCCCCACCACTCAACCAGTGGAGGATGATCCTTCATCCACGGATCGGCAATCGCGACGATTTTCACTGCCCGCTCGATCTCCTTCTGTACATCGTCCCCTGACTCGCTCGACGGAAAACCGACTCTTCCCTCGATTTCCGCCCATCCGGCGACCGTCGCTGGCCAATCACCTGCCCTCATTATGCCAATCGTCATGTTCGTTGGCCGACCGGGGCCCTTCATTCCCCCTGCCCTGAGTGTCTCCAGCAAGGGATGTCTGCCGCGTAACCTGTTCGCGCGATCGGCATCGAGATCTAGAAGGGCATCGTATACTTTTGAGGCGAGCCCTATCGCGTTGACGCCGTAGTGAGCGAGGTGCGGCCATTCCGGCTTTCCGTAAATTTTGATCCTGAAGAACCTAGAACCACCGGAAGCGATTCCAATCGAGTTCGCACCGGTAGCCTCGCAAATGATACCGGCGTCTGCTCGATAGTCCCTTACCACGGCGGCAACCGTACCGCCTCCCCCGTACTCTTCCTCAACGACGCTTTGCAAAATAACATCTCCCTTCAGCTTCGCTCCACTTTCAGCGACGGCACGCGCGGCGTAAATCATCGAAGTCAATCCTGCTTTCATGTCCATGGAGCCTCTCCCGTACAGTCTCCCATCCTTGATTTCGCCGCCCCAAGGATCGAAATTCCATTCTCGAACCGGTTCAGGACTGACGACATCGACGTGTCCGTTTAAGATGAGGCTCCTGCCGCCGCCTCCAGTTCCCTGGAGGATGCCGACAAGGTTTGGTCTACCGTTGTAGTTCCATGAACCGGTTCGGATAGGGTGAAGCGGGTATTTCGAGAGCTCAGCCGTTTCCGGTTCCCACCTGTCGATACGCAAACG
Source organism: Nitrososphaerales archaeon (assembly GCA_030037995.1). Taxonomy (GTDB): domain Archaea; phylum Thermoproteota; class Nitrososphaeria; order Nitrososphaerales; family CADDZS01; genus DATLTL01. Next base: position 3,891 of record JASHPQ010000282.1, on the reverse strand, counting down.
CGGGATTTTCTCGAGCTCCTGTTGTACGATCTTCTGCACGTCACCTTCATGCACGGTGTTGGAGATGCTTGGAATTCTGACGAGCTGTTGGATTAGGGCAGTTTGCTCCGACAATTTCGAGTCGATGAATTTCAGAACACGCTCACGCGCTTCATCCTCTGGTTTCGAGGATTGCTTCAAATTAACCTGTCCCTACGAGCTCCTCAAAGAAACATTCAAAGCAGGTACATAATTTCTCTATGTCGGCCGCGCTCTGAGCCAAGGAACTGACCAATCTCAGTGCAGTACACGTTTCAGTGCTCTTTCAGCGTTACGAGAAATTATGGCATCGATAGCATCATCTGGAATCTTGGGCAGGTTCGTGCCGTCGGTAAAGGTATTAACTGATTTCAACCCCTCAATTGTCTGGGCAGGTGTTATCACTGGATAGTCGGATCCGAAGAGAAGTTTGTCCAGTACGCCGTACTCCATCGCGAGCACCAAGTCGTTGTACATTCTGTAGGGTCTGGGAGTAAGGGCGGATATGTCAGAATAGAAGTTGGGTTGCTTTCGAATTAGGGCGATTGTGTCAGGTTCCCACGGATGCCCCATGTGAGCAATTATCACTATTAGGTCGGGAAATGAAAGTGCAATATCTTCCAACAGCACGGGGAACGCGTACTTCAAAGGAGCATCCCTTACAAAGGTCGTACCCTGATGAATCACAATCGGTAGCTCGAGTTCTTGCGCTCTCTCCCAGATCGGAAAATACTTCCTGTCCGAAGGATCGAAATGCTGGTAAATCGGACCCATCTTGAGTCCTTTGAAGCCGAGTTCTTTCACGCATCTGTTAATTTCGCTCATGGAATTGTCGTGATTGGGATCTATACTTGCAAACCCAATCAGTTTCTCCGGGTTCTCGTTAACGTATTCGGCGACGTACTGGTTGGGAGTTTTGAAACCAGAATCCAATGCCCGCAAACCGAATACAATGGCCTTGTCGACAACACTCATAGCTTCCAAGTGGTCTTTTGGAGTCTTGTCCATACTTCCACCTCCCTTGTGGCTCCAAGCCCTCGCATAGTCCTGCAACAATTCCTCGCTGTAATCGTCTGGGAATTTAGCTACATGAGTGTGGCAGTCGACGATCAAATGTCCAAACGCCTTGGTTCGGGAATTGCGGCTTTTGTCGAGGATGATGTTTAGAACTATTTAATCCGACCGGATCAAATTGGAAATTGCACATACGGATCCGAGATGAGCGTGACTGGCGTCTGTTCAAGTCGTTTTTCATAGTCATGTATGCTATGCGGCAGAGGTTCTTGCAATATTTGCCTGATCTGCATTCAGAATGGTTTTTGATTTGAACTAATAGTATGGTGCGGGAGGTGGTACTTTGACTTTAAGTTCAAATCCCAAATTTGTCCTCGAGTTTAGAACTTGATCCGATAATGAAGATAGCTTCCGTCTGAGCCTCAGGGACAGCTCTGCACTGAATCTCATTGCATGGTCACACGTTGGACGCCTGGGAATTATCCTGCATCTTAGCGCAAACGTTGTCTACGAACCCAAGGCCTCTACCGGTTGCAACGAGGTCTCGCCCCACTAACCCAGATTGAAAAGTGAGACTTTTGTCTAGAATGGATGACTTTAGATAAAAGTCACTGTGTTGAAAAGCGGCAAATCACTGTAACCTCCCCACGTCGGATCCGTGTAGAAACCGCTTACTACATTCTTATTCCACACTAATGATCCAGTCCCGTACCAGAGCTTCTCTATTGCATACCACGCGTACGGTGCGTCATTGTAGATCTGTCTTTGCGCGGCAGTGCATATAGTCAAGATTTGGCTCGTGCTCGATCCATTCGTGAACGAATTTACACAAGCCTGCACAATCGGGTTTGAGTAAACAGCCCAGTTTCCGAAGGCGGAACCATTGCTTACAGACTCAAGCCAGTAGGCCGCAGGAGTCAGATCAATTGGCACCCAGGTTGAGATTCCACCCCAGATTGATAACTGTCCAATCTGGGCAGCATTTTGTACCTCGTAGCTGTAAGATCCGTAGGGCGAAGAATAGTCTGTGGCTGAAAGAACTTCGATATTCACTGTAATGTTTAGCTGAGCCAAATCACTCTGGATGATCTGCGCGATTTCGGTACACGCTGTGCAATCAGATTCGCTTGTGAACGAAAGCGTTGGAATATTCGTCAAATTCGATTGCGCCAGATACTGTTTAGCGAGAGTAAGATTGTATTGATAGGGCGTGTAATTACCCAGGTCGTAGAACTCTTGCTGGGCGGGGTACTCCGGGCCCATGAAGGGAGTAGCTTCCCCGTAAAAGACGGTCTGGATGATATTTGAATAATTTATTGCGTGGACAATTGCCTGCCTAAATGCGGTGATGTTGGTTGGAAACACCTGAGTGTTGAAGGCAATTGCGCCTGTGACAGGAGCATAATTCGTTGTGTAGTACGCGAATTTACTCGGATTTGCCAAGACGAGATTCCAATCGGCAGATTCTATGGATGCGATTTGCACGGCACCAGAGGAAAGGTCGGCGTACCTCGCGAGATCATCGGTCTTGTAATAGATAATCACGTTTTTTGCCTGACCCGGATCGATCGCGGGATTTGCTGCTACTTCGGAGGAAGACAGAGATTTGCCCCAATAATTGGTGTTCTGTGCTAACTGGACGTATGCGTCCTCGGAAACAGAAGTGACAATGTAGGGACCGGTTCCCGGAATCGGACTTTGGTTGAAGTTCGAATTGAGCCCAGTTGGGGATCCAAAGCCCCCATGCTCCAAAACGTATTGCGTGTCGAATATAAGACCCACTGTCGACACCAAGATTCCCGTAAACCACTGGAATGGGGATCGGAGATGGAACACTATTTGGTCTGGACCATTCGTGTAGATCGGCCATGAGCTGTTCTGCATTATCGACAGGAGCTGCGAGGAGGGGTTGATCACTCCACTTTGGTTGAGCAGGGCTAGCGTCGCTGGACCAAAGTTCGACGCATTCATATTGAAAAGATCGTAAGACTCAAACCACGTAGAACTGTTGTCCGACAGATAATAAAGGCCGTACATCTGAGCCCAGATCTGGTAGGAATTGAGAGGATCCCCGTTGGAGAAATTCAAGTCAGGTCTCAGGTTGAAGGTATAGACGCTCACATTGCTCGAAACGGTCCAATTTTGAGCTAGTACGGGCTCGTATTGGAAGACGCCCTGGCCGTACTGTGCGCTGAGATTGGAATCAACGAGAGGCTGATAAACCGTGTACTCCAGCCAGTCCGGGAATGGGAGCGTGTTTACTGCCTGTAGTTGATTTAGGTCGCCAATAGGCCAATATACGTCATCGATAGATAGTGTTGAAACCGTTGCCGAAGATTGACTCGTCGAAGTTGATGCACTTAAAGATGAACTGGACATCGTAGACGGACTGCTTGTGCTTGAGACCGGAGTTGAGGAGGACGAGGAAAATGTAGTCGAACTAGACGAAGAGGAAAGACTTGACGAGATTGAAGTCGTCGCGGTTAAGGATGAAGTTGTAGCTTTTTGTGAAACGGACGCTAGATAGATGCCTGCACCTGCGATGACAATTATAAGAATGATAACCACAACTAAAGCAATCCGCGATACTGCGCGGATTGATCGTCGCTTTTTCTTCAACTCAAATCAACGCCAAATTCCATCGTCTATAAATTTTTCATCGGTTTGCCGTTTGTAAATATCTAAAAATGGGTTCCGGATTTTGAGTCATCAATCGATAACCGGCTGCACTCAATTAGCCGAGTGACGAAGACCTGCTAAACTAGCGAAGGCATCACGCCATGATCGATTATTTTCTTGTCATCAATGTAGAGTGTAGGTCGTAAGACCATACAGTCCCAGTGAACTGGAGACTGGACC